>DATAQT010000031.1:0-2182 GCA_036264535.1 Paraburkholderia sp. | reverse complement strand
TCGTGTACGGCATCAGCCTGCGCTCGACGGTCCTCTTCGAGGTCGCGCTGCTGATCGCGGTGATGGGTTTCGTGGGCACGGTCGCGCTCACCAAGTACCTGCAGCGCGGCGACATCATCGAACTCAACTAGCGCGAGGCATGTCGATGCAAATCGTTATCGAAGCGATCGTTTGTTTGCTGCTGCTCGTCGGCAGTCTGTTTATGTTGATCGGTGCGATCGGGCTTGCGCGGCTGCCTGACTTTTTCATGCGCCTGCACGGTCCGACCAAATCGACCACGCTGGGCGTGGGCGGCATCGTGCTGGCGTCGGTGGTGTATTTCAGCGCGCACGACAACTTTGCGAGCCTGCATGAGTTGCTGATTCCCGCGTTTCTGTTTCTGACGGCGCCGATTAGCGCTCATATGCTGGCGAAGGCTGGGATTCAGCAGGGCGTGCCGTTGTGGGGGGCGACGCGCGGGAGGCCGCCGGTTACGGGGGCTTGTGCGGAGCGGGGGGATACGGGGGAGAGTTGACGGTGGAAATGAAAAACCCCTTGATTTTGGAATCAAATCAAGGGGTTGGGTGCATTCTGCCTGGCGGAGAGACGGGGATTCGAACCCCGGATAGGCTATTAACCTATACACGCTTTCCAGGCGTGCGACTTAAACCGCTCATCCATCTCTCCGGCGGGGAGCCGAATTATAGCAAACTTCGCGCCGTCCGCCACACCCCGTCCAAAGCCGCCCGCAAACCGCCTACGGATGCCGGATATAGTCGACCAGCGCGATCGTATAAGCGTCCGCCTTGCGATCGATCAAACTCACCCCGATCGCGACGAGAAACCCCGCCGGCACACCGAACACACCCGAGCTGATCGGCTCGATGCCGAACCAGCGCGCGCCCGTGAAACCCGTCATCTGCGTGAAAAACGGATACGTCGAGACGATGTAGTAGATGCACACGACGAGCCCCGCGACCATCCCCGCCACCGCGCCGAGCCGCGTCGTGCGTTTCCAGAACACGCCGAGCACGAGCGCCGGAAACAGACTCGACGCTGCCAGCGAAAACGCCGCCCCGACCAGAAACAGAATATTCCCCGTATTGAGCGACGCCACGTACGACGCGAACAGCGCGACAAACAGCAGCAGAATCTTCGAGATCGTCACGCGCCGCTGGCTCGACGCGTTCGGATCGACCATGTGGTAGTACACGTCATGCGACAACGCGTTCGCAATCGTCAGCAGCAGACCATCCGCGGTCGATAACGCCGCCGCCAGCGCCCCCGCCGCGATCAAGCCCGACATCACATACGGCAGCCCCGCGATCTCGGGCGCCGCGAGCACGACCATATCGGGTTGCATCTGGATCTCGCTCCAGCGCACGATGCCATCGCCGTTCGTATCGGCAAGGCTGATCAGGCTCGGCTCGACCTTGCGCCATTGCATCAGCCATTGCGGCAGATCGGCGAAGTGATGACCGACCAGATTCGTCAGGATCTCGTACTTGATCAGCACGGCGAGCACCGGCACGGTCAGATAGAACAGCGCGACGAAAAAGAGCGTCCAGCCGACCGAGCGACGCGCCGACGCAACCGAGGTCGTCGTGTTATAGCGCGTCAGGATATGCGGCAGGCTCGCCGTGCCCAGCGACAGACACAGCAGCAGCGACAGAAAGTTGCGCGCATGCGTGCTGCGGTCTTCGTCGCCGACCGCCGGAAACGGTTCGTGCATCGGCACCGGCGCGGTCGCGCGCATCAGCATGTCGTCGCGCTGCTGGCTCCAGACGATCTGCGCGGCGGAGGCATCGCGCGGAAACTGTTCGAGCGCGCGTTCGCGCTCCTTGATCTCGCGCAATGGACCGTTATGGCGGCGCAGATCGCCGAGTTCCTGCGTGAGCCGCTGCTTCTCGTCGACGTACGATTGCGGCAGCCTATCGAGCCGCACTTGCATCAGAGCGGCGCGGCGTCGATAGTCATCGCGCACCCGCTGTTCGAGCGGCGCGTCGCGCACCTGTTTCTCGAGCCCTTCCATGCGCTCCATCAAGCGTCCAAAGCTCAGTTGCGGCACCCAGCCGAGGCCGTCCTTGTGCGCGATCATCGACACCGGTATCAGCAGCGCGAGGATCAGGATGATGTATTGCGCGACCTGGGTCCACGTGACCGCGCGCATGCCGCCGAGAAACGAGCACACCAGAATGCCCGC
>DATAQT010000433.1:0-2427 GCA_036264535.1 Paraburkholderia sp. | reverse complement strand
CTGAGCTGCGCGTATTTCCCGCTCGTCTATCTGCCGGTCGCCGCCGCGCTGCGCGGCATGGACCCGGCGCTCGAAGAAAGCGCGCGCGCGCTCGGCTGCAACCGCTGGACCAGTTTCACTCGCGTGGTGCTGCCGCAATTGCGGCCGGCGCTGCTCGGCGGCATGTTGCTGGTGGCGCTCGGCGTACTGTCCGAGTTCGGCGCGTTTACGCTGCTGCGCTTTCGCACGTTCACGACGCAGATCTATGCTGAATACCGCACCAGTTTCGATGGCGGCGGCGCTTCGCTGCTCGCCTGCCTGCTGATCGTGATCTGCCTGATCGTGCTGGCGTTCGAGTTTCGCGTGCGCGGCGCGGCGCGTTATGAACGCGTCGATCGCGGCACGCGGCGCGCGGTGTTGCGCTACGACCTCGGCGCGTGGCGCTGGATCGTCGTCGCCGGCTTTGCGCTGCTGACGCTCACGACGCTCGGCGTGCCGCTCGGCATGATCGGCTACTGGCTCACGCAACCGGGCGCGGCCGCCGTGACGCCAGCCGATGTCTCGCCCGAGCTGCTGTTCAACGCGACGCTGTCGTCGCTCGGCTTCGGCCTCGCCGCCGCGCTGCTGACCACCTTGCTGGTCGTGCCGCTCGCGTTTTTGCTGGTGCGCTATCCGACCCGTTTCGCGACGCTGTTCGAGCGCACGGTGTTTCTCGCGCAAGGCGTGCCGGGTCTGGTGATCGCGCTGGCGATCGTGTCGCTCGCGGTGCATGCGCTGCAACCGCTCTATCAAAGCGCGACGCTGCTGGTGGTCGCCTACGCGATGCTGTTCATGCCGCTCGCGCTGGTGAGCGTGCGCGCCGCGTTCATGCAGGCGCAGCCGCGTCTCGAGGAAACCGCGCGCGCGCTTGGCCTGAGCTGGTCGCAAACGCTGTTTCGCGTGATGTTGCCACTGGCGGGGCCTGGGCTCGGCGCAGCCGCGGCGATGGTGTTCATCTCGGTCGTCACCGAACTGAACGCGACGCTGCTGCTCTCGCCGCTCGACACGCAAACGCTCGCCACCCAGGTCTGGGCCGACACGTCGACGATGGCGTTTGCCGCAGCCGCGCCGTACGCGGCGTTGCTCACCGGCATTTCGTTGTGCGCGTCGGGCCTGCTGTTCGCGCTGCTCGGCAGATCGGCGCTGCTCGGCGAACGCGGCTGACCGGACTGATGCCGCCGTTAACACTGACGACACTAACGACACCGACGCCGCTGAATCAACGCGCTTTTACCATCGGATTTTCATGAGCGAACTTCGTATCCGCGGACTGCAGAAATCGTTCGACGGCCACCCTGTGCTGCACGGCATCGATCTCTCGGTCGAGCGCGGCACCCTGCTCGCGCTGCTCGGCCCGTCGGGCAGCGGCAAAACCACGCTGCTGCGCGTGCTGTGCGGGTTCGAACGCGCCGATGGCGGCAGCGTCGAAATCGACGGCCGCCGCGTGGTCGGCGACAACCTGCATGTGCCGTCGGAGCAGCGCCGCATCGGTTACGTGCCGCAGGAAGGTGCACTGTTTCCGCATCTGTCGGTGGCGGACAACATCGTGTTCGGCTTGCCGCGCACGCAGCGCCGCACGCGGCATCGGGTGGCCGAGCTGCTGGAGCTGGTCGGCTTGCCGGCGAACTTCGGCGAGCGCGCGCCGCAGCAGTTGTCGGGCGGCCAGCAGCAGCGTGTCGCGTTGGCCCGCGCGCTCGCCCCGGCGCCGACGCTGGTGATGCTCGACGAGCCCTTCTCGTCGCTCGACGCCGCGTTGCGGCTCGAAACCCGCCAGGCGGTGGCCAGCGCGTTAGCTGCGGCCGGCGCGACGGCCGTGCTGGTCACGCACGATCAATCCGAGGCGTTGTCGCTCGGGCATGAAGTGGCGGTGCTATGGAACGGCCGGCTGATCCAGACGGCGACGCCGGAGATGCTGTATCAGCGGCCGGTGACGCGCGAGTTGGCGTCGTTCGTCGGCGAGGCGGTGTTGTTGCCGGGCACGGTCACGCAGGATCGCGTGAGTTGCGAGCTTGGCGAACTCGCGTTGGCCGCGCCGCTGGGCAATGGCGCGGTCGATGTGATGGTGCGGCCCGAGCAGATCCGCCTGCTGCGCGCCGATGAGACGCTGCCCGAGCGCGCGGTTTATGACGCCGTCGTCACCGAGGTGATCTTCCAGGGGCAGGACGCCGGCGTGACGCTGCAATTGCAGTCTGCCACGCGAACGACGGTACGCGCCCGCGTGCCCGGTTATCTGTGTCCACGGCCGGGAGAACAGGTGCGGGTCGCGGTGGATGGTAACGTGACCGCTTATCCGCGCGGTTGATGCGGTTGATGCGGTTGATGCGGTTGATGCGGTTGATGCGGTTGATGCGGTTGATGCGGTTGATGCGGTTGATGCGGTTGACGTGCGTGGAGGTGCTGCGTTGTCGA
>DATAQT010000421.1:0-1865 GCA_036264535.1 Paraburkholderia sp. | reverse complement strand
TCGCGTCGCGCGCGACTTGACCGCTTCGACGATCCTTCGCGCCTTCGATTCCAGGTACCGCATGAGCAAGCCCGCCAGTCTGCCGCAACAGTTGGACCATCTGCTTCGACAAGCCGTCGCGCTTCAGCAGAACGGCGCGCTCGTCGAAGCGGAGGAGTTGTATCGCGAGATTCTCGAACTGAAGCCGAAGCATGGCGACGCGTTGCGCTGGCTCGGCGAACTCGCGCTGCAAACGGGCCGCTTGCGGGAAGGCGTCGATCTGCTGAAGAAGGCGCTCGCGGTCAACGCGAAACAGCCGGCCGTGCATTCGAATCTCGCCTATGCGCTGAACGCGTTGCAGCGTCATGACGAAGGGCTCGCCTGCGCCGAGCGTGCGCTCGTGATGCAACCGAAATTCGCCGATGCGTTGAACAATCGCGGCAATGCATTGGCGGCGTTGAACCGTCCGCTCGATGCGCTCGCGAGCTACGAGCGCGCGCTTTCGCTCGCGCCGGAGCTTGCGGCGGGGTGGAGCAATCGCGCGTGCGTGCTGCGCGATCTCGGCCGATATGCCGATGCACTCGACAGCTGCGATCAGGCGCTCGCATTGCAGCCGAATTATCCGGATGCGTGGAGCAATCGCGGCAACGTGCTCGGCGATCTGAACCAGCCGCACGAAGCGCAGCGCTGTTACCAGCGTGCGCTCGAACTCGCGCCTGGGTTCGTCGATGCATGGAACAACCTCGGTCTCGCGCAGGTCGATCTGAATCAGCGCGAAGCGGCGTTGTCGAGCTATGAACGTGCGCTTGCGTTGAATCCCGCATCGGTCGAAGCGCACTGGAACCAGTCGCTGTGTCTGCTGCAGATGGGGCGCTTCGATACGGGCTGGCGCGAATACGAATGGCGCTGGGAGCGCAGCCGCATCAAGGCCGGCAAGCGCGCGTTCGCGCAGCCATCGTGGCTCGGCGATTTTCCGCTCGACGGCAAAACGATCCTGCTGCATGCGGAGCAGGGCCTGGGCGACACGCTGCAGTTCTGCCGCTACGCGACGCTCGTCGCAAAACTCGGTGCGAAGGTCGTGCTCGAAGTGCCGGCTGCGCTGTTGCGGCTGCTGTCGACGCTCGAAGGCGTCGACCGGTTGGTCGAAGCGGGGCAGCCGTTGCCGCCGTTCGATTGTCATTGTCCGCTGTTGAGCTTGCCGCTCGCGTTCAGCACGAACGAAACGAGCATTCCGGCGGCCACGCCGTATCTGTTTGCGCAGTCCTCGGCCGTGAGCGAATGGCGCGAGCGTATCGAACGCGATCACGTCACTGACAACGGCGCAAGCGGGCCGCTGAAAGTCGGCCTCGTCTGGGCCGGCGAGAACCGCGCGCAGGTCGCGGAGTTGCGCAAGATCGACGCGCGCCGTTCGCTTGCGTTCGAGCAATTCGCGCCGCTTCTCGACGTACCGAACGTACGCTTCTTCAGCGTGCAGAAAGGCGCGGCTGCGCCGCAACTCGCCGAAAGCGCATGCCGCGAACGCGTCGCCGACTACACGGAGCTGCTGCACGATTTCGCCGATACCGCCGCGCTCGTCGCCAGTCTCGATCTGCTGATTTCGGTCGATACGTCCACCGCGCATCTGGCCGGTGCGCTCGACAAACCGGTCTGGATTCTGAACCGCTTCGACACCTGCTGGCGGTGGCTGCTGGAACGCAGCGACACGCCGTGGTACCCGTCCGCTCGTCTGTTCCGCCAACCCGCGTTCGGCGATTGGAGCAGCGTGATCGACGCCGTGCGCGATGCGCTTGCGGGGTTGAGCGCGTCGGCTTGATGACGTGTTTTCGTGGACACGCGTAGACTGAACCTCCGTTCATCGACGGCAATGCCACGGAGATTGTTCAATG
>DATAQT010000488.1:0-6193 GCA_036264535.1 Paraburkholderia sp. | reverse complement strand
ATATTTCACCTCGATGCCCTTCTCGACCAGCTTGTCGGTCAGCTCCTTCAGCGCATGCTGCGCGCGCGCCACGGCCAGCCCGTAGCCCGGCACGATCACGACGGTTTCCGCGTTGCCGAGCATGAACGACGCGTCATCGGCCGAACCGGATTTCACCGGACGCTGCTCCGCCGAGCCAGCCGCGGCCGCGCCCGGCTCATTGCCGAAGCCGCCGAGAATCACGTTGAAGAACGAGCGGTTCATCGCACGGCACATGATGTACGACAGGATCGCACCCGACGAACCCACCAGCGAGCCCGCGATGATCAGCATCGGATTGTTCAGCGAGAAGCCGATGCCCGCCGCCGCCCAGCCCGAGTACGAGTTCAGCATCGACACGACGACCGGCATGTCCGCACCGCCGATCGGAATGATGATCAGCACGCCGAGCACGAACGCGATGATCGTCATGATGATGAACGGCAGCCAGGACTGCGTGAGGAAGAACAGGATGCCGAAGCCGAGCATCGCGATCGCGAGCATCAGGTTGATCAGATGCTGACCGCCATAAACCACCGGCGCGCCCTGAAACAACCGGAACTTGTACTTGCCCGACAGCTTGCCGAACGCGATCACCGAGCCCGAGAACGTGATCGCACCGACGAACGTGCCGATGAACAGCTCGATGCGGTTGCCATACGGCAGGAAGCCGGGGTGCGTATTCTCCGGATCGATGAGGCCGAACGCGGCCGGTTCCGACACCACCGCGTACGCGATGCAGACGGCCGCGAGACCGATCAGCGAGTGCATCGCCGCGACGAGTTCGGGCATCTTCGTCATCTCGACGCGCGCGGCGACGAACGCACCGACCGCGCCACCGATAACGAGCCCGAACAGCAGCAGACCGAGCCCCAGGCCCAGATTCGAGCCGAGCGAATTCGCCTCTCTCGAGATCAGCGCGAGGGTCGTCAGAATCGCGATCGCCATACCGACCATGCCGAAGGTATTACCAACGCGCGCGGTCTTCGGATTCGACAGCCCCTTGAGCGCCTGGATGAAACAGACCGAGGCGACCAGATACAGCAGCGTGACGACGTTCAGGCTCATTTACGCACCCTCCTTGCCGCCAGCGGGGAGTTTCTTCGGTTCTTTCTTCTTGAACATCTCCAGCATGCGCCGTGTGACGAGGAATCCGCCGAACACGTTGACGGCGGCGAGCGCCACCGCAATCGTGCCGAAGAACTTGCCCGTGCTGCCGACCGTCACGCCCGCCGCGAGCATCGCGCCGACGATCACGATCGCCGAGATCGCATTGGTCACGGCCATCAGCGGCGTATGCAGCGCAGGCGTGACGTTCCAGACCACGTGATAGCCGACGTAGATCGCCAGCACGAAAATGATCAGATTGATCACCGTGTGATTGAGGACTTCCATCTTCAGCCTCTCTATGCGTTGCGCGTGACCTGACCGTCGCGAGCCAGCAGCGTGGCCGCGACGATGTCGTCCGCGAGATCGATGTTAAGCAGGCTTTCCTTCGTGATGATCAGCTTCAGGAAGTCGAGCACGTTGCGCGCGTACAGCGACGACGCGTCGGCGGGCACCATCGCGGCCAGATTCGTATAGCCGACGATCTGCACGCCATGGCGCACCACCACCTGGTCCGCCTCGGTCAGCGGGCAGTTGCCGCCGCGCCTGCCTTCGTACTCCGCGCCGCGGCCGGCCGCGAGGTCGACCAGCACCGAGCCCGGCTTCATCGCCTGCACCGTGTCGACCGAGATCAGCGTCGGCGCGGGGCGGCCCGGAATCAGCGCGGTCGAGATCACGATGTCGGCCTGCTTCGCGCGCTCGTGGACCAGCGCCGACTGGCGCGCGAGCCACGATGGCGGCATCGGCCTGGCGTAGCCGCCGACGCCCTGCGCGGCCTCGCGCTCTTCGTCGGTTTCATAGGGCACGTCGAGAAACTTCGCGCCGAGCGATTCGATCTGCTCCTTGACGGCCGGGCGCACGTCGGACGCCTCCAGCACCGCGCCGAGGCGCTTCGCGGTCGCGATCGCCTGCAGGCCGGCCACGCCCGCGCCGAGAATCAGCACGCGCGCGGCCTTCACGGTGCCGGCCGCGGTCATCAGCATCGGCATGAAGCGTGGATAGAGCGTCGCCGCGAGCAGCACCGCCTTGTAGCCGGCGATATTCGCCTGCGACGACAGCACGTCGAGGCTTTGCGCACGCGTCGTGCGCGGCGCGGCTTCGAGCGCGAACGCGGTGACGCCGGCCGTGGCGAGTTTGCCCGCGTTCTCGGCGTTGAACGGATCGAGCATGCCGACGAGCGTCGCGCCGCGCTTCAGGAGCGGCAGTTCGGAATCGGTGGGGGATTGGACCTTGAGGACGAGATCGGCGCCGAACGCGGTGGCGGCATCGACAATTTCCGCGCCCACGGCCGTATAGGCTTCATCGGTAAAGCTCGCGCCGGCTCCGGCGCCGCTCTGGAGCGTAACGCGATGGCCTTGCGCCACGTACTTCTTGACCGTCTCGGGCGTCGCGGCAACGCGGGTTTCATGCGCGCGCGTCTCGGCTGGCACTCCGATGTGCATTGTTGTTTCTCCTCGACTTCCTGTTTGACGACAGATCCGCCGACGAGTCACGCCGGCTTGCACATGCAACGGCTAACGCAGGCCCCACTGTAACCGAAACCGCCACGTCGCCATAATCGGGGTCGATGCGAATGCGCGGCAGACCGCCAAACGGTTGCGCAACGGGCGTGATCCTGCTACGAACCGACTGCGAACCTGCTACGAACCGGCCACCGGCCGCCATCGGCCGTAGCACGGCCCGGCGCCGGGCCGCCGCCCGGCAGCCGGCGCCCATAACCGGTAAAATGCGCTCCCATGAAACCGGAAACCTGGCTGCCGCACGTGACCGTCGCGGCGATCGTCGAGCGTGACGGGCGCTTCCTGCTGGTCGAGGAACACACCGCCGCCGGCCCGCGCCTGAACCAACCCGCCGGCCATCTCGAGGCGGGCGAAACGCTGCTGGAAGCGGTGGTCCGCGAAACGCTCGAGGAAACCGCCCATCCGTTCGCGCCCGAGGCGCTCGTCGGCATGTACATGACCCACTTCGAGCGGCCGGACCGGGCGGGCACCACGTACCTGCGCTTCACCTATTGCGGCGCGGGCAGCGCGCCGGACCCGGCGCGCGCGCTCGATCCCGACATCGTCCGCACGCTGTGGATGAGCGCCGACGAGTTGCGCGCCTGCCCCGAGCGGCATCGCACGCCGCTCGTGATGCAGTGCATCGACGATTACCTGGCCGGCCGGCGATTCCCGCTCGACTTCGTGCATACGCATTCGGTCGGGCCGAAGCAATAAGGCCGCGGCGAGCGGCCCCCACGATCCATGCAGTCATGCAGCACCCAGTGAGTAACTTATGAGCAAGCGCAAAGTCGTAGTAGGCATGTCGGGCGGCGTCGATTCGTCGGTCACCGCGTGGCTGCTGAAGGAACAGGGCTACGACGTGGTCGGCCTGTTCATGAAGAACTGGGAAGACGACGACGACAGCGAGTACTGCTCGACGCGGCAGGACTGGATCGACGTGGTGTCGGTGGCGGACCTGATCGGCATCGACGTCGAGGCGGTCAACTTCGCGGCCGAGTACAAGGACCGCGTATTCGCCGAGTTCCTGCGCGAGTATTCGGCCGGCCGCACGCCGAACCCGGACGTTCTGTGCAACGCCGAAATCAAGTTCAAGGCCTTTCTCGATCACGCGATGTCGCTCGGCGCGCAAACCATCGCGACCGGCCACTATGCGCGCGTGCGCGAGAACGACGGCCGCTTCGAACTGCTGAAGGCGCTCGATCATACGAAAGACCAGTCGTACTTCCTGCATCGGCTGAACCAGGCGCAGCTGTCGAAGACGCTGTTCCCGCTCGGCGAAATTCCCAAGACCAAAGTACGGGAAATCGCCACGCAGATCGGCCTGCCCAACGCGAAGAAGAAGGATTCGACCGGCATCTGCTTCATCGGCGAGCGGCCGTTCCGCGACTTCCTGAACCGTTATCTGCCGACCAAACCGGGCCCGATGAAGACCACCGACGGCAAGATCGTCGGCGAGCACATCGGCCTCGCGTTCTACACGTTCGGCCAGCGCAAGGGTATCGGCCTGGGCGGCAGCAAGGACGGCAGCGGCGAGCCGTGGTTCGCCGCCGGCAAGGATATTCCGACGAATACGCTGTACGTCGCTCAGGGGCACGACCATCCGTGGCTGCTGTGCCATACGCTGTCGGCGGGCAATACGAGCTGGGTCGCGGGCGAGCCGCCGGCGGACGGCTTCGCGTGCGGCGCGAAGACGCGCTACCGGCAGGCCGACGCGTCGTGCACGTTCAAGGCGGCGGCAGCGGGGGGGTCGAGTGAAGGCCTGTTCGAGCTGACCTTCGACGCCGCGCAATGGGCCGTCACGCCGGGGCAATCGGCGGTGCTGTACGACGGCGACGTGTGCCTCGGCGGCGGCATCATCGAGCGCGCAATGACCGGGCAGCCCGCCGAGTTGCCGCAGGATCAAGCGCCGAAGCAGACGCGCGCGCAACGGCGCAAGCAGGCGCACAAGCCGAGGCAACCGCAAGGCGAGGCGCAGGACGAGCCGCAAACTCCGCGGCAAAAAGCGGCGCTGCTCGGCGCCCGTTGAGCGATGCGCAACGGCGAGCGCGACGGGTCGCATATCTCCGACACGCACGCGCCGTTCACCTCGTTTTGCCCGCCTCGCGCAGTCACACACACTTCACCTTCGCGTGCGACGCTTGACCTTCATTCGCATGCCTTAGCTTCGCGCTTTCCCGGTCCGCGCCACGCCGCGACCCGCGACCGCCAGTTTTCCTTCGTGACGGATTCCGCCCGCGCCCCTCGCGCGGACGATCCCGCCGCATTGATTTTCCCTGCACTGGAGTCTCCATGCTTTCTCGACGCTATCTGGCCATGTGGTGCGCAATCGTGCTTACCGTGGTGTGTGCCGCGCTCGCCGCGACGCATCACCTGTCGTGGTTCTGGATCATCGTGCCGGCCGCGCTCGTCGCGCTCGGCGTGTTCGACCTGACGCAACAGCGCCACGCGATCCTGCGCAATTACCCGCTGTGGGGGCACCTGCGCTTCATTTTCGAATTCATTCGCCCGGAGATCCGTCAGTATTTCGTCGAAGACGATACCGACGAGAAGCCGTTCTCCCGCGCGCAACGCAGCATCGTCTATCAGCGCGCCAAGAACGACGTCGACAGCCGGCCGTACGGCACACGGATCGATGTGAAGGCGGTCGCGCACGAGTGGATCAGCCACTCGATCGCGCCGACCACGCTCGATGGTCACGACTTTCGCATCGTCGTCGGACCCGATCGCGCGCAGCCGTATTCGATGTCGATCTTCAACGTCTCGGCGATGAGCTTCGGCTCGTTGTCGGCCAACGCGATCATGGCGCTGAACCTCGGCGCGAAGAAAGGCAACTTCGCGCACGACACCGGCGAAGGCTCGATGTCGAAGTATCACCGCGAGCATGGCGGCGACATCATCTGGGAGATCGCGTCCGGTTATTTCGGATGCCGTAACGACGACGGTACCTTCAACCCCGAAAAATTCGCGAAGCAGGCCGCCGAGCCGCAGGTGAAGATGATCGAGGTGAAGCTGTCGCAAGGCGCGAAGCCCGGTCACGGCGGCGTGCTGCCGGCCGCCAAGATCACGCCCGAAATCGCCGAGACGCGCGGCGTGCCGATGGGCCGCGATTGCATCTCGCCCGCGACGCACTCCGAATTCTCGACGCCGCGCGGGCTGCTCGAATTCGTCGAGCGGCTGCGCACGCTGTCGGGCGGCAAACCCACCGGCTTCAAGCTGTGCATCGGCCATCCGTGGGAATTCTTCGGGATCGCGAAGGCGATGCTGGAGACAGGGATCCTGCCGGACTTCATCGTCGTCGACGGCGCGGAAGGCGGCACCGGCGCGGCGCCGCTCGAATTCACCGATCACGTCGGCGTGCCGTTGCAGGAAGGGCTGCTGCTCGTGCACAACACGCTGGTCGGCATCGGCCTGCGGCAGCGCATCCGTATCGGCGCGAGCGGCAAGATGATCACCGCGTTCGACATCGCGAAGACGCTCGCGATCGGCGCGGATTGGGTCAACGCGGCGCGCGGCTTCATGTTCGCGGTCGGCTGCATCCAGGCGCAAACCTGCCACACCGGCCGCTG
>DATAQT010000454.1:0-7804 GCA_036264535.1 Paraburkholderia sp. | reverse complement strand
GGCATCGCCGCGTGGCTGCCGATGCCCTTGACGGTGATCCGGAACAGGTCGCAGGCCGACAGGATCGCGCCGTTGCGCACGCCGATCTTGCCGGCGGGTAGCTGGTTGTTGTTGTGCAGCGCGTAGATTTCGTCGCAGTGAAAGCGTTCGAACAGGCCGTCGCTGATCATCGCCGAGCCGCCGCGCAGCGTTTCCTCGGCCGGCTGAAAGATCAGATGGACCGTGCCGCGAAAGTCGCGATGCGCGGCGAGGTGTTTGGCGACGCCGAGCAGGATCGCGGTGTGGCCGTCGTGGCCACAGCCGTGGAACACGTTGTCGTGCGTCGAGCGGTGCGCGGGCGTGCCTTTTTCGCTCATCGGCAGCGCGTCCATGTCGGCGCGCAGACCGATCGACGGACCGTCGCCGCGCGTGCCGCGAATCGTGCCGACCACGCCCGTGCCACCGACCCCGGTCTGCACGTCGATCGCCCAGTCGGCGAGCAGCTTCGCGACCAGTGCGGCGGTGCGATGCTCGTGAAAGCCGAGCTCGGGATGCTGGTGAATGTCCCTGCGCCATGCGCGCATCTGTTCGCCGAGCGCGTGCAACTCGTGGTCCCTCTGCATACGGCCAATCCCCTCTGTGACGAATGAGTGCGTGGTCCGCCCGCGTAAGACTCAGGCGGCCAGTTCGTGTCGAAGAATAATTCATTAGTTGAAGTTTGCAACTAATGCTTTTCCCTGATGTTCGATGGCTGCGGGTGGTCTGGGCTATCATCTTCGTTGAGCTGCCGGCGCGGCGCCGTGAGCGTGGAGTTGGGCGCGAACATATGGCGCAAGCACGAGAGGCAAGGCGCGCCGGCTCACCGGGCTTCAATTAGGCAAAGCCTACAGACAGGACGCGAAGAGATGCGAGCAGGAGTGCCAGTGGCGAGACAGAGGGACCACGCGAAGGACAAGACGAAGAATCGCGCGAAACGGGAAGCGAACGCTGCGGCGGGGGACGTGGGTGGGACGCTCGGGCAGGACGAAGCGCGAGACGGAGCCCGGAACGCCGAGCAGAATGGGGCGAGCGACAGCGCGGCTTGCCAGGGCACGGAGTGGAATTACTTTCTGACCTTCAAGCTCGACCTCGTCAAGAGCGAAATGATCAGCCGGGCCAATGCGTCGTACCGCAGTGCGGTGGGACTCGACGTGCGTTCGCTGCGCGTGCTGCGAGTCATTTGCCACACCGAGGGCATTACCGCGACCGAGCTGAAGGAGCACACGCTGATCGAAAAGACGCTGCTGTCGAAGCTCGTCGCGGAGCTGATCGAGCGCAAACTGGTGCGGCGCACGATCCATCCCGACGACGCGCGCCATTTCCAGCTCTGGCCCACCGCGGCCGGCAAGCGGCTACGCGCGACGGCCGACGAATTCGGTCAGTCGCTGGAAACGGAAATGCTGTCGATGCTGTCGGCGCAGGAGCGTGGTGAGTTGAACCGGATCGTCGACAAACTCGTCGACGTGTTTCGGCGCACGGGGAGGGGGTAGTGCCTCTCTACACCCGCAGCCCGCGACTCTTGAGCCGATAAACCAGTTGCGGCAGCGTGATATTCAGGTCGACCTGAAGTGCGGCGGTCGATGCTCACACGCAAGCCACGGTGGCTCACGCCCGGACGGAGGACCAGGACGCCGCTTCGGTGTGGTCGAGCCATTGCGCGAGTTCGTGTCGCAACAGCGCCAGGTCGAGCGGCTTGCCGAGCAGCCGCGCGCCCGGAATCGCCGCGCCGATCTCCGCGCTGCGACCGTAGCCCGACACCAGCAGCACGCGTATTTCCGGCTGCACGCGCCGGACCGCGCGGGCGAGTTCGTCGCCGGACATGCCGGGCAGCGTGAGGTCGGTCAACAGCACGTCGTAGTGTTGCATGTTGGCGAGCGGCAGCGCTGCTTCCGCGCTGGCGACCGCGGTGCAGGCGAGGCCTAGCGTGCCGAGCAGTTCGCCGAGCGCCTCGCGCGATTCGGTGTCGTCCTCGACGAACAGCACGCGCGCGGCTTCGTGGGCGGCACGCGACTGGCGTTGTGTTTGCGAGCCTTTCTTCGACTCTTCCTGCGGCGCTTCGGTCGCGCCATGCGTGTTCGCGCTTTCGTTCGCGGCGGGCGGCACACACGCGGCGATGCGCGCTTCGCGCATGTCGGCTGCGTCCGCGCGCGCGGCACCCGCGCGCAGAACGTTGCGCACGAGGCGCGCGAGATCGTCGCGTCGGTAGGGCTTGGACAGCAGCGTGATACCGGCGTCGAGCTTGCCGTGGTGGACCATTTCGTCGCGCGTATAGCCTGATGTGAACAGCGTGGGCAGCGGCGGTGTACGCGCGGCCGCGCGCTGTGCGAGCTCGACGCTCTTCAGCTTGCCGGGCATCACGACGTCGGTGAACAGCAGATCGATCGGCACGTCGCTGTCGATGAACTCGAGCGCCGCGTCGCCGCTCGACGCGGTCAGCACCTTGTAGCCAAGCTGCGCGAGCATTTCGACCGCGGTCAGCCGCACGTCGGCGTCGTCTTCGACGACGAGAATCGTTTCGCCGCCACCGCCGATCGACGCCGCGGTGCCGTCGACGATCTCCGGCGTCTCCGCCTCGCGGCAGCGTGGAAAAAATAGCGACACCGTGGTGCCGTGCGCCACCTCGCTTTCGATCGTGACATGTCCGCCGCTTTGCCGCGCGAAGCCGAACACCATGGACAGGCCCAGGCCCGTGCCGTGGCCGTCGGGCTTGGTCGTGAAGAACGGCTCGAACACGTGTTGCAGCACTTCGGGCGGCATGCCCGAACCGGTGTCGGCGACCGCAAACTCCACGTATTCGCCGGGCGACAGGTCCGGCTTGCCGCGGCAGAATGCGGCGTCGAGCAGTTGGTTGGTGGCACGCACGGTGAGCACGCCGTCGGCGCGCATCGCGTCGCGCGCATTGATCGCGAGATTGAGCAGCGCGTTTTCGAGCTGATTGCGATCGACCTGCACGTTCCACAGATCGTCGCTGAGCACCGTGTCGATCCGCACCGTTTCGCCGAGCGCGCGGTGCAGCATCTCGCTCATGCCGGTCAGCAGGCGGCGCGGATTCAGCACGGTCGGCGAGAGCGGCTGACGCCGCGCGAATGCGAGCAGGTGCGCGGCGAGCTTCGCGCCGCGTCGGACGGCATCGGTCGCGGCGCATAGACGCCGCTGCGTGGCGGGATCGTCGTCGGCGTCAGCGGCGAGCATCTGCAGATTGCCGTTGATCACCTGCAGCACGTTGTTGAAGTCGTGCGCGACGCCGCCCGTCAGGCTGCCGATTGCTTCCATCTTTTGCGCCTGGCGCAGTTGCTCCTCGGCGAGCGCGCGCGCCGCGATCGAATCGGCGACGCGCTGCTCGAGTGTTTCGGTCAACTGAACGAGTTGCTGTTCGGCGATCTTGCGTTCGTGAATGTCGATCAGCACGCCCGGAAAACGCGTCGGCTCGCCGTGTTCGTCGAACTGGCAGCGGCCGTTCGCCTGCACCCACGTATAGGTGCCGTCGGGCCGCCGGATTCTGTACTCGGCGCGAAACGGCTCGCCGCTGTGGATCGCTTCGGTGGTCAGGCGGTCGTTGAGCGCCTGGTCGTCGGGGTGGATCATCTGCGTCGCCGCATCGCGCGGGACGCCTCTCGAAGCCTGGTCGCGCGCAAACGAGAAGGTGCGCGCGAAACGCTCGTCGCCGCTGACCTCGCCCGTGCGCACGTCGAGCACCCAGGTGCCGAGCACCGCGCCGGTGTTCAGCGCGAGCTGCAAGCGTTCGTTGGTCTCGTGCAGGTCGGTTTCGGCTTGCTGGCGCAGGCGTTCGGTCAGCACGCGCCCGGTCGTCTCGACGACCATCGCGAGTACGCCGCCCGGCGCGCCGCTGTCGCCCGCGACGGGGCTGTAGTACAGATCCATCCACACGTCTTCGGGCTTGCCGTCGCGCAGCAGTACCAGCTCCTTGTCGCGATACGAGAGCGTGCCGCCCGCGAGGCAGGTGACCATCACGTGACGGTTGAAGTCGGCGACTTCGGGCCAGCCGTCTTCGACCGGACGGCCGAGCAGATACGGATGCCGCCCGCCCGCGAAGACCGCATAGGCGTCGTTGTAGATCATGTAGCCGGGTTCGTCCCACAACAGGACGAGCGGCACCGGCGAGGCGAGCATCAACTGGACCGTCGAGGTCAGACTGCGCTGCCAGTTTTCGATCGCGCCGAGGCTGGTCGCGCGCCAGTCGAATTCGCTGATGCGTCGCGCCATCTCGCCGCGCCAACCGGCGCAGCCGTAGTCTTGTGCCGGAAAGGGCATGCCGCGCTCCACGGGAGATCACGTCGAAATTGGTGATTATTGTAGGGCACTACACCGTATCGCTGATGCATCGCGCACGTGATTGCGGGTTTTGCCCGACAGGCAAGCGCGCCTAAAACTAGCGATTCGAGACACCGTTCAATGCAAGGGCAACATTTACCGCGAGGCGCGTTTCGCTTGCGGTGGAAGCAGAAGAAGCGCCCGCATGGTCGACGTGGATCGATACCCTCTGTAAGGCATCGTCGCGCAGCCTGTCAGGCTCGAACCGTGCTGACGGACCCAACGCCTGCGCGAGCTTCGAACTTCCATGGAACGCGGACCCTACGATGGCAAAGACAAACATCACACGATACCCACTGCCCAAACCCGCCGCGCGACAGTCGCGCCTGACCCGGCGGCGCAACACGAAAATGGCGCGCTCCGCGCATGCGTACGTGCGCGGCAATACCAGCAAGTTCTACGAATGGCTCGACGGCATCGAGGGTCACGCGTTACCGGAAGGTCCGGCGATCTGGATCTGCGGCGATTGCCATACCGGCAATCTCGGTCCGGTTGCCGACGCGCAAGGACGCGTCGAAATCCAGATTCGCGATCTCGACCAGACCGTGATCGGCAATCCGGCGCACGATCTGATCCGCCTCGGCCTGTCGCTCGCGACCGCCGCGCGCGGCTCGGACCTGCCCGGCCTGACCACGCTGCGCATGATGGAAGCGCTCGCCGACGGCTATGAGCGCGCATTCGACGACGCCGCCGGCGACGCCGACATCCACGCCGGAAAACCCGAGGCCGTGCGCGTCGTGATGAAAGAAGCGGTGCGGCGTTCGTGGCGGCATCTCGCGCAGGAGCGCATCGAGGATCTCGAGCCGACCATTCCGCTTGGCCCGCGCTTCTGGCCGCTCGCGAAAACCGAGCGCCGCGGCATCGAAGCGCTGTTCGAAAAAGGCTCGCTGGCGCGGCTCGCGACGCAACTGCGCGGCGCGGGCGACGACGCCGACGTCGAAGTGCTCGACGCCGCGTACTGGGTGAAGGGATGCAGCTCGCTCGGCCGTCTGCGTTATGCGGTGCTGCTCGATATCGACGGCGCCGCGCTCGACGGCGACGATCTGTGCCTGATCGATATCAAGGAAGCGGCGCAGGCGGCCGCACCGCGCTATGCGGGCACGCGCATGCCGCGCGATAACGCCGAGCGGGTCGTGGAGGGTGCGCGCCACCTCGCGCCGTCGCTGGGAGAACGCATGCGCGCGGCGCGTCTCGCCGGCCACCCGGTCGTGATCCGCGAGTTGCTGCCGCAGGACATGAAACTGACGATCGAGCAGCTGACCCGCGACGAAGCGATGAAGGCCGCGCGCTTTCTCGCGCTGGTGGTCGGCAACGCGCACGCGCGGCAGATGGACCGCGGCGAGCGCGCCGCATGGCTTGCCGAGCTGCGTCGCAATCGTTCGAAGACGCTCGATGCGCCCGGCTGGTTGTGGACCAGCATCGTCGAACTCGTGAGCAGTCACGAGGCCGGCTATCTCGAGCATTGCCGGCGCTATGCGATGGAGTGCGAACGAAAGTCAGGACGGAGGTGAGAGGGCTTACGGCTCATCGAGCGCAAGCCCCGATCTCACCCATCGAGTGCATCCGTCAGTTGGACAACGATAGATACTGCGACGTCAGCGGCACCGGCGGGAACGGCTGCAAGCCGGTCTGCTTGTTGAAGCTGTAGCGCACGTACACGGCCGCGAGCCACTCGCGATATTCGTAGGCATTGCCGAGCGATGCGGTGGCGCCGACCGCGAGTTGCGGCGCGAGCTGATACTCGCCGACGCCGCTGATCGAATACGACACGCCGGTCTTGCTCTGGCCCGGGTAGACCTGGTTGGCCTGGACGCCGTTAGGGGCCTGGCTACCGCTCGCGAACGCCGCTGCGTTGTTTTGCCGGGTGGGATCGGTCGGGAAGTAATTCGACGGGTCTTCGCGGTAGTGCTGCACGCCGATCGAGCCTTTCACGTCGTACGTGAACTGCTCGTAGCGTCCGGACCATTCGACCGGCAGATTCAGGATCACGTACTGCTGCGGACTGAAGTAGCCGGCCTGGCCATACGTGAAGTACGACAGATTGCGGTTGTAGCCCATCAGCGTCGTGTTCACGCCGATCGTCAGCGTCTGGTCGGCGTCTTTCAGCAGACGCGTATAGACGCCGCCGCCGCCCTTGATCGCGTTGTTGCTCGGCACGTTGGTGCCCATGTAGTGCTGATACGCCGCGTTCACGTACAGGCCGCTCGTGCCGTCGTCCCACGAGAGGCTGGCGCGCCCGCCGTTCGACGTGACGCCGCCCCATTCGAGGCCGGTGGCCGCATCGCGCGCACCCGCGTACGACAGCAGGCTGTCCGTCACCGCGCGCCGCGCGACCGCGATCGAGTACGAGACCTTGTCGGTGATGCCGCCGTTGTATTGCGCGCCGCCGACGATGTTCGTTTCGCGGAAGCCGATCGGCGTCACGCCGATATCGCCGCTGATGCTGCGACTGTCGTAGCCGACGGACAAGCCCACGCCGCTCGCGGTCTGGCTGCCGAAGTTGTTGTTGCCTTTCGCCGCGGCGGAATCCGACCCGGTGGAAAGCCCCGCCCCGAAGCGCGCGAGCGTCGTCGGGTCGTTCGACGCGGTGCCGGCGTCGAGCGTGACCGGCGTCGCGGTCACGACCACATGACCGTTGCCCGCCTTGATGCGCCCCTGGATCGGCGCCTCGATGTCGGTCAGCGCCGACAGGCCGTCCTCGCCCGCGCGATTGCGGAAGATCAGGCCACCCGACACGGTGCTCGCCTGCTCGCGATTGACCTGCGCAAGCTCTTCGGCGACGCCGAGCGTCTGCGCATTCGCGACGTTCGCCTGCGGGTTGTTCGGCGCGTTGGTGCCGGGCGGGTAGTACGGCTGCGCATAGCCGGTCGGCGGCTGCGGGATGTACGGTTGCTGCGCGTAGTAGCCCTGGTTCGGATAAGGCTGCTGTTGATAGGGCTGCTGCGGCGGGTAGGGCTGATACGGTTGATATGGCTGCGCGTAGCCCTGCTGTTGCGGATACGGCGGCGGCTGTTGCGCATAGACCGGCGCGGGCTGGGTCGCTTTCGCACTGCCCTTCTTCGTGCTCGCGTGCCTGGTGGTCGTGCGGGTCGGGCCGTACGGCAGCGGTGCCGTCGATGCGGCATTGGCCTGCGCCTCGCGCGCGGCCGGCGACATCGGCCACGGCGTCGCCGCATAGCCGTCCTGCGCGCCGTACGGCTGTTGTGGATACACCGGTTGCTGCGGATACGCCTGCTGCGGATAAGGCTGCTGCGGATACGCCTGCTGCTGCGCATAGGGCTGCGGTTGCGCGTAGCCCGCGTTGTACTGCCGCTGCGGCATCGGCTGCATCGGTGCCTGGCCTTGTCCCGGATACGGCTGCAACGGCGCGCCCGACTGGCTCGAGCCGTACGCTTCCTGTCCATAGCCACCGAGGTTGGTGTCGGAGCGCGGCGCGGCGTTCGGATAGGCCTGC
>DATAQT010000443.1:0-15761 GCA_036264535.1 Paraburkholderia sp. | reverse complement strand
CGCATCTGGGTCGTGCCGTCGTGGCACGATGCGCCGGACCCCGAGGCGCTCGTGCTCGAACTCGATCCGGGCCTCGCGTTCGGCACCGGCAGCCACCCCACCACGCGCCTGTGCATGGAATGGATCGAGCAGTCGGTCAAGGCCGGCCAGTCCGTGCTCGACTACGGCTGCGGCTCGGGCATACTCGCGATTCTCGCGAAGAAGTGCGGCGCCGATCCGGTGATCGGCATCGACATCGATCCGCAGGCGGTCGAATCGGCGCGCCACAATAGCGAGCGCAATCACGCCGAGGTCACCTATGGTCTGCCCGACGCCTGTCCGGCCGGCGAGTTCGACGTCGTGGTCGCGAACATCCTGTCCAATCCGCTGAAGCTGATGGCCTCGATGCTGTCGTCGAAGGTGAAACCGGGTGGACGCATCGCGCTGTCGGGCATTCTCGCGCGCCAGGCCGACGAAGTCGCGCAGGTCTACGCGCACTGGATCGATATCGGAGTGTGGCGCGAGCATGAGGGTTGGGTGTGCCTCGCCGGAACGCGCCGCGAAAGCAATTAGAATAGGGCGTATTGTCAACCTAACGGCCTCAGGCTCAACGGCTCGATATGCACCTGGCGACGCGCTGCCCCTTCTGCGAAACTGTCTTCCGTCTGCAACCGGCTCAGCTTGCGCAGCGCCGCGGCCTCGTGCGGTGCGGGCGTTGCCAGGAAGTCTTCGACGCGTCGAGCAGTCTGTTCGACGTCTCTGAAGGCGACGATTTTTCCACGGCCAAACCGGTTGCTGCCGCCGCGGCGATTGAGGCGTTGTCGGGAGTGCGGCAACAGGGCCCGGACTTCAGTAGCGGCGGGCGGGATCTGTGGACACCGGCTTCGGACCACGTCTCCACCAGCACTTCCACCAGCACACTCGACGACCGTTTGCGCGACCAGGCCACCAGCGTGCCACTCGCGCCGCTTCCGCTTGGCGGCAACGAGCACGCATCCATCACGCGAAGCACCGCGCATCCGGCGAGCGAACCTGAATTGCCCGCCGGCGGATTCACCGCGCCGTTGCCCGCGGACGATGAACCGACGCTGGCCGACGCGCCGCTCGAACCATTTGCCTATCCCGCCGACGACGAGGTCGATGAACCGGCTGTCGTCCCGCCCCCGGCGCGTCCCGCCGCCGCACCCGCTGCCCCATCGGCATTCGAAGACGAAGCGCCGCACGTGTGGCACAAGACCGAGCGCCCAGAGCCGTCCACGCTCGACGAACCGGCACTGCACGAACCAGCGAGTCTGCATGGCATGGCCGACAACGAACCGCGCTTCGGTTCGGTCGGTGCAGGCTCGGCCAGCTTCGGCACCGCTGCGGGTCTGGGCGCCGCGGGCGCCGCAGGCGCTTCCGGCACCGGCGGACCTGGCGGCCCGCGCCCGCCGGGCGGCCCATCGCCCGCCGCATCGAGCGGCGAGCCATTCTCGGTCAACCCTCCGGTCGGCGACGGCGCCGATCCATTCCGTGTCATGCGCGAAACCCGCCCCGCGGAAGTCGGGCGGGTCGGCTGGATCGTGGCCGGCGTGGTGCTCGCCGCACTGCTCGTCATCGCGCTGCTCGCGCAACTCGCCTGGTGGCAGCGCGAGACCGTGATGATCAACCTGCCGCGTTCGCAGATCCTGTACGCGCAGGCCTGCGCGCATCTCGGCTGCCAGCTGACGCCGCCGCACGACATCGAGGGATTGCTGGTCGAGCCGTCCGATCTGCGGCAAATCGACGGCCCGCACAAGCTCGAGCTGAAGGTGCCGCTGCACAACCGCCTGAACATCGCGCTCGCTTACCCCGCGATCGAACTCACGCTGCTCGACGATCAGAACAACGTCGCCGTGCGGCGCGTGCTGTGGCCGCAGGATTACGTGCCGCCCGGCACCGTGATCGCGACCGGTCTGCCCGCGCACGCAACCCAGACGATGATCGTGCATCTCGACACCGGCAACGCAATCGCCTCCAATTTCCGCGTACAGATTTTTTATCCGTAACGCACCCTCGCGCGCCCGCCCCTGCGCGGGCGCATCATCGTCATCACTGACGCACTTTTCGGAGCACAACACATGAGTCAAGTCACGCTGGGTGGCAACCCGATCGAAGTAAGCGGCACCTTCCCGTCGGTCGGCCAGCAGGCCGCCGCGTTCTCGCTGGTCGGCAAGGACCTGAAGCCGCTGACGCTCGCCGACTTCGCCGGCAAGCGCAAGGTGCTCAACATCGTCCCGAGTCTCGACACGCCGACCTGCGCGACGTCGACCCGCAAGTTCAACGAAGCCGCCGCGAAGCTCACCAACACGGCCGTCATTGTCGTGTCGGGCGACCTGCCGTTCGCGGCGTCGCGCTTCTGCACGACCGAAGGCATCGAGAACGTCGTGACCGCATCGACGTTCCGCGGCCATGAGTTCGCGCAGGCGTACGGCGTCGACGTGACGAGCGGTCCGCTGACCGGCCTGACCGCACGCGCGGTCGTCGTGCTCGACGAGAACGACAAGGTCGTGCATGCCGAGCTGGTCGGCGAAATCAAGAACGAGCCGAACTACGACGCAGCGCTCGCCGCGCTGAAGTAAGCCCTCTCGCGCGCGAACGATAGCGCCGCGCCTCGCGCGCGGCGCTTGTCGCCGCGTAGCGTCTCTTCCCACCGCTTTCATACAGGAACGCTCGCCTTGGCTACGCTCATCTGCGGCTCGCTCGCGTACGACAACATCATGACCTTCGAAGGCCGCTTTCGGGAGCACATCCTGCCGGAGCAGGTCCACATCCTGAACGTGAGCTTTCTCGTGCCGTCCATGCGTCGCGAGTTCGGCGGCTGCGCGGGCAACATCGCCTATGCGCTGAATCTGCTCGGCGGCAACGCGCGCATCATGGGCGCGATCGGCGCCGTCGACGCGCAACTCTATCTGGACCGGCTCGCGCAGCTCGGCCTGTCGACGGAAAACGTGCTCGTGGTGCCCGACACCTACTCGGCGCAGGCGATGATCACGACCGACCTCGAGAACAACCAGATCACCGCGTTCCATCCCGGCGCGATGATGCAGTCGCATCTCAACCGCGCTGACGAAGTGAAAGGCGTGACGCTCGGCATCGTCGCACCGGACGGCTACGATGGCATGGTTCAGCACTCCGAACAGCTTGCCGCCGCGGGCGTGCCGTTCATCTTCGATCCGGGCCAGGGTTTGCCGCTGTTCGACGGCGAGACGCTGCGGCGCATCATTGAACTTGCTACCTATGTTGCGGTCAACGATTACGAAGCCAGGCTGGTGAGCAACAAGACCGGCTGGTCGATCGAACAGATCGCCAGCAAGGTCGACGCGTTGATCATCACGCTCGGCGAGAAGGGTGCACAGATCCATCACGGCGGCGGCATCGAAGAGATTCCGGCTGTCACGGCGAAGCAGGTGCTCGATCCCACCGGTTGCGGCGACGCGTTTCGCGGCGGCTTGCTCTTCGGTATCGAGAACAGCCTCGGATGGGCCACGACCGGTCGTCTCGCCAGTCTGATGGGGGCACTGAAGATCGAGCAGCAAGGCCCGCAAAACTACGCGCCCAGCCGGGCGGAAATCAACGAGCGGTTCAAGCAGGCCTTCGGATACGACCTGCCCTGATATCGCGAGCTATGGGAGTTTGGGAATGAGAACAACGAGTCGCCTGATCGTCGCCACCTTGATCGCGGGTTCCCTGGCCATGTCGGGGTGTGCGGTCAACAGCAGTTCTCCCGACGTTTTCACCGCCTCGCAGGCGCAGCGTGAACAGACGGTTCGCATGGGCACGGTCGATAGCGTGCGCGCGGTGCGGATCAGCACGAACAACGGTCAGCCGAGCGGCGTCGGCGCACTCGGTGGCGCGGCGCTCGGCGCGCTCGCCGGCAGTTCGATCGGCGGCGGACGTGGCTCGGTCGCGACGGGTATCGTCGGCGGCATCGGCGGTGCGGTCGCGGGCAATGCGGTCGAAAATCGCGTCGCGATGCGCGACGGTCTCGAAATCACCGTGCGGCTCGACAACGGCGACATGCGCGCAATCACCCAAACCGCCACCGGCGAGATCTTCCGTGCCGGCGATCGCGTGAGGCTGCTGTCGAGCGGCGGCGTCACGCGCGTCACGCACTAGGCGCAGTTCCCTCTCGCGCGGTCGCGCGCGGTTCAGCGCCGCGACGACAACATCACACGCATGCACCCTCACGGGTCCATGCGTGTTTTTTCGTCGGGGTCTTTTTTGCAGGCATTGGGCAAAAAAAATCCCGCCACCGGCTCTCCGGTAGCGGGACATTGACCGGGTGGTGCTCGCGCAAAGTCGAGCACCACCCGCTCATCCGACACATCGTGCGATGTTCGGAGGTAGTGCTACTGCTTACGGACGGCTGCCCGTCGGGAACGGCCATGCCGCTGCCGGATTCAGCGCGGTCTTCACCGTCGCCGCCGGTGCGCTCGAGACAGCGGGCGCAGCGGGAGCAGGCGCGGCCTTCTTGGCGACAGCCTTCTTCGCAGGGGCAGCCTTCTTCGCAGGTGCAGCGGCCTTCTTCGCGGCAGCCTTCTTGGCAGGCGCAGCTTTCTTGGCGGCAGCCTTTTTCGCAGGCGCAGCCTTCTTGGCAGCGGTCTTCTTCGCTGCGGCCTTCTTCGCCGGTGCAGCCTTCTTCGCTGCGGCCTTTTTCGCCGGTGCCTTCTTCGCCGGTGCCTTCTTCGCTGCGACCTTCTTCGCTGCGACCTTCTTCACCGCGGCTTTCTTCGCCGGTGCTGCCTTCTTCGCCGCGACCTTCTTCGCTGCAACCTTCTTCACTGCGACCTTCTTGGCGGCGACCTTCTTGGCCGGTGCGGCTTTCTTAGCCGGAGCAGCCTTCTTGGCTGCGGTCTTCTTTGCTGCGGGCTTCTTGGCCGCGGCTTTCTTTGCAGTTGCCATCATTTTCTCCTTCAGGTTTTCAGATGAGGTCAGTTCAAACTACACCCTTCGTCAAAACCCGCTTCCCGCGGACGCTTCTCAGGGCGCGCGCTACGAAGCGGGCTATTCATCGGCGTACGCAGGTGCAACGCGCTTACGCTAATGAATGCGGTAAGGCGCGCCGTGCCCGAAGGCACCGCGCGCCAAATCTGGTCGGCGTCGCCACGCGACACCGGCAATTGCTTGATCGGGCCGCCGGCGACGACGCCAGCGGCTTTTTCCGGGGGGAAGTTTGCCCATCCCACTGAAGGGTCCGCAAAGTGCCTGTCATGTTTGTGGGCCGTCAAGGCACCGGGCACGCTTTGCATCAGGCCGTTCTGCTCCTAACCCAAGGTGCCGCGGCCACAGGCGGCGGCATCCCCATCAATGAATACATCCGCGATACGAATCCCGGCTTACTCCCAGGAAAGCGCACCGCCAGTCTGGTATTCGATCACTCGCGTCTCGAAGAAATTGCGTTCCTTCTTCAGGTCGATCATCTCGCTCATCCACGGGAACGGGTTTTCCTCGTTCGGGTAGAGCGGATCGAGACCGATCTGCTGGCAACGGCGGTTGCAGATGAAGCGCAGATAGCTCTTGAACATCGAAGCGTTGAGGCCGAGCACCCCGCGCGGCATCGTATCTTCGGCGTAGCGATATTCGAGCTCGACCGCCTGCTGGAAGATCGCGCGAATTTCGGCGCGGAACCCAGCCGTCCACAGGTGCGGGTTTTCGAGTTTGATCTGGTTGATCAGGTCGATGCCGAAGTTGCAGTGCATCGACTCGTCGCGCAGGATGTACTGGTACTGCTCCGCCGCGCCGGTCATCTTGTTCTGGCGGCCGAGCGCGAGGATTTGCGTAAAGCCGACGTAGAAGAACAGGCCTTCCATCACACAGGCGAACACGATCAGCGAGCGCAGCAGCGTCTGGTCTGCTTCGAGCGTACCGGTCTTGAAGGCCGGGTCGGTCAGCACGTGGATGTACGGAATCAGGAATTCGTCTTTCGCGCGGATCGACGGAACCTCGTGATACGCGTTGAAGATTTCGCCCTCGTCGAGACCGAGCGACTCGACGATGTACTGGTAAGCGTGCGTGTGGATCGCCTCTTCGAACGCCTGACGCAGCAGGAACTGGCGGCATTCGGGCGCCGTGATGTGGCGGTAGGTGCCCAGCACGATGTTGTTGGCGGCGAGCGAGTCGGCCGTCACGAAGAAGCCCAGGTTGCGCTTGACGACGCGACGCTCGTCTTCGGTCAGCCCGTTCGGATCTTTCCACAGGGCGATGTCGCGCGACATGTTCACTTCCTGCGGCATCCAGTGGTTGGCGCAGCCCGCCAGATACTTTTCCCACGCCCACTTGTACTTGAACGGCACCAGCTGATTGACGTCGGTCTGGCCGTTGATGATGCGCTTGTCGGCGACATTGACGCGCGCTTCGGAAGTGGCCGCCGCGTTGGCAACCGTGTTGCCAGCATGAGCGACGGGAGCGACAGCGATGTCGTTCGCGAAGACTTCTTGAGCGGAGGGAGCATGAGGAGCGGAACGGGTTCCGATTTGCGAACCCACAGCCGACCCCGCAGCGTTGCGCAACACTTCCGGTTGCGTCGCGCTCGAGGGAGTTACGGCAGTGATCTCGTCATCCCAGTTGAGCATAAATGTCACCATCAATTTAGAACGGTTTGTACCATCTTTTCACGAGCGATAAAAGAGTCCACTCGCGAAAAATCCTGTTTTCGATTCGCGTTGCTACGTTCATACAACACTTTGTTCGACATGCTGTGCGTGATACGTCGAGTGAGACGTGATGAACGCGTGTTGAACATGTGTTGTCGAGGTCCTTCGCAAAGTCGAAGAGCAACGTTTCGACACGACGTTTCGTTGCTCTATCTATCTGTATTGCGCAGTGCGTTGGCGGCATCCGTTGACTGCTCGATGCCGCGCGAGCCGCTCATCGCGAGAGTCGGCGGTGAGCTGCGTTGAGCGTGTTGCGTCGGCGTTGGCGAGTGAAGTGCGATGTCGTGTAGAGCGATGCATGCGGCTGCTGATCCTGATCGAGCCGCCGCTTGTCGCTGCACTCGAAGCATTCGCCGGGCGCCGGGTCGTGCGCTTCGTCTGGTATTGCCAACTGCTTTGCCGATTTCTGTGCTGCTTCGCTGCATCGACGAGCGGTGAGACTTCGATACTGCCCACCGCTCATCGACCTGCTTCTACTTCATTGACGAGTTGCGTTGCTCTCCGCATGCGGGTCATCACCTACGACTGCCTTGCGTGCTGTTAGCAAGCAACGCTCCCGCTGCTTGCCGCTGCTTACTGGCAAGCCTCGCACTCGTCGAAGCCAGGATCGCCCGGACGCATCATGCACACCGGACCATCCGCTTCGGGCGCCGCTTCGACTGCGGCCGCGGCAGTCGCCGCAACCGCTGCCGCAGCCTGGAAGCCGCCACCCACGCCACCCGCCGCACCGCCGCCCACGCCGAAGCCGCCTGCCGCGCCGCCTGCACCACCCGAGCCGTCATGACCCGAGCTCACCGCGTTCAGCGCGCCGTGCGCCACCGTCGACTTCTCGACGTGCGTCGCCGCCATCGTGCGGAGGTAGTAGGTCGTCTTCAGACCGCGGACCCATGCGAGCTTGTAGATCTCGTCGAGCTTCTTACCCGATGCGCCGCCCATGTAGATGTTCAGCGACTGCGCCTGGTCGATCCACTTCTGACGACGCGAGGCCGCCTCGACCAGCCACACCGGATCGAGTTCGAACGCGGTCGCGTAGATCGCGCGCAGGTCGGCCGGGATACGGTCGATACGCGACAGCGTGCCGTCGAAGTACTTCAGGTCGGCGACCATCACTTCGTCCCACAGGCCGCGTGCCTTCAGGTCGCGCACCAGGTAGTCGTTGACCACCGTGAATTCGCCCGAGAGGTTCGACTTCACGTACAGGTTCTGATAGGTCGGCTCGATGCACGCCGACACGCCGATGATGTTCGAGATCGTCGCGGTCGGCGCGATCGCCACGCAGTTCGAGTTGCGCATGCCGTAGGTCGAGATGCGCGAGCGCAGCGTCGCCCAGTCCATCGACTCGCTCGAATCGACTTCGACGTAGCCGCCGCGTGCGTCGGCCAGCAGCTTCACCGAGTCCTGCGGGAGGATGCCGCGATCCCACAGCGAGCCGCGGTAGCTCGAGTAGCGGCCGCGCTCTTCGGCGAGCTCGGTCGACGCGTAGTACGCGTAGTAGCAAACCGCTTCCATCGAGCGATCGGCGAACTCGACCGCTTCCTGCGACGCGTACGGCGTGCGCAGCAGGTGCAGGCAGTCCTGGAAGCCCATGATGCCGAGGCCGACCGGACGGTGCTTCAGGTTCGAGTTACGTGCCTTGGCGACCGCGTAGTAGTTGATGTCGATCACGTTGTCGAGCATGCGCATCGCGACGCTGATCGTGCGCTTCAACTTGTCGTGGTCGAGCACGACCGTGCCGTCGGCCTGCTCCTTCAGGTGAGCGACGAGGTTCACCGAGCCGAGGTTACAGACGGCGATTTCGGCGTCGCTCGTGTTCAGCGTGATTTCCGTGCACAGGTTCGACGAGTGGACGACGCCGACGTGCTGCTGCGGCGAGCGCACATTGCACGGATCCTTGAACGTGATCCACGGATGACCGGTCTCGAACAGCATCCCCAGCATCTTGCGCCACAGTTGCGCCGCCGGGATCTTCTTGAACAGCTTGATCTCGCCGCGCGCGACCTTGTCTTCGTAAGCCGTGTAAGCCGCTTCGAACTCCGCGCCGAACTTGTCGTGCAGATCCGGGCAGGTGGACGGCGAGAACAGCGTCCAGTCGCCGCCTTCCATCACGCGCTTCATGAACAGGTCGGGAATCCAGTTCGCCGTGTTCATGTCGTGCGTGCGACGACGGTCGTCGCCGGTGTTCTTGCGCAGCTCGAGGAATTCCTCGATGTCGAGGTGCCACGACTCGAGGTATGCGCACACCGCGCCCTTGCGCTTGCCGCCCTGGTTCACGGCGACCGCCGTGTCGTTGACGACCTTCAGAAACGGAACGACGCCCTGCGACTTGCCGTTGGTGCCCTTGATGTGCGAGCCGAGCGCGCGCACGCGCGTCCAGTCGTTGCCGAGGCCGCCGGCGAACTTCGACAGCAGCGCGTTTTCCTTCAGCGCCTCGTAGATGCCGTCGAGGTCGTCGTCGACCGTGGTCAGGTAGCACGACGACAGTTGCGAGCGATGTGTGCCCGAGTTGAACAGCGTCGGCGTGGACGACATGAAGTCGAAGCTCGACAGGATGTTGTAGAACTCGATCGCGCGCGCTTCGCGGTCGATCTCGTTCAGCGACAGGCCCATCGCGACACGCATAAAGAATGCCTGCGGCATTTCGATACGCACGCCGTCGTGGTGCAGGAAGTAGCGGTCATACAGCGTTTGCAGGCCGAGGTAGCCGAACTGCAGGTCGCGACTCGCGTCGAGCGCGGCGCCCAGACGCTTCAGGTCGAACTGCTGGAGCTTGTCGTCGAGCAGGCCGGCGCCGATGCCGCGCTTGATGAACTGCGGGAAGTACTCGGCGTAGCGCTCGCCCATTTCGGCTTGCGTGACTTCTTCTTCGAGAATCTCGCGGCGGATCGTGTGCAGCAGGATGCGCGAGGTGACCTGGCTGTAGGCCGGATCCTTTTCGATCATCGTGCGCGCAGCGAGGATGGCCGAGTCGTAGACCTGGCTCATCGGCACGCCGTCGTACAGGTTCTTCACCGTTTCCGCGACGATCGGCTCGGCGCTCACCGCGTCGCCGAGGTTCGCGCACGCGGACTCGATGATGCCGCGCAGCGCGGCCATATCGAGCGGACGCGAGATGCCGTTGTCGGTCACGTTCAGGCCCGGCGTGCCGGCCGCTTCCGGATGCTCGTCATGCGCGCGCGCCTGGTTGCGCTTCTCGCGATACAGCACGTAAGCACGCGCGACGTTGTGTTCGCCGCCGCGCATCAGTGCGAGCTCGACCTGATCCTGAATGTCTTCGATATGGAACGTGCCGCCGTTCGGCCGGCTGCGCACCAGTGCGCGCACCACGTTCTGCGTGAGTTGCTCGACCAGTTCGCGCACCCGCGCCGACGCCGCGCCCTGACCACCATTGACGGCGAGGAATGCCTTCGTCACGGCGATCGCGATTTTCGACGGCTCGAACGACACCACGCTACCGTTGCGGCGGATCACCTTGTAGTCGGCGTAGTCCGCTTGCGGCGCGAGCGCCTGGGCGCCTTGAGTCTGGCCGAACGCCTGGCCAGTCGGTGAGCCCTCGTACCGGGTCGTCACGTTGTCGGTGGTTTGCATATGCAAAGCTCCTGGTGTTGGAAATGGCGGCGAGTGCCGCGGATTAAAACGAACGCCGCGCCGCCGCGTGCGCGTGCGATGAGGTACAGGAAGGCCGGCTACGCCGGTTGGCGGGATACAACTGCGAGGAAGCCTGGTTCGATTTGATGTCGGTCTTCATCGGGTCGGTCGCGATCACTGGCTGGTCCTTTCCTGAATGCTTCTGGATGCGGCCGGAGATCCCCCACCGGCCCCGCCCCAGGAATTTTTTTCGCTGCCTGGAATGCTTGCGGCGCCGTGCTCGGGGAGCGGGGCGCCGCAGACTTATTCACCGTTTTTCACTCGGTTATGCACATGGTTATTCACAGCACAACACAAGATATAGTGCAAAACTCAGCTTTCGGCACCAAGTATAGTGGAGATTCGATGCAGGTCAAACCGTTTTATTTGCTGCCGGAGTCTTGACTTTTGGCTTACGCGGCGCGCAGAAGCTCCCCGGAGAAGCACACTGCGCCTCGTTCTCCGCGAATCACGCAAAGTTGTGCGAAGGGGATTACCGCGTTGCGGAAAACTTGAGATAGGGGAAATACCGACCGTCGAGCGACGTGTCGCGTTGCAGTCGCGGCCACTCGAAATGAGGACCGGGATCGGTCTTGCGACCGGGGGCGATGTCGGAGTGACCGGCGAGCGCGTCGATCGGATAGCACGCCTTCAGTGCGCTCACGAGCGCGGCGAGCGTGCGATATTGCGCCGCTTCGAAGGCGGTGGTGTCGCTACCTTCGAGTTCGATGCCTATCGAGAAATCATTGCAGCGCTCGCGGCCGAAAAAATTCGACGGCCCCGCGTGCCACGCGCGCTCGTTGCATGACACGAACTGCTCGAGTGCGCCGTCGCGTTGAATCACGAAATGCGCGGACACGCGCACGTCGCGCAGATGCGTGTCGTAGTACGGGTGAGCGTCGCAGTCGAGCGTGTTCTGGAACAGCTCGGCAATCGCGGTACCGCCGAACTCGTCTGGCGGCAGGCTGATGTTGTGAACGACGATCAGCGTCGGCAGCGCGCCTTGCGGCCGCGCTTCGAAATTTGGCGAGGGGAGCTTGCGTGCGGCGGCAACCCAACCGTCGGCATCGACGGTGAACGCGCCGCTCATCGGGCGTCGCGGCCGGTCGGACGTGCGCCGTGGCGTTGCGCGTGCGCGGCGCAGCAGAAGGTCTGCCCGGCGACGCTTACCGAGTCGCTCTTCGGCGAATGCACACCGCACTCGACACAGCGAATCATCGGCTCGGCAAGCTGCGGCTGTCCATTCGAGGAATGAGCGCCGCCATTCGCGGCGCCGGCACCATTAGCGCCACGGGCGCCGCTGCGTTGCGCCGTTTGCGCGTCGTGGCGGCGCAGCGCCTTCACGAGCCACTGACCGACGATGAACAGCAGAATCAGCAAAAAGATTTGTCGCATGGAGACACGCTCACACTACAGGTCGGTGCAACAGCACCTCGAAAACAAAACGGCTGCCGACGTACGCGAGCAACAGCGCGACGAACGAAGCCAGCACCCAGCGCAATGCCGCACGGCCGCGCCAGCCGGACACCTTGCGCGCGGTCAGCAGCGCGCCGAACATGACCCACGAAAGAATCGCGAACACGGTCTTGTGATCGAGCCGCAGCGCACGGTCGATCAGCTGCTCGCTGAAGAGGATGCCCGACAGGAGCGTCAGCGTGAGCAGCACGAAGCCGGCGGCGATCAGGCGGAACAGTAGTTTCTCGAGCGTGAGCAGCGGCGGCAGCGTGTCGAGCCAGCTCGACCACCAGCCGTTGCCCGCCGCCGCGTGCCGTTGCGCGAGACCGCCGCGCATCGCATGCAGGCGCCGCTCGACCGCCAGCATCAGCACCGCGTGCAGTGCCGCGATCGCGAACAGACCGTAGGCGATGTTCGCGATCAGAAAGTGCAGCTTGAACATCGGCGCGGCCGCATACGGCAATACGCGCACGCCGCCGAACCCGAGCGGCAGCAGCGAGGCGACGCACGCGAGCGGCAACACCAGCAGCCGCAAGCCGTCGAGTGGGAAAAAGAAACTCTCGATCCAGTAGATGCCGGCGCCGAGCCAGAACATCGCCGACAGCGCGAACGCGAAGCCGAACACCATCGCGTTCTGCGGGAAGATCGTGGTATGCAGCAGCACGCCGTGAGCGAGCAGTGCGACGAACAGCAGCGCGCGCCCGGGCGCGCTCATGCCGGTGGCCACCGACGCGCCCGCGCTGGCGGCATGATCGGGCAGCGGCGGCACGCTCTCGAGCAGCGGGCCCACGGCCGCGTGCCGATGCGAGCGCCAGCCGGCCACGGCGAGGCCGCCGTAGAGAAGCGCGGTGAGGGCATACAGTACAATATCCATATTCGAAGTTTACACTAGGCCCCTACTCCGCGACGTCTTGCGCTTCGTGCGCTGCGCGGGTCCCACCGTTCATCGCTCCCCATGCTCGACAATCTGACTCAACGGATGGCGCGCGTCGTCAAGACGCTGCGCGGCGAAGCCCGGCTCACCGAGGCGAACACCCAGGAAATGCTCCGCGAAGTGCGTCTCGCACTGCTCGAGGCCGACGTGGCGCTGCCCGTCGTGCGCGAGTTCATCGCGAAGATCAAGGAGAAGGCGCTCGGCGAGGAAGTGATCTCCAGCCTGTCGCCGGGTCAGGCGCTCGTCGGCGTCGTGCAGCGCGAGCTGACCGCGGTGATCGGCGGCGATTACGAAGGCAAGGCCTCCGAACTCAATCTCGCCGTCACGCCGCCCGCGATCATCCTGATGGCGGGTCTGCAAGGCGCCGGTAAGACGACCACGGTCGGCAAGCTCGCGAAGCTGCTGCGCGAGAAGTACAAGAAGAAGGTGCTGACCGTTTCGTGCGACGTCTATCGTCCGGCCGCTATCGCGCAGTTGAAAACGGTGACCGAGCAGGTCGGCGCGGATTTCTTCCCGTCGGAGCCGAATCAGAAGCCGGTCGACATCGCGCGCGCCGCGGTCGACTGGGCGAAGCGTCACTACCACGACGTGCTGCTCGTCGACACGGCCGGCCGTCTCGGTATCGACGAAGTGATGATGCAGGAAATCGCCGCGCTGCACGCCGAGCTGAAGCCGGCGGAAACGCTGTTCGTGGTCGACGCGATGCTCGGCCAGGATGCGGTCAATACCGCAAAGGCGTTCAGCGACGCGCTGCCGCTCACCGGCGTCGTGCTAACCAAGCTCGACGGTGATTCGCGCGGTGGCGCGGCGCTGTCGGTCCGTCACGTGACGGGCAAGCCGGTCAAGTTCGTTGGTGTCGCCGAGAAACTCGACGGCCTCGAAGTGTTCCACCCGGACCGCATGGCGAGCCGGATTCTCGGCATGGGCGACATTCTCGCGCTCGTCGAGGAAGCGCAGCGCGGGGTCGACGTACAGGCCGCGCAGAAGCTCGCCGACAAGGTCAAGAAAGGCGGCGACTTCGACCTCAATGATTTCCGCGCTCAGCTCACGCAGATGAAGGGCATGGGCGGCCTGTCGTCGCTGATGGACAAGCTGCCCGCGCAGTTCCAGCAAGCCGCGGCCGGCGCCGACATGAGCCAGGCCGAGAAGCAGATGCGGCGCATGGAAGGCATCATCAACTCGATGACGCCGGCCGAGCGCGCCAAGCCCGAACTCATCAAGGCGACCCGCAAGCGCCGCATCGCCGCGGGTGCGGGCGTGCAGGTGCAGGAAGTCAACCGCATGCTGAACCAGTACGAACAGATGCGCACGATGATGAAGAAGCTCAAGGGCGGCAACCTGCAGAAGATGATGCGCGGCATGAAGGGCATGATGCCCGGCATGCGCTAAGCTTGTTGGGAACGGCGCGCGCTCGCGCCGATGCGCGGCGCGGCTGACTTCGGCATCGTACGGGTTTATTCTGTAGCGCATCGCGTCGCCCCTCCCAGGAACGTCCCTCGGGACGTTCTCGCCCACACTATGTATACAGTTACCGTCCGTCAGACGTCATGAACCGCGAAGAAGCCCTCCATATATTTCAACACTCCGAAGAAATCGTTTCGGCCTCTGACGTCAATGCGTCGATCGCCGGCATGGCGGCCGCCATCCGCAACGAGATGAGCGAGGACTTCCCGCTCGTGCTGTCGGTGATGGGCGGCGCCGCGGTGTTCACCGGCATGCTGCTGCCGCACCTCGATTTCCCGCTCGAGTTCGACTACATCCACCTGACGCGGTACCGCAACACGACCAAGGGCGGCAACGAGATGCAATGGCGCGTCGCGCCGGCCGAGTCGGTCAAAGATCGCGTGGTGCTCGTGCTCGACGACATCCTCGACGAGGGCGAGACGATGGCCGCGATCCGCGACCGCATCCTCGCGATGGGCGCGAAGCGCTTCCTGTCCGCCGTACTGTGCGAGAAGATCATTCCGAAGGCAAAGCCGCTGCGCCCCGATTACTGCGGCTTCGAAGTGCCGGACCGGTATGTGTTTGGCTGCGGAATGGACGCGAAGGGGTACTGGCGTAACCTGCCGACCATTCGGGCATTGACCGAGGGAGCGTGAGCGGTACATCCGCATCCCGGCGAAAAAAAAGCAGCCTGCATGGCTGCTTTTTTTATGGCTGCGACGGTGGCAATTCGCACACCGACTTCCGCTTCACAGCTTATGCACGAAAGAACGGATGCCGCCGAGCATCATCTCGACTGAAATCGCGACGAGTACGAGCCCCATCAATCGCTCGAACGCCGCCATCACCCGTTCGCCGAGCCACACCTGAATGCGCTCGGCGAGCATCAGCACGATCGCGCAAATGATCATCGTGACGGTCAGCGCGCCAATCCACTCGTACATCTTGCCCGGCGCCTGCGAGGTCAGCAGCATGACCGTTGCAAGCGCCGACGGACCCGCCAGCGCCGGAATAGCCAGTGGCACGATCAGTGGCTCGCCGCCGCGCGCGTCGCCGCCGAACGGACCGTCGGGATGCGGAAACACCATGCGCAGCGCGATCAGAAACAGCACGATGCCGCCGCCGATCCGTAACGACTGGTCACTGAGGCTCATCATGCGCAGAAAGCTCTGGCCGAGCACCATGAACACCAGCAGGATTGCAAACGCGATCGCGACCTCGCGCAGGATCACGACCGTGCGACGCTCCGGCGCCACACCCCGCAGACAGCTGATGAAGATCGGGATGTTGCCGAGCGGATCGGTGATCAGGATCAGCAGCACGGTCGCGGACAGGAAGGTGTACTCCACTGTCCGCTCCGCTTAATTCGCGAGTGCTGCGCGCACTTTGCCGATGACGGTCTGTGCGGCGTCCTCGACCGGCAGCAGCGTCGCTTCGGTGTCGCGACGGCCCTGATACTCGAGCTTGCCGTCCTTCAGGCCGCGCTCGCCGATCACCAGTCGATGCGGCACGCCGATCAGCTCCCAGTCGGCGAACATCACGCCCGGACGCTCGCCGCGATCGTCGAGGATCACGTCGATGCCAGCCGCGACGAGTTCCGCGTACAGCTTGTCGGCCTGCTCACGCACCGCATCGCTGCGGTCGTAGCCCAT
>DATAQT010000441.1:0-8862 GCA_036264535.1 Paraburkholderia sp. | reverse complement strand
AGGTAATAGATCGGCCAGAACGAGTCGAACCACGGCGTCGCGACTGCGCGCAGCAGCGGCACCAGCACGATCAGCGCGGCCGCCACGAGCCCAAGCAGCCGCTCGGGCACGAGCAGGATCACGAACGGCCAGAAGATATAGAACTGCTCCTCGACCGCGAGCGACCACAGGACGTTGAGGCTGTCGTGACCGCTTTGATTGAGCGCGTCGCCGATATTGGTGGCGAAAAACGCGTACCAGTACCAGTGCTGCGCCCACGCGAGGCCGAACAGCACCGAGGACACGGCCATCAGCAGCAGGTACGGCGGCAGGATGCGGCGCGCGCGCCGCGCATAGAAATAGCTGAAATACGGCTGCTGACGCGACTTGCGATCGAGCAGGATGCCGCTGATCAGAAAGCCGCTCAACACGAAAAACAGATCGACGCCCATCCACAGCGGCGCTTTCAGCGCGTGCTGCGCGAACACCGCGAGCACGGCGATCGCGCGCAGGCCGTCGAGCTGCACGATGCGGGAATGGGAGGGCGCGAGAGGTAATGCGCTGGCTGTCATGAACCGTCCATGGTGTAAAGCGGATGGGCCGGGCGAAGGGCCGACGAACTGGCGCGCTTCGCGCCGCAACGGAAGTGCAATCGATTCTAGGGAAAAGAAAATCGCGAAAAAACCCGTGCGAGTTGGCTAAATGAATCAGATTGAAACAGGGTATTTCTTTGTCCATTCTCGATGGATTTATATGTTTGAGTAAGGAGAATCCGGCACTCCGTAATAAATGCGGATTGCGTGATATCGCATCGGTAAGAAGGGGAAATCATCAAGGTGGGAGCGGGCGTGGGTCAGAATTGTGTTTTTAGAGTTTTTTAAATCCGTTTCTTTCGTGACATTTAAGTCGGCGAATATTTTTGAATTATTTTCGATTTTCGTCGCCGCTTTTTTTCCGCTTAACTTAGCCGTGCGGACGACTGCCTTCAGGCGCTGCGCTCCATCCCCGTTGCGCGTCGCTTCGCTTTACCACATCACCGTATTTCGCCCCGCGCGGGCGCAGGTCCGCGTGCATCGCGTTGACCGGACATCGACTGGAGGATCCGCCTTGCCCCGTTTCACGTTCAGAAGCTGTTTCGCGCTGACGGTCTGCGTTGCCGGCGTCATCGCGGCATCGGCCAGCCTGCCGGCATGCGCCGAAACCGCGTTGAACGCAAGGACCTCATGGATCGGCAACAGCTCCGGCTTTGGGGATGGCACATGGACGCAGATCAATATCACCGCGATCGCGGTCACGCCCGACGGCAAGGTGTATACGAACGCGCCGTGGGACGAAAGCGGCGCTGAAGCGAGCGTCTACCAGGACGGCAAGATGCTCGGCTTCGCGGGCGGCACGCATGGCTGGGGCAACGCCGGCGGCAATGCGATCGCGGTCAACCGGAAGTACGCGTTCGTCGCGATCGCGGTCGGCAATGAGAAGGGGCATCTGGTCGAGCCGGGGGTATGGCCGGAGAAGGGCAAGCAATGGTTCGGTATTTCGCGGCGCCTGATCGACGATCCAAAGCGCGTCGCACCGTTTCAGGCCGCCGCGAAAAACGCGGACCCGCATGCGCAACTCGCGGCCGGCTTTCTGATGATGAACGAAGTGCCGACCGGCACGAACGCGGAGATCGGCGGGCTTGCCGCGAACGACACGACGCTGCTCGCGGCCAATACCGCGCGCAATCGCATCGAGATCTACGATGCCGAGTCGATGCAGCAGAAAGCGACGTGGAGCGTACACGAGCCGGGACGTATCGCGCTCGCGCCCGATGGCACGCTATGGGTGCTGAGCGGCACCCGCAGCGAACGCGCGCCGCGCATCGAGCACTATACGGCGGCCGGGCAGCGTATCGACGAGAACTTCGCGTTGCCGGCCGATACAGTCGCGGTCGACGTCGCCGTCGATGCGCAAGGCCGCATCCTGATCGCCGATAACGGTCCGCGCCAGCAGGTGCTGTTCTTCACGAAGCGTGATGGCCGCTACACGGAGTCGGGCACGCTCGGCGAGCGCGGCGGCATTTTCAGCGGCGTAGCCGGCAAGCCGGGGCCGTTGCGTTTCAATGGTCTGACCGGCGTCGGCGTCGATGCGCGCGGCAACGTCTATGTGTCGACCAACGGTATCGGTCCGCGTTACGCGCCGATCGGCGCGGGCCTTGGCGCGACGCTCGAAAGCTATGCGCCGGACGGCAAGCGCAACTGGCAGGTCGAGGGGCTGCTGTTCGTCGACGGCGCGTGGATCGATCCGGCGCGGCCTGACAGCGTCTATACCGGCAACAAGCGCTTCGAACTCGATCTGTCGAGGCCGTCTGGACAGGACTGGAAATACGCGGGATTTCTGTCGAATCGCTTCAGGTACCCGGACGATCCGGTGTTCCACACCGACCAGTATCCGGGCCTGCCGATCGCGCGGCGGTTGAAGGGGCACACGTTCCTCTTTCTGACCGATATGTACGCGGACCATCTGAAGATTTATCGCTTCGATCCGCAGCACGACGGCGAGACCGCGATTCCGTCCGGCTTTATCGCAGGCCGCGAACGCGCGGTCGCGAACGTGCCGAATGCGCCGCCGGGGGGCGACTGGATCTGGCGCGATACGAATGGCGACGGCCGCTTCGATCGCGACGAATTCACGCTGAACACGAGCGGCACGAAGCTCGCGGGCGGCTGGGGCTGGTGGGTCGATACGGCCGGCGACATCTGGCGCACGCGCGATACGAAGGGCATCTACCGGTTCCGTTTCGGCGGACTCGACGCGAAGGGCAACCCGGTCTATTCGTATTCGAACCTGACGCAGTACCCCGTGCCGCCACCGCTCACCGAGCTGCATCGCGCGATCTACGAACCCGACACCGACACGATGTACGTGAGCGGCTATACGACCGACATGCCGACCGCGCAGGGCTTCTGGAAAGAGGTGGGGCGCGTGCTGGTGCGCTATGACAAGTGGTCGAGCGGCAAGCCGGTGCAGCGCTATGCGGTTCCCCTGCCATGGCAGACCCAGAGCAAGCCCATCGCGACGATCATCGGCCTCACCGTCGAGGGGCAATACGTGTTCGGCGTCGAGCCGGTCGGCGCGGTGCACGTGTGGGACAAGGACACCGGCAAGGAACTCGGCGTGATCCGACCGGGCCCCGAAGTGGGGCGCGCGTCGGGCTGGGTCGATGTGCCGAACGGTATCAGCGCGGCAAAACGCAGTGACGGCGAGTACCTCGTGTTCGTCGAGGAAGACGCGCGCGGCAAGGTGCTGATGTACCGGTGGAAGCCGTGATTTCCGCTCGCGTCGCCGATGCGGCCGCGCCCGCAACCTGAACGCAAAACCCAAGGGATTCGATGGACAAAGGCATTCTCAGGAACGTAGCGATCAACTTCTTCGGGCTCGTGCTGCCGACCTTCGTGTCGCTCGTGACCGTGCCGTCGTATATCCGGCTGCTCGGCGTCGAGCGCTACGGCGTGATCAGTCTCGTGTGGACGTTGATCGGCTACTTCGGGATTCTCGACCTCGGCATGAGCATGGCCGCGCAGAACCACATTTCGAAAGCGCGCGCGTCGGGCGATCAGCAGGAGAGCGCGCGCGTGTTCTGGAGCGCGACGTGGCTCAATCTGGCGACCGGCGTGATCGGCGGTTTGATCATCTACTTCGGCGCGTTTTTGTACACCGCGTACTTCACGAAGGTTTCGCCCGAACTGCAGCATGAGGTTTATATGGCGCTGCCGTGGCTCGCGGTCGCGATTCCGATCGCGAACGTGTCGTGGGTATTCGCCGGTGCGATCAACGGAGCGGAACGCTTCGGCGCCTACAACACGAACCAGACGATCGGCACGTTTCTGTTCCAGCTGCTGCCGCTCGGTGCCGCGCTGTGGCTCGGCCCGACCTTGCAGAACGTGCTCGCGGCGGCCGTGGTCGCGCGGATTCTCGCGGCGGTGCTGCTCGGCCGCTCCGCGCTGAAAGTACTTGAAATACGCAGCATTCTGCCGCCGCAGCTCGGCGTCGCGAAAGGACTGTTCAACTTCGGCGGCTGGATGCTGATCGCGAGCGTGACGACGATGGTCGCCGATTCGCTCGATCGCGTGATGCTCGGCTCGCGCCTGGGGGCGCGGTTCGTCACGTACTACACGGTGCCGCAGAATCTCGTCACGCGGCTGAACATCGTGCCGACCGCGCTGGTGCGCACGCTGTTTCCGCGCCTGTCCGCGGTCGGCCGCGCCGATGCCGACACGATCACGCAGCAGTCGCTCGAATTCCTCAACGGCGTGTTCACGCCGGTCGCGCTCGTCGCGATGCTGGTGCTCGAGCCGTTTCTGCATCTGTGGGTCGGCAACGAGATCGCGACAGTCGCGGCGCCCGTGGGCCGCATCATGATCGTCGCCGTGTGGCTCGTCGGCCAGGCCAACGTGACGCGGATCCTGATCCAGTCGCAGGTCAATCCGGCCACCGCCGCGCGCGTCGGTCTCGTCGAGTTGCCGCTGTTCGCCGGCGCCTTGTGGCTCGGTATCACGCATTTCGGGCTGACCGGCGCGGCGGTCGCGGTCTCCATTCGCGCGCTGTTCGACTACGTGGTGCTGCTGCATTTCGCCGCGATCCGCTCGCGCCAGATCGTGCTCGACATGCTCGCCCATCTCGCCTTTCTGCTCGCCAGCCTGTGGCTGGCGAGTTTCCTGCCGAGCCTCGCGCTCGCGATCGCCGCCGGCGTGTTGATGGTCGGCGCGAACGTCGCGTGGTCGATCACGATGACGCCCGCCTTGCGCAATCTTGCGCGTTCACTGCTGTTGCGACTGAATCCGAGGAAAAGCGCATGAATCCCGACGTCCTTGAAGAAAACCTGTTGAGGCCTGCGACCCGCAGCGCACTCGACGAGCTCACGAGCGTGCCCGGCATCGAGTCCGCACCGCGCCGTAGCGCGGTGCGCGCGAGCAAAAACGTGCGCATCGCGATCGTGCACGACTGGCTCGTGACCTACGCGGGCGCCGAGAAAGTGCTCGAGCAGATCATCGCGTGCTTTCCGGATGCGGACCTGTTCAGCCTCGTGGACTTTCTCGACGATCGCAGCTTCCTGCGCGGCAAACCGGTGACGACCTCGTTCATCCAGAAGCTGCCGCTCGCGCGCAGCAAATACCGCGCGTATCTGCCGCTGATGCCGCTCGCGATCGAGCAGCTCGACGTGTCCGCGTACGACGTCGTGATTTCGAGCAGCCATGCGGTCGCGAAAGGCATTCTGACGGGCCCCGACCAGGTGCATATCAGCTACGTGCATTCGCCGATCCGCTATGCGTGGGATTTGCAGCACCAGTATCTGCAGCAGTCGAAGCTGACCAACGGCCCGAAGTCGGCGCTCGCGCGGCTGATTCTGCATTACATCCGCAACTGGGATATCCGCACGTCGAACTCGGTCGACGCCTTCGTGGCGAACTCGGAGTTCATCGCACGACGCATCAGGAAGGTGTATCAGCGAAAGGCGCAGGTGATCTTTCCGCCCGTCGACGTCGAGGCGTTTTCGCTGTGCACGCAGAAGGAAGATTTTTATCTGACCGCGTCGCGCATGGTGCCGTACAAGAAGATCGATCTGATCGTCGAGGCGTTCGCACGGATGCCCGAGCGCAAGCTCGTCGTGATCGGCGACGGACCCGACATGGCGAAGATTCGCGCCAAGGCGGGGCCGAACGTCGAGATCATGGGCTATCAGCCGTTCAAGGTGCTGAAGGACCACATGAGCCGGGCGAAGGCATTCGTGTTCGCGGCCGAAGAGGACTTCGGCATTTCGGTCGTCGAGGCGCAGGCCTGCGGTACGCCGGTGATTGCCTATGGCAAGGGCGGGGCGCTCGAAACCGTGCGCGACCTGTCGGAGCCGAAGCCGACCGGCCTGTTCTTCGAAGAACAGGATACCGAATCGATCGTCGCGGCGGTCCATCGCTTCGACGAGCTCGCGAACCGGTTCCAGCCCGAGAATTGTCGCGGCAACGCCGAGCAGTTTTCGGCCGCGCATTTCCGCGAGCGCTTCTTCGCGCAGGTGCGCGCGTCGGTGCCCGCGTTGCGCACGGCGACGCTGCCCCCGTACACGCCGTATCGGCCGGCCGGGCAGGCCGCCGCGAACGTGCCGCGCATTCTCGCGGTCGACCAGAGCGGCGTGCTCGGCGGCGCCGAACTGTCGCTGCTGGAGATCGTCAAGGCGCTGCGCTCGCGCATCGAGGTCGTGCTGTTCGACGATGGGCCGTTTAACACCGCGCTCGCGAAGACCGGCGTCGACGTCACGGTACTCGACGCGGGCGCACTGAAAAACGTGCGCAAGCAGGGCGGTTCGATGCCGAAAGGTCAGGCGTTGAAAGGGCTGATATCACTCGTGCGTGCGACTGCCAAACGCGCGCGCAAGGTCGACGTGATCTACGCGAACACCCAGCGCGCGATGGTGATCGGCGCACTGGCCGGCAAGCTCGCGAGGCGGCCGGTGGTCTGGCATTTGCGCGACATCGTCAGCGCCGAGCATTTCGGCGGCAAGCAGCTCGCGATCATCAAATGGTGCGCGCGGCTCGGTCTCACGCACGTGATCGCCAATTCCGCCGCGTCGGCGCACGCGTTCGCCAGGCTCACGCGGTTCGATGGCAAGCGCATCGACGTCGTGTTCAACGGGATTGCCGCGGAGCCGTTCGACGCGTTGCGTACGGTGCCGCAAGCGGTGCTGCGCGAGCGCCTGGATCTGCCGCGCGACGCGTTCCTCGTCGGCTCGTTCAGCCGCCTCGCGCGCTGGAAGGGGCAGCACGTGTTGCTCGAAGCGATGGTGCTCAATCCGCAGATGCATGCGGTACTGGTCGGCGCGCCGCTGTTCGGCGAGGACCAGTACGAGATCGAGTTGCGTGCCTTCGTCGCCGCTCACAAGCTGGGCTCGCGGGTGCATTTTCTTGGTTTCCAGCACGATATCGCGGCCTGCATGTGCGCGGTCGACGCGGTCGTGCACACGTCGATCACGCCGGAGCCGTTCGGCCGTGTGATCGTCGAGGGGATGCTGGCGCAGCGGCCGGTCGTCGCATCGCGCGCGGGCGGCGTGCTCGAAATCATCGACGACTACGAGAACGGCGTGCTGTGTACGCCGGGCGATGCGCATGCGCTCGCCGATACGCTCGCCGAATTGCGCTCGAACGATCAGTTGCGCGACAAGCTGGTCACGAACGGCTATCGGAGCGCGCAGGAGCGCTTCGGCACGCGCAGCTATGTGGATGGGGTTGCAGCGATTCTGAAGAGCGTGGCAGGACAGTAAAGCGGCGTCTTTTACGCGAGGGTAGACAGGGGCTTGGCCAGTCCTTGCATGGCGTAACGGAGCGAAAGTCGAACGACCTTCGCTCCGTTTTTTTTATCGCGTGGCGCGGATGGTTTTGGGCTTGAGGCTCGCCGACCACTTCATCGCGGGCAACTCGACCAGCCGATAAAACACGTAGGCGGCCGGCACGGCGACCAGCATATAGCCGAACGACGGCCAGATCGACATCTGCAGCGACGAGCGGAACAGCCACGACGACAGCAACACGAAGATCGGCAGATGGATCAGATACAGCGAGAAGCTGAAGTCGCCGAAGCGGGACAGCAAACGCGACAACGCGTGCGATCCTGCACGAAGCAGCGCGCGCACGCTGCCCGCCTGGCGATTTGATTCGTTGCGCGCGTCCAGCGCCTTGTACAGATAGCACGCGAAGCCGAGCGCCCAGATCTGGAACGCGCCGTACTGGCCGAAATGAAACGCCACGCAGCCGGCCGCGATCAATGCCGCCGCCACCATGTAGAGTGCTGCGGGCGCACGCGCCTCCCGCGCGCCGTGCGCTTTCGCGTCGGCGATCCACGCGCCGAGCGCCCACGAGAGCCAGTACGACGTGAAGAACTGCAGGTCGTGGCGCTCCAGCCCGTACGCGGACGCGACGTTGATCGCAGTGATGAGCGCGAGCACGGCGTTCATGCCGATGCGTCGCCGCAGCGCGAACAGCAGCGGATAGATCGCATAGAACTGCACTTCGAGCGACAACGTCCACAACGCGCCGTTCGAGCCATACGTTTTGCCCGCCACGCCCTGCAGCGAGAACAGGTTGACCAGAAACGGATACAAGCCGATGTCGCGAATCTTGTGACTGACGGGCGGCAACTGCAGACTCATCGAATCGAGCGCGAAAGTCAGCACGAGCGCCGCGAGCAGCACGGGATAGATACGCGCGAAGCGCCGCAGCCAGAAGTTGCCCGGATCGAGCCGGTATGCGGGATCGTCGGCGAGCCGCAGCGCGCCACCGCGATGAATGCAGTAACCGCTGATCACGAAGAAAAGCGGCACGCCGGCCGAGCCCCACGCGATCGGAAACGTCAGATACGCGGCGAGCGTGCCTGGGCTCAGCGCATGTCCGACGTTCTGATGAAACGCCTGCATGCCGACCCACACGACCTGGCGGCAATGAAAATAGGCGACCAGCAGTGCAGCGAAGCCTCGCATCGCGTCGATCACGTACTCCTTGCCGGCGCTATCGATACGCGCATCGCTGCGCGAGTGCGCCACCGCCGGGTTTTTCTCCTGGCGCGGCAGGGGGGAGAGGGGCAGGGATGAGCCGGCGCCATCCAGTGCTGGGTCGCTCATACGCGGTCCTTATCTGAATCGGAAATGGGAAAAAGATTGAGGCGGAATAGGCCTCTGAGCAGGCGCCTTGCGCACCCGCGACGCATCCATGCTAGAGCACCGCAATCTGAAGAAATGAATAAAAAATTGCATTGCAGATTAATTTATATGGAGATTTTGTGACGAATTGTAATTACGAAGTCGTGTGTTCATGGTCGAATTATTTGCCGCTTTTGTCGTGCTAATTTAAGACAAGGATTTTC
>DATAQT010000362.1:0-22546 GCA_036264535.1 Paraburkholderia sp. | reverse complement strand
GGCAAGCAAATTTCAAGATACTGTGCCGCGCGAATGATCCGGATGTTGTTTTTATGTTGCTGTTCGTGCACCGAAAAATGAGATTTGACTTGTCTGCTTAGGCAGCTAAACTTCGATTTGCTTGTCGATGTTGCGGATACCCCATGAATGATGGCCCCTACAAAGCGGACGAGGTTGAGCTCACGAGCAGTCTCGGCTACTACCTGACGAAAGCGCGCAACGTGCTGGTTGAACGCACGGACCGTGCGGTCAAGCCGCTCGGGCTCACCGCGCAGCAGATCGGCGTGATTCTGATGCTGTCGTCGCGGCGCGCGAGTACGCCATTCGAGCTGTCCCGCGCGATGTCGTACGACAGCGGCTCGATGACACGTCTGCTCGATCGTCTGGAAAAAAAGGGCTTCGTCGTGCGTACGCGCAGCAGCGATGACCGCCGCATGGTGAAGCTGGAACTGACGCCCCAAGGCCACGACGCCGCGCGGCAACTGCCGAATCTCGGCGCGACCGTGCTGAACGATCAATTGCGCGGCTTTACCGCCGAGGAACATGCGACGCTGATCCACCTGCTCGCCCGTTTCATCGCGAACGGCCCCGACGGAGAAGCGGGCGTGTGCTGCGGACCGGCGCCACAGCCGGACGAGCCGCGGACCTGAGCCGAAGTGCCGTCGTCGCCGCAAGGTGGCGACGCTTCGCCGCGAAGTACTGGCAAGGCAACAACCACGAGGCGCTTCCTGAAAGCGGCATTGTCGTAGGATATCTGTCTGGGCAGAGGGTGATCCGGCATGCAAGCGTCGCGTTTTAAACACAAGATAAACCTGCCGCAACAAGCTTTTGCCGTCTGAGGAGAACCAACCTATGGATGCCACGGCTTCCAACGCCGCGCTGCCCGCAGCCGTACCCGCCCCGTTGCAAGGTGGCACGCTCGCGCTGCTGACCGTCGGCCTTGCGCTCGGCACCTTCATGGAGGTGCTCGATACCTCGATCGCGAATGTCGCGGTGCCGACCATTTCCGGCAGCCTCGGTGTCGCGACAAGCCAGGGCACCTGGGTGATCTCGTCGTACTCGGTCGCCTCGGCGATTGCCGTGCCCTTGACGGGCTGGCTCGCGCGACGCGTCGGTGAAGTGCGACTCTTCACGCTGTCGGTGCTGCTGTTCACGATCGCGTCGGCGGCCTGCGGTTTCGCGCATAACTTCGAATCGCTGATCGCGTTCCGGCTCGTCCAGGGGCTCGTGTCCGGGCCGATGGTACCGCTGTCGCAGACGATCCTGATGCGCTCCTATCCCCCCGCGAAGCGCGGCCTCGCGCTCGGCTTATGGGCGATGACCGTGATCTGCGCGCCGATCTTCGGCCCCGTGATGGGCGGCTACATCACCGATAACTTCACGTGGCCGTGGATCTTCTATATCAACGTGCCGATCGGTCTGTTCTCGGCGTTCTGCGCGTACCTGCTCCTGCGCGGCCGCGAGACGCAGACGACGCGTCAGCGCATCGACATCGTGGGCCTCGTGCTGCTCGTCACCGGCGTGTCGTGTCTGCAGATGATGCTCGACCTCGGCAAGGACCGCGACTGGTTCAACTCGACGTTCATCGTCACGCTCGCGGTGATCGCGCTCGTGTCGATTGCATTCCTGCTCGTTTGGGAGTTGACGGAAAAAGAGCCGATCGTCGACCTGTCGCTGTTCAAGGATCGAAACTTCGCGCTGGGCGTCGTGATCATCTCGTTCGGCTTCATGGCGTTCTTCGGCTCGGTGGTGATCTTCCCGTTGTGGCTGCAAACCGTGATGGGCTACACGGCTGGCCTCGCGGGTCTCGCCACGGCACCTGTCGGACTGCTCGCGCTGTTTCTATCGCCGATGATCGGCAAGAACATGCATCGGCTGAATCTGCGGATGGTCGCGAGCTTCGCGTTCATCGTGTTCGCGATCGTGTCGTTCTGGAACTCGACGTTCACGCTCGACGTGCCGTTCGGTCACGTGATCCTGCCGCGACTCGTGCAAGGTATCGGCGTCGCGTGCTTCTTCGTGCCGATGACGACGATCACGCTTTCCAGCGTGTCCGACGAGCGCCTTGCGAGCGCGTCGGGTCTGTCGAACTTTTTTCGCACGTTGTCGGGCGCGATCGGCACCGCGATCAGCACGACGTTCTGGGAAAACGACACGATCTACCATCACGCGATGCTCGCCGATACGGTCAATACGTATTCGGCGAACACCAATGCCTATACGAATGCACTTGCGGGCGCCGGGCTGTCCGGCGACGGCCTGACCGCGCAACTGAACCAGGTGGTGACGAGCCAGGCGTACATGATGGCCACGAACGACTTCTTCCGTATCTCGTGCGTGGCGTTTATCGTGCTGGCCGTGCTCGTGTGGATCACCAAGCCGCGCAAGGGTGCCGGGCCTTCGTTAGGACACTGAAGAAGTCAATAGCGCGGCAACGGCGCCTGGAGCGTCGCTGCCGCCGCATTCACCCGCTATTGCGACATCGCCTCGCCATTGGGCAGCGTAGTCGTCTTGCCTGGCATCATCTCCGGATGCGTCGCATCGGGCGCCTTCTGCGCTGGTGTCGCGCTGCCTTGCGGCGCGCCGGCGGCCGTACCCATGGTGCCTCTCACATACTGCTTGAAATCCGCGCCCGCTTCCCACGGATTCGGCTTGCAGCCGAGCGAGCCGTCGCAATGCGCGGCAAAGCCGATCGTCGCGGTGCCGTCGGGATTCGCGGTGCGGGTGATCTGATAAGCGAGCGCGCGCTTGCCGCCGTCGGGGCCAGTGGTCTGGATCAAAGAGTCGTTAGCGGTTTCGATCTTGTACTTCGAATGACTCGCGACCCACGTTTGCGCCCGTTGCCACCAGAGGTCGCATTCGCCCTTGTTCGAGCACGTCAGCGGTGTGGTCGCGATCTGCATGATGTCCGGATCGACCTGACCCTGGGTCGAGCATGCCGCCGTCGCCGCGAGACACAGCGCGGCCAACAGAGCTTTGTTTTTCACGTGGATACCTCCCTCTGCGGAGCGTGTCATAACACTTTGGACCGGCACGCGGGGGCGGTGTTTCATCCAGATCAGAGAATCGCGACGACGCGCGGAGAATTTGCCGATTCCGACCGCGCATGAAGAGCCAATCCGTAGGGCTTACCTGCGCGCTGACTGAGTGTTACCGCCGGCAAAAAAAAGCGGCCACGCGGGCCGCTTGCTACGTCTTGAGATGCTGTGATCCGAACGCTCAGACGCTAAAGCGATTGAGCGTATAGGCCCGATACGCAGCCACGAACGCATCGAACGAACCGACCTCTTCGCGTTCGAGCTTCGCCTGCTCGTCGAGCGATTTCACCGCGAGGTCTGCAAACGCCCTGGACTGCGCGGCATCGAGCGGACGCGCGCGGAAGTACGCGGCGTGAGCTTCGCTTTGCGCGAGGCCGAACGCGAGGAAGCTCTGCTGCTGGTCGCGCATCGTTTGCAGCACACGCGCCGATGGCGTCAGCGACACGTCGGCGAGCTTCGCGCGTTGTGTGGCGACCGCGCGCGCATGTTCGTCGCCGCCCTTCAGGTTGTCGAGCATGGTGGCCGCGGCGTCGATTTTCACGAGCAGTTCGTCGGCCCAGTCGGTCATGGCGACCGGCTTGCCGTCGCGCATCAGTTCGAGGCCGGGCTTGCGGCCTTCCATCGTCATGCTGCCGAAGTTCTGGTTCGCTTCCGTGTAGGCGAGCGGCGGCATCGGTGCGCTGTCGTCGAGTGCGCATACGAGCAGGTACGCGTCGAGAAAGCGTGATGTTTCGAGCGAAATGCCGGTCGGCTCGAACGGATCGATGTCCATGCAACGCACTTCAACGTATTGCACGCCGCGCGCCGCGAGCGCGTGTAGCGGCCGCTCGCCCGGATACGTGACGCGCTTCGGGCGAATCGTCGAATAGAACTCGTTTTCGATCTGCAGCACGTTGGTGTTGATCTGCACCCACTCGCCATCGCGTTGCGTGCCGATCTGCTCGTAGGGCGGATAAGGCTGGCTCACTGCTTTCGCGAGCCCGTCGAGATAGCCGGGCAGCGTGTTGTAGTCGGCGTGCAGCGCGGCTTGCGCGCTCGTGTTCGAGTAGCCGAGGTCGCTCATGCGCAAGCTCGTCGCGTACGGGCGATAGAGCGTGTCGGCGTCGAAGGTGTCGAGCGTGTGTTTGCGATCGCGGAGAAAGCGCCGATCGAGCGCTGGCGATGCGCCGAACAGATACATCAGCAGCCAGTTCGTGCGGCGGAAATTGCGGATCAGCGCGAGGTACCGGTCGGACTGGAAATCGACGGCGTTCGCGGTGGATTGCTGATCGGCGTGCAGTTGTCGCCAGACTTCTTCGTTCAACGAATAGTTGTAGTGGATGCCCGCGATGCACTGCATCGTGCGGCCATAGCGCAGCGCGAGGCCGATGCGGTACACGTACTTCAGCTTGCCGATGTTCGAGGTGCCGTAGTGCGCGATTGGAATGCCGTCGTCGGTGGCGGGCAACAGGCCAGGCATCGAGTTGTTCCACAGGATCTCGTCGCCGAGCTCCGCGTAGACGAAACGATGCAGCACGTCGAGCTGCGCGAGCGTTTCGGCGACATCCTGTTCGGCAGGCGTGATCAGTTCGAGCAACGCCTCGGAGTAATCGGTCGTGAGCGACGGATGCGTGAGCGCCGAGCCGAGCGCGCGCGGATGCGGTGTCATCGCGAGCTGACCGTCGCGCGTCACGCGCAGGCTTTCCCTTTCGATGCCGCGCAGGCCGCGTATCAGCGCATCGCGCTGCGGGCCCGAGCCGAGCACGGACAGGCGGTGCGAAAACGCGTCGGGCGTGCAGGCAGGTGTGGTGTTTGGCATTGAGGCGAGTCGCGCGTTGCCGGTCGCCATGTATCGCCTGATGATTCGCAGACGGACCAGCGGCCGACAACGTTCGGCGGAATTTTCAGTAGCGGGCACTTTAACATCTCGCCAGAACGGCTGCTTGCGGCCGCTTCGGCGGGTGTTCAAGCGCAGCTGTGGGTGTCGCGCCGAGTGATGCCGTCACCATCCCGCCGTCACGACGAAGCTCACCCGCCGCGTGCCGCGCCCGCCCGATCCGCGATCTCGTTCCACAAATGCATCGCGGCATACGCGCGATACGGCCGCCACGCGTCGGTGCGACTGCGCTGCTGCGCGGGCCGCACGAGCGACGGATCGCGCGCGCAGATCGATTGCATCAGCACGAGATCCGAGGCGGGCCATGCGTCGGCATCGCGCCATGCGCGCATTGCGACATATTCGACGGTCCACGGGCCGATGCCCGCGAGCGCGAGCAACGCGACGCGCAGGCTCGCGGCATCGACGGTATCGCTGTCGAGCGGCACGTCGCCGCTCGCGACCGCACGCGCGAAGCCTTGCAAAGCGGCGACGCGTTTGCCCGGCATGCCGATCTTCGCGAGATCGACTTCGGCAAGCGCGGCCGGCGTCGGAAAACGCCACGCGGTGTTTTCATGCGGATGACCGTCGATGCGTTCACCCGCGCGTTGCACGAGCCGTCCGATGATCGTCGTCGCGGCCTTCACGCTGACCTGCTGACCGACGATCGCGCGCACCACGAGTTCGAAGCCGGACCACGCCCCCGGCACACGCAGGCCGGGCACCGCGGCGACGAGCGGCGCGAGCCACGGGTCCGCCGTGAGCCCGGCGGCGATCTTCTTTGGATCGGCGCGCAGATCGAACATCCTCGCGACCGGTTCGGCGAGCGCATCGGCGTGACGGCTCGCCGGCCCTTCGATGCTCGCGACGATGCAGCGCTTGCGTGGATGCAGCCGCACGCTGAGCGTGCCGCTGTCGCCGTTCCAGTCGATCGCGCGGCGATAGGCGCCGTCTTCGACGGCCTCGACGCCGGGCGTCGCGCGGCCGCTGAAAAAGCGCAGCAGCCGCGGCCAGTCGAACGGTGCCTTGAACGGTAATTCGAGAGTTGCAACGTCGTTAAGCGTGCTCAAGCGGCGTGATCCAGGTGGGAGTTGTGGGAGTCGGCATCGGCTCCGTTTGCGTCGCGATGCGGTGCGTCGCCGGCTGAAACGCCGCCTGCGTGCTGGGCCTCATTGTCGAGCAATGCGGCCTTGCGCGGCAGCCCCCATCGATAGCCGGCGAGCGCTCCGCCCTTCTGCACGACGCGATGGCATGGAATCGCGAGCGCGACTGGATTCGTCGCGCACGCGCTGGCCACTGCGCGCACCGCGCGCGGCGAGCCGACCGCTTCGGCGATCTGCGAATAGCTGCGCGTCTCGCCGTACGGGATGCGTCGCAGGGCATCCCACACGCGCTGCCTGAAGGCGGTCGACGCGATATCGAGCGGCAGGTCGAAATCCTGGCGAGTGCCGCGCAGATACGCGTCGATCTGCGCGATGAACGGCGCGAGCCGCCCGGCATCTTCGCGCAGCTCGGCATTGGCGAACTCGCCGCGCAACTCGTCGATCAGCAGCGCGGGGTCATCGCCGAAACCAATCTTGCAGATGCCCTTGTCGGTCGCGGCGACCAGCACGAAGCCGAGCGAAGTCGGCGCGCCCGCGTAGCGCACCGTCAGCCCGGCGCCCTTGCGACGATACGCGGACGGCGCCATGCCGAGCTCGGCCGGTGCGCTGTCGTACATTCGCGATGGCGAGCCGAAACCGGCGTCGAGCGTCGCGCGCGTGACGTCGGCGCCGCCCTGCAACGCATCGCGCAACGCGGCGCCGCGCTGCGCGGCCTGGTACTGACGCGGCGACACGCCGACCACACGCTTGAAGAGGCGCTGCAAATGGAACGGGCTCACGTGCACGGCATCGCTCAGCTGCGCGAGCGTGAGGCGTTGCTGTGGATCGGCATCGAGCGCGGCGCACGCCCGCGCGACGATGTCGAGCTCGCGCGGCAGGCCGCCGGGCTGACAGCGTTTGCAATCGCGAAAGCCCGCGGCGCGCGCGGCGGCGGCATCGGTGAAGAAGGCGACGTTTTCGCGATGCGGCTGGCGCGAGGCACACGACGGCCGGCAGAATACGCCGGTCGTCCTGACCGCGTAGAAGAACGCGCCGTCGGCGTCGCGGTCGCGATGCGTGACGGCGTCCCAGCGTTCGTCGTCGGTATTCCAGTGTGCGGTGTCCGCGTCGGCCGGGGTGCGCACGGCGGCGGAATGACGGGTGGTCGAGTTCATGATGTCCAGGAGCCCCGATGGGCAGGCAATGACGATGCTCATCAATGTAGGCCCGATCGCTACACAGTACGCGCCGGTTCTTGCTCTGTCATTCGACGGCCCTTTCCCCTACCTTCGGTGGGGTCAAAACCCGGTAAATCGCAGCCCGAAGGGCCTCGAACTGCCCACATGCTGGGCGCTTTGCCTGAAAGTGCGACAATTTCGCACGATATCGGGTTTTCCCCTAAAAAGTTATTGCGTCGCACCAACCCGATGTGTATATTAGTACCTGTCTCCTCCATGTCTCCTCCTGATATGGATTCAGCCCGCTCCAATTGAGCGGGCTTTTTTTCGCCTGCGTTTTTGTGCGCCCCGCCGGCCACTTCCCGCCGATCCGCCCCCGCCCTTTCTCCTACACTTCGCTAATCGGTTCTCCGACCTGGCCAAAGGGCGTTCGACATGAAAATCCACATTCGCGAGATCGACCACGTCGTGATCCGGGCGACGCAAGTCGAAACCCTCGCGCGCTTTTACTGCGACGTGCTCGGTTGCAGTGTCGAAAAGGAGCAGCGTGAGCTCGGCCTCACGCAATTGCGCGCGGGACGTTCGCTGATTGATCTGCTGCAGGTCGGCGCGAAGCTCGATCGCGCGGAAAACGGCGCGGCGGGTACGGGGCGCAACATGGATCACCTGTGTCTGCGCGTCGAGTCGTTCGACGCCGACGCGCTGAAGGCGCATCTCACCGCACATGGCGCGCGGCTCGGCGAACAGGGAGTGCGTTATGGCGCGGACGGTTTCGGGCCGTCGCTGTATCTGTTCGACCCGGAGGGCAATATGGTCGAACTGAAGGGGCCGCCGGAAGCGGCGCGGGTCACATCGCTCTGAAGGCGAAAACGAAACCGCGCGCGAACCGTTTCAGATCCGTGCAATCACGCCTCGGCGGGCGCCTTCAGCACGGTCCACTCGATCTTCACCGCATCGGCTTCGGCGCTGCCGAGCCACGCTTCGCCGTCCTGCACCGTGCATTGCAGCCGCATCGTGCGCTCGGCGAGCGAGTCGAGCGATGCCGCGACGTCTTCGCCGAGCGACCACACCGTCACGTTGCGCAGGCGTTCCACCCTATTGCGCACGCCCTGCCACCAGATCTCCGAGGTACGCCCGCCATATGCGATCACGATCACGTGATTCGCCCGGCCGCTCGCCTTCGCGATGCGGCGGTCGTCGGGCTGGCCGACCTCGATCCATGTGTCGATCGCGCCGGTCAGGTCCTTCGCCCACAGGTCCGGTTCGTCGACATCCGACAAACCTTTGCAAAACTCCAGCCGTTCCTGTGCGAACAGCGCGAAGGCGGCGACGCGGACCATCATCCGCTCGTCGGTTTCGGAGGGGTGACGGGCGATCGTCAGCGAATGGTCGGCGTAATAGTGCCGGTCCATGTCAGCGATCTGCAGTTCCGCCTTGTAAATCGTCGATTTGAGAGCCATGCCGTTGCTAAACCAGGCGCTCGCTCCACCGGAGCGTAGCGAAAGTGAATCGTCGACGGCGCGTTGCCGTTTCTTGTGTTTGCTGTACATCGCTTGTTCCTCCCGCGCCGTTGGCCGGTGCCTATGACTCGGGGAGGAAGCATTTACCGGGCCACGACAGGTTCCGTGGCCGTGCCGTACACGTCGCGAGCCGCGTCCCGCAACGCCTCGAGCACGAGGGCGGCCGCTGGAGACAACAGATGCGACTGGCGCGTGATGATACCGAATGTATCCATCCTGCACGGTAAATCGATCGGTACGCGCTTCAATACCCCGTACTGTTGGTATTGACGCGCCACTTCATCGGGCAGCACCGCCAACATGTCGCTTTGCAGCAGCAGGCTCGAGATGGCCAGAAAGTTGTTCGTATTGACGACGTTCTGCGGCGGATTCAGGCCGATTTGCGAAAACATCAGATCGAAGCGATGGCGCAGGACGCTGCCCGGCGGATGCAGCACCCAACTCGCGTTGACGATACCGCGCAGCGTCAAACCTGTTTCATTTTCGAGCGGATGACCGGGGCGCGCGACCACGCACAAGGGTTCGTCGGCGAGCGGTTCATAGCGCACGTCGGTCTTGAGCTGGTTCTGCCGCTCAAGCACGCGGCCGATCATGATGTCGAGATCGCCTTCGGCGAGTCGCGGCAGCATCACGTCGGAGGTCTCGACCTCGGTCCAGATCTGCAACTGCGGATAACGCTCCTTCACGCTCGCGATAGCGCGCGGCACCATCGTCGCGGCGGCCGCCGCGATCACGCCGATGCGCACCTGGCCCGCGAGGCCCGAGCGCAGCGCCGAGATTTCGTCGTGCGCCTGGCTCAGGTTCGACAACACCATGCGCGCGTGGCGGATCATCACCTCGCCATAGAGCGTTGCGTGCATGCCGTGCGGCGTGCGGTCGAACAGGCTCACGCCGAGCATGTCCTCGAGTTCCTTCAGCAGGCGCGACGCGGCCGGCTGCGTCATGCCGAGCACGTCGGCCGCGCGGCGCACGTTGCCCTCCTCCTCCATCGCGGCAAGCAGCAGCAACTGGCGCGTCTTCAGCCGCGCGCGCACGAACCAGTTTGAGTAGCTACGCGTCATCGCGAGGTCTCCAGGTTTTACGAGCGATGTTTGTATGTTGTTCCAGTGAGGTTCCCATGATGCCATATCGAAACTGATATCGGAGAGGCCTAAAAAGGGATTGGAAAGTTATTGGGGCGGCTCATACCATTCGTGGACTTTGCGAACTTCCTCGAAATTTCTGACCAGGCGCCCGCGTTGCGCCGTCCTTTTGTGCGCCCTTTTCCGCCGATGAACCGCGATCCGCTCGTTCCGCTCATTGCCAGCCCGTTTCGCCACTACATCAACGGCGGCTGGGAGACTGGCGCGACCGCGGGCGTGTCGCTCAATCCGTCGGACCTCGACGAACCGGTCGGCGAGTACGTGCGCGCCGACGTGCGGCAGACCGACGGCGCGATCGAGGCCGCGCACGCGGCGTTTCGCGACTGGTCGTTCGCCTCCGCGCAGCGCCGCGCCGATGCGCTCGACGCGATCGGCAGCGAAATGCTCGCGCGCCGCGAGGAGCTGGCCCGGCTGCTCGCGCGCGAAATCGGCAAGGTGCTGCCCGAAGCGCTCGCCGAGGTGACGCGCGCGGGACAACTGTTCAAGCTGTTCGCGGCCGAGGCGCTGCGCGCGTTTGCCGAGCCGCTCGCGTCCGCGCGCGCCGGCGTCGAAATCGACGTGACGCGCGAGCCGCTCGGGGTGGTCGGCATCATCGCGCCGTGGAGCGCACCGCTCGCGATCGCCGCGGCGAAGATCGGCGCCGCGCTCGCGCACGGCAACTGCGTCGTCTACAAGCCCGCCGAATCGGCGCCGGCCTGCGCGGCGGCGCTCGCGTCGATCATCAGCCGCGCGGGGCTGCCGGCCGGCGTGTTCAATCTCGTGATGGGCAGCGGGCGCAAGGTCGGCGCGCGCATCGTCGCGCATCCGCTCGTCGCGGCGATCAGTTTCACCGGCTCGTCCGACACCGGCACGCGCGTGCTGCAAGCCGCCGCCGCGCGCCAGGCACGCGTGCAGCTGGAGATGGGCGGCAAGAATCCGTTCGTCGTGCTGGCTGACGCCGATCTCGACGGCGCGGTCGACGCGGCGCTGACCGGCGCCTTCAGCGCGACGGGCCAGCGCAGCACGGCGGCCGGGCGGCTGATCGTCGAGCGCACGGTGTTCGCGCCGTTCGTCGACGCGCTCACGGCCAAGCTCGCGAAACTCACCGTCGATCACGCGCTGAAGCACGGCACCGATATCGGCCCCGTCGCGAACGCCGCGCAGCTCGAACGCAATCTCGACTACGTGCGCATCGGCGAGCAGGAAGGCGCGCAGCTGCTGCGCGGCGGGCGTCCGCTCGCGCGCGCGACGCGCGGCTATTTTTTCGAGCCGGCGCTGTTTATCGGCGCACCGGAGCATCGCATCGCACGCGAAGAAATTTTCGGGCCGCTCGCGGTCGTGCTGCGCGCCGACGACTACGAACACGCGCTGCATCTCGCGAACGACACCGCCTACGGACTGTGCGCCGGCATCTGCACCCGCTCGCTCGAACGCGCGCGGCATTTTCGCCGCCACGTGCAGAGCGGCCTCGTGACGATCAATCTGCCGACCACCGCCGTGGAGCATCACGGACCCGGCGGCGGGCGCAAGGCTTCGGCGTATGGCGCGAGCGATGCCGCGTTCTGGACCGCCGTGAAAACGGCGTACGTGGCGGGCTAGATGCGATGAACCGCGCCACGCTTTTCGCCGCCCGCATTACCCCGCTGCAATTACACGACATCAATGCAGCTTTTCAACCTCAGGAGACATAGATGACCAGCAAGCTTCGCCGTTTGACCCTGACCGCGATCGCCGCCGCCACCCTCGCCGCGCCGTTTGCCGCGCAACTGTCCGCGCGCGCGGACGAGCCGCTCAAAGTCGGCTTCCTCGTGAAGATGCCGGAACAGGCGTGGTTCATCAACGAACAGAAGGCCGCGACCGCGCTCGGTCAGAAGGACGGCTTCTCGGTCGTCAACATCGGTACGCCCGACGGCGAAAAAGTGCTGGCCGCGATCGACAACCTCGGCGCGCAAGGCGCGAAGGGCTTCGTCATCTGCGCGCCCGACGTGCGTCTCGGACCGGCGATTCAGGCGCGCGCGAAGCGCTACAACATGAAGTTCGTGACGGTCGACGATCAACTGGTCGACTCGACCGGCAAGCCGCTCGCGAACGTGCCGCACCTCGGCATGTCGGCGGTGAAGATCGGCAATCAGGTCGGCCAGGCGATCACGGACGAAATGAAGCGCCGCGGCTGGAAGCCTGAAGAAGTCGGCGCGCTGCGCATCACGGACTACGAACTGCCGACCGCGAAGCTGCGCACCGACGGCGCGACGCAGTCGCTGCTCGCCGGCGGCTTCAAGAAGGAAAACATCTTCGATGCGCCGCAGAAAACCACCGACGACGAAGGTGGCTTCAACGCCGTGTCGCCAGTGCTCGCGCAGCATCCGAGCATCAAGAAGTGGGTGATCTTCGCGCTCAACGAGGAAAGCGTGCTTGGCGGCGTGCGCGCGACCGAGCAATTGCATATTCCGGCCGCCGACGTGATCGGCGTCGGCATCAACGGCGCGGGCGAGGCGTTCGCCGAGTTCCAGAAGAAGGAGCCGACGGGCTTCTACGGCACGATCGCCGTCAGCTCGACGAACCACGGCAAGGAGAGCACGGAAAACCTGATCGACTGGATCAAGGACGGCAAGCAGCCGCCCGCCGACACGCAGACCACCGGCAAGCTGATGGTGCGCAGCAACTGGCAGGACGTGCGTAAGGATCTCGGTATTTAAGCGGAGTTCTCGCGGCAGATGGCGGGCTGCCTCGTGCCTCGCGGCTAGCGCGAGCGCGGCCCGCTCAGGTTCCATCCGTTCGAGGTTTTTCGATGACGTCCTTATTCACCGGGTCTCATGACAGCGAGGCGGCACCCTCGCCTTCATCGACACCCGCATCCGATACCCCTTATCTCCGGCTCGACGGCATCACCGTGCGCTTTCCGGGCGTGCTCGCGCTCGACCAGGTCTCGCTCGAAGTGCGCCGCGGCGAGGTGCACGGCCTGATGGGCGAAAACGGCGCCGGCAAGTCGACGCTGCTGAAGGTGCTGTCCGGCGTCAATCATCCTGTGTCGGGCACGTTGTCGCTCGACGGCGTCGAGCAGCAGTTCACGTCGACCAAGGCAGCGATCGCCGCCGGCATCGCGATCATCTATCAGGAACTGCATCTGGTGCCGGAGCTGACCGTCGCCGAGAACCTGATGCTCGGCGCCCTGCCGAATCGATTCGGAGTGCTGGACGAAAAGGCACTGGTCGCACGCGCGATGCGCGAGCTCGAACGGCTCGGCGAAAAGATCGATCCGTCGCAGCAGGTCAAGCATCTGTCGATCGGTCAACGGCAGATGATCGAAATCGGCAAGGCGCTGATGCGCGACGCCCGCGTGATCGCGTTCGACGAACCGACCAGCTCGCTGTCCTCGCGCGAAACCACGCAGCTGTTCCGGATCATTCGCGCGTTGAAGGCCGAGGGCCGCGCGATCATCTATGTCACGCACCGGATGGACGAAGTCTACGAACTGTGCGATCGCGTCACCGTGTTTCGCGACGGGCGCCGCATCGAGACGTTCGAGGCTGGCGCGGGACTCGATCGCGATCGGCTGATCAGCTGCATGGTGGGCCGCTCGATCACCGATGTGTACGGCTATCGCGCGCGCGAACTCGGCGATGTGCAGCTTCAGGTCGACGGCGTGATGGGACCGGGACTGCGCGAACCGGCCACGTTTTCGGCGCGCAAGGGCGAGATCGTCGGCTTCTTCGGGCTCGTCGGCGCGGGCCGTTCCGAGCTGATGAAGCTGATCTACGGCGCGGTGAAGCCGAGCGCTGGCCAAATCGCGCTGAAGGGCAAGCGCGTGCAGTTCGCCACGCCGCGCGACGCGGTGCGCGCCGGCGTCGCGCTGTGTCCCGAGGACCGTAAACAGGAAGGCATCGTGTCGATCGCGTCGGTGTCGGACAACCTGAACATCAGTTGCCGGCGTCACTTCAGCCGCTTCAACGTGCTCAACGGCCGCAAGGAAGCGCAGACCACCCGCGAATTCATCGGCAAGCTCGCGATCAAGACCCGTAATGGCGACACGCCAATCGGCACGCTCTCCGGCGGCAATCAGCAGAAGGTGATCCTGTCGCGCTGGCTCGCGGAGGAGATCGACGTGTTCCTGATGGACGAGCCGACGCGCGGCATCGACGTCGGTGCGCGCAGCGAGATTTACGGACTGCTGTATGGGCTAGCTGATGCGGGCCGCACGGTCATCGTCGTGTCGAGCGATCTCGCCGAGGTGATCGGCGTGACCGACCGCGTGATCGTGATGAAGGAAGGTCGCATCGTCGGCGATCTGCCGAAGGCGCAGGCCACGCCCGATGCCTTGATCAAGCTGGCGTTGCCGCGTTGATCGCCAACCGGGGCGCACCACCGGACCTCTTACCGAATACCGCACCGAAAACGGCATTGAATGGAACAGACATCATGAACACACCTTCAACCGATTCCTCGACTCCCGCCGTCGCCTCCGCGGGCTTGACCGCGCGCGCCGCGCGCACCTGGGACCTGATCAACAAGTCCGGCATCGTGATGGTGTTCATCATGCTGTTCGCGCTGCTGTCGTTCACGGTTCCCGACTTTCTGAGCACGCGCAATATTCAGGGCCTGCTGCTGTCGGTCACGCTGATCGGCTCGATCTCCGTCACGATGATGTTCGTGCTCGCGCTCGGTGAGGTGGACCTGTCGGTGGCGTCGATCGTCGCGTTTTCCGGCGTGGTGGCGTCCGTGCTGATCACCGCGACGCATAGCGTGCTCGTCGGCGTCGTGGCCGGCGTCCTCGCGGGCGGCGCGGTCGGGCTCGTCAACGGCACGCTGGTCGCGCGCTACAAGATCAACTCGCTGATCGTCACGCTCGCGATGATGGAGGTCGTGCGCGGCCTCGCGTACATCACCTCGAACGGCGACGCGGTGATGATCTCCGAGGAGCGCTTCTTCGATCTCGGGGGCGGCTCGTTCCTCGGCATTTCGTATCCGATCTGGAGCAACATCGTCGGCTTTGTGCTGTTCGGCTTCCTGCTGAAAAAGACCGTGTTCGGCAAGAACGTGCTGGCCGTCGGCGGCAATAGCGAAGCGGCCGTGCTCGCGGGGCTGCCCGTCACGCGGATCAAGATCACCGTGTTTGTGCTGCAAGGCCTCGTGACAGGCTTCGCGGGCGTGATGCTCGCATCTCGCATGAGCCTCGGCGATCCGAAGACCTCGGTCGGGCTCGAACTCGGCGTGATTTCCGCGTGCGTGCTCGGCGGCGTGTCGCTGACGGGCGGTGTCGCGACGATCTCCGGCGTGCTGGTCGGCGTACTGATCATGGGCTCGGTGCAAGACGCCATGAGCCTCCTGAACGTGCCGACCTTCTACCAGTATCTGATTCGCGGCGGCATCCTGCTGCTCGCGGTGCTGTTCGATCAGTTCCGCCGCAGTAAGCGCGTGCACTGACGCGCCGTTGCTCGTTGCCGGTTTCCTGCGCTTCGCGAGAAGGCGTGCTGCCGATGCGGGTCGATAAAATCAGCGTCGGCTTTCTTATTGCACGAAGAAAAACAAAAGACGGCTTGGCATTTGAATGCCCAAGCCGTCTTTCAGCTCACGCGTTCACGCTCGCGACTTTCGAAAGCCGCAACAGATACGCATGTGACCGTATTCCGGCTTTTGCCGGAATACCGGTTTCGTGCTTATTGCTTGATAAATCGGTCGTTCGCCCAGAGCCCCTCGGTGTCGCTATTGCCCGCATTCACGAACTCGACGTCGTGGCCGACCACGCGCACCACGCGGAAACTCGAGTCGGCCGGTGTCGATACGCATTGATATCCGGAGAAGAATTCCTGCATTTGCTGCTGTTCACCGGCTTGGGCGTGGTGGTCGGCGGCATCGAGCTTGTCTTTCGATACGCAGCCATACGCATTGGCCTTGAATTGAATGGTCTGCTGCGGCTTGATCACGACGTCTTGCGCCTGAACGCTGGCGGCAGCCAAACCCGCAATGGCGAAAACAGCGGCAATTCGAATTTTCATTACTTCCTCCGGTGCGGGCCGAAAAAATACTCGGGTTAGCTATGTATTTAACTTTAACGATGGACCCGCATCTCGCACTTTAGGAGAACCAAGGAGAAGGACAAGCACATCTTGTGTGCGGTCGCAACAGTGGCGAATTGTCGCAGGCGGTGTCGCAGCTGATTAAAGCTTGAGCAGAAGCTTTTTTGGACAGCAATGAAATGGATGACTAAAAAAACCGTGGGCGCACACCTTTAACTGGTAAAGCTTTGGGCGCTTATTCGCGTAAACGCGTAGCGTCAATTAAGTGAATTAATACAATTTAATCGAATGCTTTGTGCGTTGCACACAAAGTCGCTCGACGGGCCAAAGCGGCTATGCGCAATAACGAGGTACATGTAGAAAATAAATAGTGCCAGGCGCGCAGAGGCACCATCGCGTGCCGCATGAATCCAGGTGGATCAGCTTCGCGCTGTCATGCGGGTATAAGCGGTGCTCTACAATTGAAACGAATCTCCTGCACCTGGAGGCTATCGTGAACGAGCACGTGATACTCGGGATTTTTCTGGTCGTGCCGCTGCTGATCGTCCTGTTTCTTTTCTCCGACGAATTGTGGCAGGAGCACCGAGACCTGCACGACGGACAGCCGTTGTCAGCGCGACCCCGGCGCATCGACTGGCGTCATCCGCTGCGGCGTTCGCGCGATCGGCTCTGAGACTGCGAAGCGGATCGCCCAAAGAAAAAAGCCTGCCACAGGGGCAGGCTGAAAAAAGAGATCCACACTCAATGCCTTGAACACAAGGCAATGGCAGTCTAGCCGCGACGCGCCTATAAGTGGTTTCAACAGCTTTTACAGTTGTTACCGCGCGTGACCGTGAGGCGCGGCGGATTGCAGCGCCGCGTCATGCGTCGTGCATCAATGCGCGCGCCAGTGCGCGCGAATCCGTGTGGCGAGCGCTTCGAGCGTGTCGGTATCGGCGCGCTCGCGTGCATGCAGCTTCAGCGGTTGACCTTCCCAGCGCGGAATCACGTGGAAATGGACGTGCGCCACCGTCTGTCCCGCCGCCGCGCCGTTGAACTGGCCGATGAACACGCCGTCCGGGCGCAGCGCCGCGCGCACCGCGATCGCGAGCTTCTGCGTCATGCGCGTCGACGCGATGAGCGCCGCATCCGACAGATCGAAAATTTCCGCCACCGCTTCTTTCGGCACGACGAGCAGATGGCCGTCGGCTTGCGGCATCAAGTCCATGAACGCCAGAGCCAGGTCGTTTTCGGCCACCTTGATGCACGGTAGTTCGCCGCGCAAGATTTTGGCGAACGGGTTGCTGTCGTTGTAACTCATCGCGTTTCCTTTACTCGTTTGGGCTGGGTTCGATTGACGGGTCGAGCGGGACACTGTTTTGTCGCCCAGCTTCACGCCGCAGATTTCCTATTCTCCGCCGGATCGCTCACGGCACGCGGGCGGCGCGTCGGATCGCTTGCGGCGGCTGGCCGAATGCGCGCAGGAACGCGCGCCGCATCCGCTCAGTGTCGATGAAGCCAGTGTCGGCCGCTACCGTTTCGATCGAATGACGGCCGGTTTCGAGCATCGTGCGCGCCGCTTCGACGCGCAGCGCTTCGATCGCGCGGGCCGGCGACTGGCGCGTCTCGTCGCGAAACGCGCGGCTGAACTGGCGCGGACTCAGATGCGCGTGCTCGGCGAGTTGCTCGACGCTCAGCGGCTCGCGCAGATGACTCTTCGCATACGACAACGCGTTCTGGATCCGGTCGGATTTCGGTTCGAGATCGAGCATCGCGGAGTACTGCGATTGTCCGCCGGTGCGCCGGTGATAGACGACGAGCTTCTTCGCGATCGCGCGCGACACCACGACGCCGAGGTCGTTCTCGACGAGCGCGAGACACAGGTCGATGCACGCGGTCATGCCAGCCGACGTCCACACCGAGCCGTCGACGATGAAAATGCGGTCCTCGTCGACCCGCGCGCGCGGAAAGCGCCGCTGCAGATCGCGCGCATGCGCCCAGTGCGTGGTCGCGTGGCGGCCGTCGAGGATGCCCGCTTCGGCGAGCACGAACGCGCCCGTGCAGATGCTCGCGGTGCGACGCGAGGCGGCGAGCGCGTCGTTCAGAAACGCGAGCAGCCCGGGCGACGACGGCGCGATTTCCATCGCGCCGGTGACGATCACCGTGTCGTAGGCCGGATCGCCGAAAGGCTGCGTCGCGACCTCGACGCCCGCCGAGCTGCCCACCAGGCCGCCGTGCTCGGAGATCACGGCGACGTCGTACGCAGGCTCCTCGGCGTCCTGATTGGCGAGCTCGAAAATCGACACCGCGACCATGTCGAGGATCTGGAAGCCCGGAAAAACCACCACGCCGATGCGTCTCATTGGGATGTCCTGAAACGAGGGAAATACGACATTTGAGACAACAAGGTACGCGCCTACACTCAGCTCGTCAACACCGCCGCATCGATGCGGAAGCAGGGCGGCGGCGAGTTCACGGATGTTCCCATTCAACGGACAGGGCGGCCGCATCATGCGCAGCCCGCAAGGAGAGCTTCAATGGCAACGCAGGCAGACAAGGGCGTACAAGGCGGTTCGAACGAAGGCAAGGGCACGGCGGTGGTCACGGGCGCATCGTCGGGTATCGGCGCGGTCTATGCGGACCGGCTCGCGCGGCGCGGCTACGATCTGCTGCTTATCGCGCGTGACGGCGAGCGCCTGAACAGGCTCGCCGACCGGCTGACAAAGGAGACCGGCCGCCGCGTGAGCACCGTCAGCGCCGATCTGACCGACAAGGCCGACGTGCGCCGCATCGAGAACCAGCTGCGCGCCGAGCGCGGCATCACGATGCTGGTCAACAACGCGGGGGTCGGCGCGACGGCGACGCTGATCGACTCGGACATCGATCAGCTCGAGAAGATGATCGACCTGAACGTGACCGCGCTCACGCGCCTGACGGCGGCGGTGTTGCCGGGCCTCATCGCGCGGGGTGCGGGCACGGTGATCAATATCTCGTCGATCGTCGCGCTGTCGCCGGAACTGCTGAACGGCACCTATAGCGGCACCAAGGCGTACGTGTTGAATCTCACGCAGTCGCTGCATCACGAGGTGGGCGGCAAGGGCGTGCGGCTGCAGGCGGTGCTGCCGGGCGCGACGAGCACGGCGTTCTGGGATCGCGCGGGTCGTCCCGTCGAGGATCTGCCTTCGCAGATCGTGATGAGCGCCGAGGACATGGTCGACGCGGCGCTCGCCGGTCTCGATCAGGGGGAGCTGGTCACGATCCCGTCGTTACCCGATGCGGCCGACTGGGATCGTCTGAACGGCGCGCGTCTGCATCTGCAGCCGAATCTGTCGCGTAGCGCGCCGGCCGAGCGCTATACGCGAGCCGTGGCGGCCTGAAAAACAAGGTGGGGACGGGGGCGCCGCGGACTCAGCCGCTCATCGCCACCTGATTCTTGCCGTCGTGTTTCGCGCGATAGAGGCCGACGTCGGCGGCTTCGATCAGCGTCGTCACCGGTTCGACGGCCGACGGCACCAGCGTCGCAGCGCCGATGCTGATCGTCACGACGCCGGCCTCCGAGCCCGCATGGGTGATCGCGAGGTCTTCGATCGCCATGCGGATTTTCTCCGCGAGCAGGCGCAAGCCGCCCGCCGACGTGCCCGGCACGACCACCGCGAACTCCTCGCCGCCGAAGCGCGCGGCGAGATCCGGCGAGCGGCCGAGGCACGCTTCGATCGTATGCGCGACGCTCTTCAGGACTTCGTCGCCGGCGACGTGCCCATAGGTGTCGTTGTAGGCCTTGAAGTTGTCGACGTCGATCATCAGGAAGCCGAGGCCGGTCTTGTCGCGCGTGCCGCGGCGCCATTCGGCGCTCAGATACTGGTCGAGATAACGCCGGTTCGACAGGCCCGTCAGACCGTCCGAATGCGTGAGCCGCTGCAACTCCAGGTTCGTCGCCAGCAGTTGCTGCTGCGACTGCCGCAACGCGCGATACGCCTCGTCACGTTGCAGCAGGTTCAGATACGAGCGGGAGTGATAGCGGATGCGCGCGATCAGCTCGATGCGATCCGGCAGTTTCACGAGGTAATCGTTCGAGCCGGCCGCGAATGCCGCGCTTTTGACGAGCGGTTCTTCCTTGGTCGACAGCACGATGATCGGGATGTCGCGCGTGGCCGGATTCTGCCGGTATTGCCGCACCAGCGTCAGACCGTCGGTGCCCGGCATCACGAGATCCTGCAGGATCACGGTCGCGCGCGTTTCCTCGGCGCAGCGCAGCGCGTCTTCCGGCGACGCGCAATAGTGGAAGTCGACGCCCGGCTCGTCGGCGAGCGCCTGGCGCACCGCCTCGGCGATGATCGCCTGGTCGTCGACCAGCAGCACCATGATCGGGCACTCGGCGGCCGGCGGATTGGCGAGGATGCGCGCGAGCGAGTCGTCGATGGCGAGACTGGGCGCATCGCCCGTGGCGCGTGCGCGCGCCTGCTCGTTCGCGGCGTCTGCGGAATGCTGCGCGACGACGTTCTGGGGCGGTTTAGAGGTGTCCATGTAGTTCAGCCGGAATGAAGGTCAAATAATGCACGTCAGCTTGCGGGGGGCGCCTGGCGGTCGTCGACCGCTGTTGCGAGCGCCGCGGCGATGCGCGGCAACGGCAGGATCGCGGTGGCCGCGTCGAGTGCCGCGGCTGCCTTCGGCATGCCGTACACCGCGCTCGTCGCCTCGTTCTGCGCGATCGTGTGATAGCCCTTGGTACGCATCGCCTTCAGGCCGATCGCGCCGTCGCGGCCCATGCCGGTCAACAGCACGCCGATCGCGCGCGCGGGCCAGCGCGCGACCACGCTGTGAAAGAACACGTCGACGGACGGGCGATACGGCGTGTCCTGGGGCACGCGCGTATAGCCGAGCACGTTCGGCAGCTTCAGGTGCAGATGATCGTCGGTGGCGGCGAGCAGCGCGACGCCGGCCTGCGGCCGGTCGCCTTCGCGCGCGATGCGCACTGGCATGGCCGACTGCTGGTTCAGCCAGTCGGCCATGCCGGCGGCGAACGCGGCATCGACGTGCTGCACGATCACGATCGCCGCGCCGAAATCCTTCGGCAGACCGCCGAGCAGGGTCGCGAGCGCGGCCGGGCCGCCCGCCGAGGCGCCGATCGCGACGAGCGGCATGTCGCGCTCGGGTTCGCGCACGGTTGGCTCGCTTGCCTTCGAGACCGGCGCATGGCGTTCCTTGACCAACGCGCCGATGCTGTCGATCTTCGCGATCAGCGTCGTGATGCTCTTTTGCGCGTCAGGGCCGGACAGCGACGGCGTATCGACCGCGTCGAGCGCGCCCGCGCCCATCGCTTCGTAGACGCGCCACGCGTTGGCGCCGACGTCGACGGTGACGATCAGGATCGCGCACGGCGCGCGCGCCATGATGCGGCGCGTCGCCTCGATGCCGTCGACGTTCGGCATCACGAGATCCATCAGCACGATGTCGGGCCGCTGCGCGACGCAGAAATCGACCGCCTGCTGGCCGTCGGACGCGATCCATAGCACCTCGAAGTCGGCGCGTGCGGCGAGCGCGCGACGCAGCGCCTCGACCGCGAGCGGCATGTCGTTGACGATTCCAATTTTCATCTGTTCACCCGTAGGCCTCGCCAATCAGATCGCGCACGGCATCGAGCAGCGTCTCGTCGTGAAAACTGCCCTTGGCCAGATAATAGTCGGCGCCGGCGTCGAGACCGGCGCGGCGATCTTCCTCGCGATCCTTGTACGACACGATCATCACGGGCAGCGCCTGCAACTGCGGATCGCGCTTGATCAGCGTGACGAGCTCGATGCCGTCCATGCGCGGCATGTCGATGTCGGTGATGACGAGGTCGAAGCGTTCGCTGCGCACCGCGTTCCAGCCGTCCATGCCGTCGACGGCGATCGTCACGTCGTAGCCCCGCGTTGCGAGCAGCTTGCGTTCCAGTTCGCGCACGGTCAGCGAATCGTCGACCACCAGCACGCGCCGTGCCGCGCGTCGCCCGGTCGCGACGCCGCGTTGCTGCGCGTGGCGCAACTCACCGCCGGCAACGAGCCGTTCGACCGAGCGCAGCCAGTCGTCGACGTCGGCGATCAGCACCGGGTCGCCGTTCTCCATCAGCGCGCCGGCCGTGATGTTGCGGATCTTGCCGAGCCGCGCGTCGAGCGGCTGCACGACGAGCATGCGCTCGCCGAGAAAGCGGTCGACCATCACGCCATAGGTCTGCGGCCCGTCGCCGATCACGACGAGGCACACGGTGTCGTGGTCACTCGCGGGCGGCGCGGTGTCGAGAATCTGATGCGCGGTGACGACGCCGATGCGCCGCCCCGCGAACGCGATGTGCTGATGGCCTTCGAGCATCTCGATGTCCGTACGGCTCACCTGCAGCGTGCGGTTCACGTGCGCGAGCGGAATCGCGTACGGCTCGCCGGCGACTTCGACGAGCAGGCTGCGGATCACCGACAACGTCAGCGGCAACTGCATCTGCATGCGTGTGCCGACTCCGGTCTCCTGGGTGATGCGCACGGTGCCGCGCACGCGCTTGACGACGTCGTGCACCGCGTCGAGGCCGACGCCGCGGCCCGACACGTCGGTCACCTGATCGCGCAGCGAGAAGCCGGGCAGCAACAGGAATTCGAGTAGCTCGGCTTCGGACAGACGCGCGACGGTGTCCTCGCTCGCAAGCTTCCTGCGCACGATCGCGGCGCGTAGCGCGGCGAGATCGATGCCCGCGCCGTCGTCGGACACGGTGATCTGCAGCGCGCCGGCGCTATG
>DATAQT010000345.1:0-3469 GCA_036264535.1 Paraburkholderia sp. | reverse complement strand
GCACACGATGCAGGCGGGACTCGTCGACACGGTCTCGCGCGTGCGTCAGGGGACAGAGAACATCAACGTCGGCGCGAACGAAATCGCGGCGGGCAATACCGACCTGTCGCAGCGCACCGAGGAGCAGGCGGCGGCGCTCGTGCAAACCGCGTCGAGCATGGATCAGATGACGGTCAACGTGAAGCAGAACGCGGACAGCGCAACCCAGGCCGCGCAACTCGCGAGCGAAGCGGCGAACGTCGCGACGCGCGGCAGCCGCGTGGTCGACGACGTGGTGCGCACGATGGGCGAGATCACCGCGAGCTCGCGGCAGATCGGCGACATCATCGGCGTGATCGACGGCATCGCGTTCCAGACGAATATCCTCGCGCTGAACGCAGCCGTCGAGGCGGCTCGCGCCGGCGAACAGGGCCGCGGTTTCGCGGTGGTCGCGGCCGAAGTGCGCAGTCTCGCGCAGCGCTCGGCAACGGCCGCCAAGGAGATCAAGGCGCTGATCGAAGCCTCGACCGATACCGTCGAGACCGGCGCGTCGCTGGTCGCCAACGCGGGCGCGACGATGGGCGAGATCGTGCAATCGGTGCGGCGCGTCAACGAGATTCTCGAAGAGATCAGCCACGCCTCGCGTGAGCAGAGCGCGGGCATCGAGCAGGTCAATCGTGCGGTCGGCGAAATGGACCAGGTCACGCAGCAGAACGCGGCGCTGGTCGAAGAAGCCGCGGCGGCCGCGCATTCGCTCAAGGACCAGGTCGGCGTGTTGCGCGACGCGATCGCGAGTTTCGCGTTGCCGGCTTGAGGTTGTCGCATCGCGCCCGCGATGGGCGCGCAAAAAAAGAAGGCGCCCCACAGGCAGGAGCGCCTCTTCAACACGCCGCGTCGGAGTCGACGCATTAATCGAACGAATCAGCCGCGCGGATTTTTCAAGTCCGCGCGGCTTTGTTTTAGCGTCTGCTTTCACAATCCTCGCGTTTAAATTACGTTTTATTTACAATCAGCCGGCGACAGTCCTTGCCGCCGGCCCTCGTGGTTCCGGCGGTCTCGTTCAATCGGGAAGTTCGTACCCTCCGCAACGTTCGCCACCTGCGCCCATGATCCGCCAGAAAAAACCGCCGTCTCACGATCCGTACACCAGCCCCACGAAGAATCCGCTGCTCGCCGCGCGCCTGCCCGCGTGGCGCTCGAAGTTCGTCGTGCTGCTCGTATTCGGCGCGTTCGCGACGCTCGCGGTGCGCGCGTTCTGGGTGCAGGTGGTCAATCAGGACTTCTATGTCGACCAGGGGCAAAAGCGCTATCAGCGCCTCCTCGAACTCGACGCGACGCGCGGCCGGATCGTCGATCGCAACGGATCGATGCTCGCGGTCAGCCTCGCGACCTACGAAATCTGGGCCACGCCGGAGCGCGTCGACGAAAGCGCGTTCGCGCCGCTCGCGAAGCTGCTCGATCTGTCGCCCGCGGAGCTGCGCCGGCGCCTGAGCGGCGAGCGCAGCTTCGTGCTGCTCAAGCGCCAGGTGGATGCCGACACCGCCGCGCATCTGTCGCGCCTCGGCCTTGCCGGCATCACGCAGATCGCCGACAGCAAACGCTTTTATCCCGAGGGCGAGTCGGCCGCGCACGTGGTCGGCTTCACCGACATCGAGGACAACGGCCAGGAAGGCGTCGAGCTCGCCGCCGACGCGCAGCTGCAAGGCGTGCCCGGCCACCGCGAAGTGATCCGCGACCGGCTCGGCCGCGTGATCTCGGAGACGCGGCCGCTCGTGCCCGCGCGCAACGGCGCGACGATCCAGTTGACGATCGACCGGCGCATCCAGCAACTCGCGTACGCGCAACTGAAAACGGCGATCGCGCTGCACCGCGCCGAAGCAGGCAGCGTGGTCGTGCTCGATGCGCGCAACGGCGAAATCCTCGCGCTCGCCAACTACCCGAGCTTCGATCCGAACGACCGCACGCACCTTTCCGGGCGGCAGTTGCGCAACCGCGCGGTGATCGACACGTTCGAACCGGGCTCGACGATCAAGCCGATCGTGGTCGCCCTCTCGATCGACGAAGGCAAGGTGCGGCCTCAAAGCATCATCGATACCGCGCCAGGCTGGTATCGGATCGGCCCGGCCGTAATTCACGACACGTCGAATCACGGTGCGATGACGGTCGCCGATGCGGTGCAGAAGTCGAGCAATATCGCGCTCGCGAAGCTCGCGCTGAACCTGCCGGCCGAGACGATCTGGACCAAGTATCGACAATATGGACTCGGTACGAAGCCCGATCTGCCCTTCCCGGGCGTGGCCGCGGGCAAGCTGCGGCCGTACAAACGCTGGCGCCCGATCGAGCAGGCGACGATGGCGTATGGCTACGGGCTGTCGGTTTCGCTGCTACAGATCGCGCAGGTCTACACCGCATATGCGGGCGACGGCGCGATGCAGCGCGTGAGTCTGCTGCGCGAGCCGCTCGATGCGGACTCTCCCGCCTCGTTCGCCGCTCGCAGCGAGCCGGTCACGAAGCCCGGCACCGCGCGCGCGATCCGCAACATGCTTGAAATGGCTATCGGCAATGGCGGCACGGGACGCGCGGCGACGGTGACAGGCTACCGCGTCGGCGGCAAGACTGGCACCGCGCGCAAGCAGATCGGCGCGGGCTACGCGAAGAACCACTACCGCGCGATGTTCGTCGGCATGGCGCCGATGAGCGATCCGCGCCTGATCGTCGCCGTGATGATCGACGACCCTGCCGGCAAGTCGTACTACGGCGGCACGGTCGCCGGGCCGGTATTCAGCGGCGTGATGGGCGGCGCGTTGCAGTTGCTTGGGGTGCCGCCGGATGCATCGGAGGTGTGACGCTTAGTGTCCGTCGCGAGCGATCAGTCCTGCTCGCCGGGCGCGTCGAGTTGCGCCTCGATACGATTGCGGCCGTTGCGCTTGGCCCGGTACATCGCGCGATCGGCCTCCTCCATCATCGCCTGACCAAGCGACATCGCCTCGACCGGGCTGCCCCCGACCGCGCGCGCGGCCACGCCGATCGACACGGTCAACGCAAGGCGCTCGCCGTGCTCGTCGCGCACGTCGAGTTTCTCGACCGCGAGCCGCACGCGCTCGGCGACGATCAGTGCGTCGGCGCGATCGCCTTGCAGCAGCGCGGCAAATTCCTCGCCGCCATATCGCGCGACGGTGTCGCCGAGCCGCACCTGTTGCCGCACGCAGGCCGCCACCGCTACGAGCGCGCGGTCGCCGGTCTGATGGCCGTGGCTATCGTTGATGCGCTTGAAACCGTCGATATCGATGAACAGACACGCGACCGGCGCGTGATAACGAACCGCGCGCATCAACTCTTCACGCAGGCGCTCGTCGAAATAGCGGCGATTCGCGAGGCTGGTCAGCGAGTCGGTCATGCCGAGCTGCTTGAGCCGCTCGCGATGCGCGACGTTGTCGAGACTCGCGGCGACGATGCTCGCGAAGCGCTCGAGAATGTCGGTGGCCATGCC
>DATAQT010000294.1:0-7761 GCA_036264535.1 Paraburkholderia sp. | reverse complement strand
GCGTGGTCGCGCCGACCAGCGTGAACGGCTGCAGGTCGAGCTTCACGCTGCGCGCGGCCGGCCCTTCACCGATCATGATGTCGATCTGGTAGTCCTCGAGCGCCGGATACAGAATTTCCTCGACGACCGGCGAGAGCCGGTTGATTTCGTCGATGAACAGCACGTCGTTGGCTTCCAGATTGGTGAGGAGCGCCGCGAGGTCGCCGGCGCGTTCGAGCACCGGCCCCGACGTTTGCCGCAGGTTGACGCCCATCTCGCGCGCGATGATGTGCGCGAGCGTGGTCTTGCCGAGACCCGGCGGGCCGAACAGCAGCACATGGTCGAGTGATTCGGAACGGCGCTTCGCAGCCTCGATGAAGATCTCGAGCTGACCGCGCACTTTTTCCTGCCCGACATATTCTTCGAGCTGGCGCGGACGCAGCGCGCGTTCGAACGCTTCTTCGTTCGGCGACACGGGCGTGGCCGCGATGATGCGCTCGGGGGCGAGTTTGTCGGTTTCGATCATGCGGTCATTGTACCGCGCGCGGCTCGCGCATCAGCCCTTGGACAGCGCCTTCAATGCGAGCTTGATGCCCTCGGACACACCCGTGCCGGCCGGCACGTTCTTGATCGCCGCGAGTGCTTCTTTCTCCGAGTAGCCGAGCGCGAGCAGCGCATTGAGGATGTCGGACGCGTGGTCGGATGGCGATGCGGCGCCCGCCATTGCGCCGAGGTCGGCGCCGAGCTTGCCCTTCAGTTCGAGCAGCAGCCGCTCGGCGGTTTTCTTGCCGATGCCCGGCACGCGCGTGAGGCGCGCGGCGTCCTGCATCGTGACGGTCTGCGCGAGTTCCGCCACGCTCATGCCCGACAGTACCGCGAGCGCCATGCGCGCGCCGATGCCGGAAATCTTCAGCAGTTCGCGGAACGTCGCGCGTTCCTGCGCGGTGCCGAAGCCGTAAAGCAGATGCGCGTCCTCGCGCACGATCATCTGGGTGAGCAGCACGATGCGCTCGCCGGTCGACGGCAGGTTGTAGAACGTGCTCATCGGCACATCCACTTCATAGCCGACGCCGTTGCAGTCGACGAGCAGGTGCGGCGGGTTTTTTTCCAGCAGAACGCCGGCAATGCGACCGATCATGGCGAGTTAGTTTTTTAGAGTCGAATGGGAATGCGCGAGTGTAGCGCAGTGGATCACACCTGGCGTTAGCCGACCAGACGTCCGCGCCGCACCCGCAACCCCTTCTTCGCGAGCGCCGGTGCGATGCCGCCGAGCGTGCTCAGTGTCGAGCCGCCGTGCGCGTGGCAGATGGCCATGCCGAGCGCGTCGGCGGCGTCGGTGCCCGGCACGCCGGACAGGTTCAGCAGCCGCACGACCATCTGCTGCATCTGCTCCTTGGTCGCGCGACCATAGCCGACAACGGCCTGCTTGAGCTGCAGCGCGGTGTATTCGGCGACCGGCACGCCGCCCGCGACGAGCCCGCAGATCGCGGCGCCGCGCGCCTGGCCGAGCAACAGCGTCGACTGCGGATTGACGTTGACGAAGACTTTTTCGATCGCCGCCTGATCCGGCGCGTGCTCGCGGATCAACGTCGAGATACCTGCGAAGATGGTGCCGAGCCGCGACGGCAGATCGGCGTCGGCGGTGCGGATCACGCCGCTCGCGACGTAGCTCAGTGTGTGGCCGTGTTGTTCGATCACGCCGAAGCCCGTCACGCGCAGGCCGGGGTCGATGCCGAGAATTCTCATGAAGTGCCGCACAAGCGGTAAAAACCAGGTGCCTGCGATACTACAACGAACGCGGTGCGTGGCGGTCCGCTGGCTGCACGACTAGCGGAATAAAAGCTGCCAGGGCTTTGCGCAAGGAGGCGATCGAGGATGGAGCGCTACCGCAATCTCAGCGGCGACTCGGGCGTCGACGCCTATGAAATCGGCGACGATTTCATCAAGGTGCGCTTTCGGCCAGGTGTCGCGTATTGGTACACCGAAGCGAGTGTCGGCGCCGACCATCTCGCGGTGCTGAAGCGTCTTGCGCGGCGCGGCCAGGGTTTGGGCACGTACATCAGTCAACATCCGCAAGTGCGGGACGGTTATGCCCGCAAAGATCCGGACGATTGAACGCGTCGCCCCAAAAACAAAAGGCACGGCGGGACAACCCGCCGGGCCTTTTTTGCCGCTATTGACCTTCAGTCGATCAATGACGGAAGTGACGCACGCCCGTTAGCACCATCGCGATGTTGTGCTCGTCGGCGGCGCTGACCACTTCGTCGTCACGCACCGAGCCGCCCGGCTGGATCACGCAGGTCGCGCCCGCCGCGACGACCACGTCCAGACCGTCGCGGAACGGGAAGAACGCGTCCGATGCGACCGCCGAACCGGTCAGCGTCAGACCGGCGTTCTGCGCCTTGATGCTCGCGATACGCGCCGAGTCCACGCGGCTCATCTGGCCCGCGCCGACCCCAAGCGTCATGCCGTTCGCGCAGAACACGATCGCGTTCGACTTCACGTACTTCGCGACTCGCCATGCGAACAGCAGGTCGTCCATTTCCTTCGGCGTCGGATGACGCTTGGTGACGACGCGCAGCTCGCGCGGCTGCACGTTCTTCGAGTCGAGCGACTGCATGAGCAGGCCGCCGCCGACGCGCTTCAGATCGAACGTGTTATGGCCTTCGCCCAGCGCGATTTCGAGCAGACGCACGTTCTGCTTCGCCGCGAACACCTGACGCGCTTCGGCGCTGAACGACGGCGCGATCAGCACTTCGACGAACTGCTTCGCGACGGCTTGCGCAGCCGCTTCGTCGACTTCGCGGTTGAACGCGATGATGCCGCCGAACGCCGAGGTCGGATCGGTCTGGAACGCCTTCGAGTACGCTTCGTGCGCGTTCGCGCCGAGCGCGACGCCGCACGGATTCGCGTGCTTGACGATCACGCAGGCCGGCACGTCGAAGGTCTTCACGCATTCCCACGCCGCGTCGGAATCGGCGATGTTGTTGTACGAGAGTTCCTTGCCCTGCAACTGGTTGTAGTTCGCGAGCGCGCCGGCCGGCACCGTCAGATCGCGGTAGAACGCCGCGCTCTGGTGCGGGTTTTCGCCGTAGCGCAGGTCCTGCACCTTCTCGAACGCCATGTTGAAGGTGGCCGGATACTGGTTGCGCGATGCGTGCTGCAGCTCGTCGGTCAGGCTCGTCAGGTAGTTCGTGATCGCGCCGTCGTACTGCGCGGTGTGCGCGTACACCTTGGTCGCGAGGCGGAAGTTCGTCTTGTACGACACCGTGTTGCCGTTCGCGCGCATTTCGTCGAGCACGACCGCGTAATCCGTCGGGTCGACCACGACAGTCACGTCGCGGTGATTCTTCGCAGCCGAGCGCAGCATCGTCGGGCCGCCGATGTCGATGTTCTCGATCGCGTCTTCCAGCGAGCACTCTTCCTTCGACACGGTCTGCACGAACGGGTACAGGTTCACGACCAGCAGGTCGATGGTCGGAATGTCGTGCTTCTCAAGCGCTGCCATGTGCTCCGGCAGATCGCGGCGCGCGAGGATGCCGCCGTGCACCTTCGGATGCAGCGTTTTCACGCGCCCGTCGAGCATTTCCGGGAAGCCCGTGTAGTCGGCGACTTCAGTGACGGACAGGCCCGCGTCCGCGAGCAGTTTCGCGGTGCCGCCGGTCGACAGGATCTTGATGCCGAGGTCCGACAGCGATTTGGCGAAGTCGACGATGCCGGACTTGTCGGAAACGGAGATGAGCGCTTGCTTGATCATGATGAAGACGAAAAGCCGAAGGGGAAACGTGGCAGGGCGCGAGAAACTACAACGCGCTACAGCAAACCGTGTTGTTGCAGCTTCTTGCGCAGCGTATTGCGGTTGATGCCGAGATACTCGGCGGCCAGCGACTGGTTACCGCCGGCCTGCTCGAGCACCACTTCGAGCAAAGGTTTTTCCACGCATGAAATGACCATGTCGTAGACGTCGTGCGGATTGGAGCCGTCGAGATCCTGGAAATACACATCCAGGCTGTCGCGGACTGATTGTTCGATATTGTTCTTGCTCATGCAGCTAGTCGGTCGGTGTTGTCCTCGCCTTGACCGTCGAACCCGGAGTTGCCGGATGCTTCGTCGACGTAGACGAGGCGGTCTGAGATCGCCTTTTGCGCGTCAAAGAATTCATTGACGGCGAGGAGTTGTTCGCGCGTAGTGTCCAGCGTATTCATGCGATGCCGGAACAGGTTGGCGCCGGAAAGGCCGCGAGTGTACCAGCCGATGTGTTTGCGCGCAGTGCGCACACCGGTAAATTCCCCGTAGAAAGCGTAGTGATCTTCGAGATGCTCGTTCATCACCTGCTGGATTTCGTCGATGCGCGGCGGCGGCAGCAACTCGCCCGTTTGCAGGAAATGCTCGATTTCGCGAAACAGCCAAGGACGGCCCTGAGCGGCCCGCCCGATCATGATCGCGTCCGCGCCGGTCGCGGCCAGTACCTCGCGCGCTTTTTGCGGCGACGTGATGTCGCCGTTCGCGACGACCGGAATGCCTACCGCCGCTTTCACCGCGGCGATGGTGTCGTATTCGGCCTCGCCGTGGTACAGGTCGGCGCGCGTGCGGCCGTGCACGGTCAGCATCGAAATGCCCGCTGCTTGCGCGAGACGCGCGACGTTCAGCGCGTTTTTGTTCTCGCGATTCCAGCCGGTGCGGATTTTCAGCGTGACGGGCACCGCGTCGGGCCCAACGCCCACCGCGTTCACGACGGCCTCGACGATGCGCTGCACGAGCGGTTCGTTCTGCAGCAGTGCCGAGCCGGCCGCGACGTTGCAGACCTTCTTGGCTGGGCAGCCCATGTTGATGTCGATGATCTGCGCGCCGTTCGCGACGTTGTAGCGGGCGGCCTCGGCCATCATGTCCGGGTCCGCGCCGGCGATCTGCACGGCGATCGGCTCGACTTCGCCTTCGTGGTTCGCGCGGCGCATGGTCTTTTCGCTCTTCCACAGCTGCGCATTCGACGCGACCATTTCCGACACGGCGTAGCCCGCGCCGAGCCGTTTGCACAGCTGGCGGAACGGCCGATCGGTCACGCCGGCCATCGGGGCGACGAACAGGTTGTTGCGCAGAATGTGGGAGCCGAGAGTGGGCATGACGTGAGCGTGCGCCGTCGGCGGGTCAGGATTTGACAATCGTGACAGCCGACGCAGCGCGAAATGCGAGGGAAAACCGCTATTTTAGCGTTAACGGCTTGCCGGGACTCGCGATCTGAGTCTCGTAACCCGTTAAATCTTCTATGAAAGTCGCGCGACTCATAGAACCGCGCAGCGCATTGCGCACTCAACGGCGCTGGCCGAACATCATCTGCCGGGCGAGCGCGGTTTTGACCGGCGGCACGAATTCGAGCGCGGTCAGCGCGAGGCCGCGCAATACCGCGAGCGGCGCGAAGTCGACGGTGAACAGCCGCGCGAGCGTGTCGGTCGAGCCGATCGTCAGGCGCCGGTCCAGCGCGCGGCGTTGTGCGAAGGTCGCGAGCGCGAGCGGCGTCGGGCCCTCGGCCGACAGCGCATCGGCGAGCGCGTGGGCGTCGCGCAAGCCCAGATTGAGGCCCTGGCCTGCCACTGGATGCAAGGTCTGCGCCGCATTGCCGATCGCGACGATGTGGCCGTTCACGAGCGTGTCGACCGCGTTGAGTCCGAGCGGGAACGATGCGCGTCCTTTGATGTGCGTGAAGCGGCCCATCCGGTCGCCGAACGCAGCGTCGAGCTCGCGCAGGAACGCCTCGTCGGAGAGTTGCGCGCGGCGTTCGGCTTCGTCGGGCGCGCAGCACCAGACGAGCGCGTAGTCGGCGCCGCGCACGCCGCCCATCGGCAGCAGCGCGATCGGGCCTTGCGACGTGAAGCGCTCCCACGCGACGTGCGGCCGGGGCGCGGACACGGTGACCGTGCCGACCAGCGCGGTCTGACCGTAGTCGCGCGAGCCGGCGTTGTTTTTGCCTATGCTGCGTGCACGGGTGTCTTCATCCGTGGTGTGGCTCGGGATTTTCTCGTGCTTCTGGTCGCCGAACAGGCCGCCCTCGGCGTTCACCAGAATCCGCGTGCGCAACTGTCGCGCAACGCCCGCGGTTTCGATCGGCAGCGTGACGCCGTCGAGCTCCTGAACCGGCGCGCCGGCCGACGTCGAGCGGAACCAGTCGACTGGCGTCGCGTGTACCGCGTCGGCGAGGCCGTGCACGATCGAGCCGTAGCGCAGCACATAACCGAGCGCGGGCAAGCCGTGCTCGCGATGATCGATCAGCGTGCGGCCGAAATGACCGCGTTGCGACACGTGGATGCGCTCGATCGCGATGGCGTCGGCGGGCCAGCGCAGCGGCTCGAGGATCATCCGGCTGCCGTGCGAGACCGCGATGGCGCGCGGATCGGCGATCGAGTCTTCCGGCTCGCGCGCATCGACGAGCGCGATTTTCAGTTCGCGCGTCACGCTGCGGCGCGCGAGCCAGCCGGCGAGCGCGAGGCCGACCGGACCCGCACCGACGATCGTCACATCGAAATCGAACCCCTGCTGATGGGAGGCGGGCCTCAGGATCACCGCCGATGGAGAGGCGTCGTTCATCGCGGATCAGGTCCTCTCTTGATGGGCCGCTCGCGCTTCCTGCATCAGCGCCTCGATCTCGTCGGCGGCGACCGGCACGTCGCGCGTGATCAGCTCGCAGCCGGTCGGCGTGACGACCGCGTCGTCCTCGATGCGGATGCCGGTATTCCAGTAGCGCTCGGGCACGCCCTCGGCCGGGCGGATGTACAGGCCCGGCTCGATCGTCAGCGTCATCGACGCTCGCAGCGTGCGCCATGGCAGCGCGCCGGCCTCGTCGCGTGGCGCGCCGCGCTCGCGGTAGTCGCCGCAGTCGTGCACGTCCATGCCGAGCCAGTGACCGGTGCGGTGCATGTAGAACGGCGCGTAGGCGCGCTCGGCGATCACGTCGTCGACCGAGGCGAACTTCGCGCGCGGCACGATGCCGGTGTCGAGCAGCCCCTGCGACAGCACGCGCAGCGCCGCCTGGTGCGGATCGTCGAAGCTCGCGCCGGCGCGCGTGGCGTCGACGGCGGCCTGCTGCGCGGCCAGCACGATGTCGTACAGCTCGCGCTGCGCCGGCGTGAAACGGCCGCTCGCCGGGAACGTGCGCGTGATGTCGGATGCGTAGCCGTCGAGTTCGCAGGCGGCGTCGATCAGGATCAGCTCGCCGTCCCGCGCGATCGCGTTGCCGGCCGGGTAGTGCAGCACGCAGGCATTCGCGCCGGCCGCGACGATCGACGTATAGGCCGGCGCCTGGGCGCCGAACTTGCGGAACGTATAGAGCAGCTCGGCCTCGAGTTCGTACTCGCGGATGCCGGGCCGGCACGCGGCCATCGCGCGACGATGCGCGGCCGCTGAGATCTGCCCGGCGCGGCGCATGATCGCGAGCTCGTGGTCGTCCTTGACGAGCCGCATCTCGTCGAGCAGCGGCAGCAGGTCGCGCGCGGCCGTGGGCGCGACGAGCCCGCTGCGGCCTTGCGCGCGCACCGCGTCGAGCCAGCCGCGCACCTGCTCGTCCAGCCGGTCCGAGGTGCCGAGCGCGTAGTGCAGCGCTGGCTTGTCGGCGATGATGCGCGGCAGTTGCGTGTCGAGTTCGCTGACCGGGAAGGCGGCGTCGAATCCGAACGCTTCGCGCGCGCCCTCGGGGCCGAAGCGGAAGCCTTCCCATGTCTCGCGCTCGACGCTCTTCTCGCGGCAGAACAGGATCGCCGCGGGCGCGTCGGGCGCGGCGCTGGCGTCGAGCAC
>DATAQT010000288.1:0-30437 GCA_036264535.1 Paraburkholderia sp. | reverse complement strand
GCGTTCCGCATGTGTGAGAAAACTGGTCGGCTCATTGTCGCGCGCATTACGCCATGCGGCTTCGCCATCCTGAGCAATGAAGCGAGCCGGATTGGTCGACGCCGATTCGATCTCGCGCACGTGATCGAGCACGCGCTCGATTAGCCGCAAATAGCGGATGCGTTGCGTTCTACGGATCTCGAGACTAGCGACGAAATCGGCGATCGCGGGCGTGTCGACCGTTGCGAGGCTTTGTTGCCGCGCGCCAAGCCAGTCGAGAAACTGCCCCCACTGCGCCTGATAGACCAACGCGGAAGAGCGGCGGAAATGCTGCTTCGCAAGCCACGCATCGAATGCGATCTGCGGGTCACGACGCCAGTCTTCGCGTTGCTGATCGAACAGATCGGTAGAAGGGGCGGGACGGGGAACGGGGTCGGACAGATGAGGGGGCGACATGAGCATTCCTTCCGTTAGTTGCACCGTTCGGTCCGCGTATTGTAGGCGCTAACCGGTGACAAGCCGACCGCAAAGAACCGTTGAAGATCCGACTCATCCTCGCGTGAGGCTGTCATCAGCCGCCCCACGCCCGTGCGCGCTTTAACGGCGTATCAATCTTCAATGGCTGCGCCGAAGCGCGCACTGCTTGTCGCGCGGCTTCCTCGTACGCACTGACAGCAAACGCGAAGACGGCCGGCAACGCATTGGACGTGCCGAAATCCACACCGTCATCGGTTTCGGGATAAGGCAGATCGGACGGGCGCTGGAACAGCCCGAGCAGCAGCGCGTCGTGCCGGCTTGCGAAACCGAGGTCGGCCAGCGCCTCGGCTTCGATGGCGTGCAGCAGGCGCCACGTGAGCGGCACCTGCTGCACGATGTAGCGCGCGGCGATGTTGCGCACGATATGTTCGAGATCGCGTGCGGCGCTCTGGTAGCGCAGCGCGGCGAGAGTTTGATCGCTAGGGTCGGCTTTCAGGTTGTTCATTCTCGGCTCCAATCGACACCTGATACTGTACAAACATACAGTATCAGACGCAACCTGGCCGAACGGCCTAAGCGCCGGGAACCGCGTGCCAACCCTGTGCCAATACCCCGCCAGCCGGCGCGCTAGCCGTGAATCACGACCAGCAGCGCTTTCGCCTCGCCCTTGCCGACGTTGCGGATCGCGTGCGGTTCGTCCGCGACGTAGCGCGCGGTGTCCGCGACCTTGAGCCGCTTCGTCGCGCCGGCCGCCTCGATTTCGACCGAGCCGTGCAGCACGGTCAGATGTTCGCGGGTGCCGGGCTCGTGTGCGTTCGATACCAGCGCCCCGCCCGGCTGCAGCGTCAACTCGTACCACTCGAACTTGCCGGCCAGTTCGATCGGCCCCCACACACGCAACTGGTATTTCGCGTCGTGACCGCTTAGCGTAGGAATATCGTGCGGACCGGAAACGGCGATGGCCTCGGGCGACTTTGGCGGCGCAAACAGCGAATCGAGGCTCACGCCGAGCGCGTTGGTCAGCCGCCACGCAACCGCGATCGTCGGATTGGCCTTGTCGCGCTCGATTTCCGACAACATCGATTTCGACACGCCGGCTGCGCGCGACAGATCGTCGAGCGTCATGCGCCGCTCGGCGCGCAGTCGCTGAATCTGCTCGCCGACACGCGGCGGCGCCGCAATCGCCGGCGACGCGGCGGTAGCGGAGGTGGGCGCCGCATTGGCCGCGGCGCGGCGTGTACCCGAACTTGCCATTTCCTGACCCATCGTTTAGAGTTGTTCGATATACCGGATTTTAGTTCGAAAAAACGAAAATATCCGATAAAGCTGACAGCCGACTATAACAGGCCGACCTCCCTGCGCCCACGCGAACGCGGGCGCCATCACCCTCAGGAGTTCCGTTCATGCGTGACCAGTACCTTGCCCATCTGCGCGGCACCCTCGACCAGATCCGCGCCGACGGCTTTTACAAGAGCGAGCGCGTGATCGCGAGTCCGCAGTCGGCCGACGTGCGTCTCGCCGATGGCAGCGACGTGCTGAACTTCTGCGCCAACAATTATCTGGGTCTCGCCGACGACGCGCGGCTGATCGAAGCCGCCAAAGAGGGGCTCGATAGCGACGGCTTCGGCATGGCGTCGGTGCGCTTCATCTGCGGCACGCAAACTGTCCACAAGCAACTCGAGGCGGCGCTCGCTGCGTTCCTGCAAACCGACGACTGCATTCTCTATTCGAGCTGCTTCGACGCGAACGGCGGCCTGTTCGAAACGCTGCTCGACGAAAACGACGCGATCATCAGCGACGAGCTCAATCATGCGAGCATCATCGACGGCGTGCGGCTTTCGAAGGCGAAGCGCTTTCGCTACCGCAACAACGACCTGGCCGATCTCGAAGCGCGTCTGAAGGAGGCCGACGCGGCTGGCGCGCGCTTCAAACTGATCGCGACCGACGGCGTTTTCTCGATGGACGGCATCATCGCGAACCTCGCCGGCATCTGCGATCTGGCCGACCGGTACGGCGCATTGGTGATGGTCGACGACTCGCACGCGGTCGGCTTCATCGGCGAACACGGCCGCGGCACGCCCGAGCATTGCGGGGTGATGGCGCGCATCGACATCATTACCGGCACGCTCGGCAAGGCGCTTGGCGGCGCATCGGGCGGCTATGTCGCCGCGCGCAAGGAAGTCGTCGAACTGCTGCGGCAGCGCTCGCGTCCGTATCTGTTTTCGAACACGCTGACGCCGAGCATCGCCGCGGCGTCGCTGAAGGTACTCGAATTGCTCGCAAGCGCTGAAGGCGCGCAACTGCGCGCGCGCGTGCGCGAAAACGGCGCGCACTTCCGCCGCGCGATGAGCGCGCTCGGCTTCACGCTCGTGCCGGGCGAACATCCGATCATTCCGGTGATGCTGGGTGATGCGCAACTCGCGGGAAAGATGGCCGATGCGTTGCTGAAGGAAGGTGTCTATGTGATCGGCTTTTCGTTCCCGGTGGTGCCGCGCGGCCGCGCGCGCATCCGCACGCAGATGAGCGCCGCGCACACGCCCGAACAGATCGATCGCGCCGTCGAGGCGTTCGCGCGCGTCGGCCGCGAACTCGGCGTGATCCAGGCATAGTCGCCGCGTGATTGGAACGGAGAAGCAGATGAAAGCATTGGCAAAACTCGAACGCGGTCCGGGCCTCACGCTGACGGACGTAAAGAAGCCCGAAGTCGGACATAACGACGTGATGATCCGCATCACGCACACGGCGATTTGCGGCACCGACATTCATATCTGGAAGTGGGACGACTGGGCGCAAAAGACGATTCCGGTGCCGATGCACGTCGGCCATGAATACGTCGGCGAAATCGTCGAGATGGGGCAGGAGGTGCGCGGCTTTGCAATCGGCGATCGCGTGTCGGGCGAAGGACATATTACGTGCGGCTTCTGCCGCAACTGTCGCGCGGGCCGCCGGCATTTGTGCCGCAACACGATCGGCGTCGGCGTGAATCGTGAGGGCGCGTTCGCCGAATACCTCGTGATTCCGGCCTTCAACGCGTTCAAGATCCCGCCCGAAATCTCCGACGACCTCGCCGCGATCTTCGATCCGTTCGGCAACGCGACGCATACGGCGCTGTCGTTCAATCTTGTCGGCGAGGACGTGCTGATTACCGGCGCGGGACCGATCGGCATCATGGCGGTCGCGATTGCGAAGCACGTCGGGGCACGTAATGTCGTGATCACCGACGTCAACGACTATCGCCTCGAACTCGCGCGCAAGATGGGCGCGACGCGCGCGGTGAACGTGTCGCGCGAATCCTTGCGCGACGTGATGCACGATCTGCACATGGCCGAGGGTTTCGACGTCGGGCTCGAAATGTCGGGTGTGCCGAGCGCGTTCACGAGCATGCTCGAAGCGATGAATCACGGCGGCAAGATCGCGCTGCTCGGCATTCCGCCCGCGCAAACCGCGATCGACTGGACCCAGGTGATCTTCAAGGGCCTTGAAATCAAGGGTATTTATGGCCGCGAGATGTTCGAGACCTGGTACAAGATGGTCGCGATGCTGCAAAGCGGTCTCGATCTGTCGCCGATCCTCACGCACCATTTCAAGGTCGACGATTACCAGCAGGCCTTCGCGACGATGCTCTCCGGCGAGAGCGGCAAGGTGATTCTCGACTGGACCACGGCCTGAGTCGGCCAGCCGTAGTCTCATTTGCCAACGCCCGCAGTGCGCTCATGCGCCTGCGGGCGTTTTCACGAACTCAGCCTGAATGCGCACGTGAATATCGTCGCCGACGGCCGGATACCACGTCGCCAGACCGAACTTCGCGCGGCTGAAATGGCCGTCGGCGGAAAAGCCGAGCGTGTCTTTCTTCGTCAGCGGATCGGGCGCGAAGCCGTTGAACGTGACGTCGAGCGTGACGGGCTGCGTGACGCCGCGGATCGTCAGATCGCCGCTCAGCGTGCCGCGCGCGTCGCCGGTGCGCTCGAAACCCGTGCTCGCGAAGCGGATCTGCGGATAGCGCGCGACATCGAGCATGCTGTCGCTCTTCACCATCTTGTCGAGCAGTGGCACGTTCGTGTCGATGCTCGCGGCGTCGATCGTGACCGACGCCGTGCTGCGCTCGAGGCCGCCGTCGTTCCAGTCGAGTTGGCCCTGCTTGCGATCGAAACGCATCGTAAAGCGCGTGTATTTGAAGTGATCGATATCGAACGTGATGCTCGTGTGATCCGAATCGATCTCGTAGCGCCCAGGCGGCACGCGCGCCTCGTTCTGACTGACCGAATGCGTGAGTACCTGCAAGGGCGTGCAGGCCATGGCGCTCAGCAGTATTGCGCCGAGCAGCGCGCGTACCCACGCGGTGCGAACGGAGGATGAGTTCATCGAAGCGATTCCGGTTGAGCGATGTTCAAGCGATCTCCATCACGATAGCAGCAAGCGGACCCAGAGCACGGAGGCCCGAAGAAAAACTTGACGAAGGAGAATGATCGTTCTACCGTTCGTCCATGACACACGAAACGACCCCGACCGACCCGACGCAACCCGCCACCGCGCGCGAGCGCCTGCTCGATGCCGCCGAGGCGCTGATCTACGCCGGCGGCATCCATGCGACCGGCGTCGACGCGATCGTGCGGCAGTCTGGTACCGCACGCAAAAGCTTCTACACGCATTTCGAATCGAAAGATGCGCTGGTGGCCGCCGCGCTCGAACGGCGCGACGAGCGCTGGATGAACTGGTTTATCGCCGGCACGCAACGGCACGGCAAGAGCGCGCGCAAACGCCTGCTTGGCATGTTCGACGTGCTGCGCGACTGGTTTGTATCGGCGGATTTTCATGGCTGCGCGTTTCTGAACGCGGCCGGTGAAATCACCTCCGCCGACGATCCGATCCGCGTCGTCGCGCGCAGACACAAGGCACGTCTCTTCGATTTCGTGCGCGCCGAATGCGACGCGTTCGCGGCGGAAGCGGAAATCGACGCGCGTCGCGCGGCGCCGCTCGCGCGGCAATGGCTCGTGCTGCTCGACGGCGCGATCGCGGTGGCGCTCGTGAGCGGCGAAGCCGAGGCGGCGCGCGACGCGCGGACAGTTGGAACGACCTTGCTCGAAGCGGCAGCGAAACCCACCCCAACCAGACGTGTGCCAAGCCGGCGCGCCTCAACCTGACCAGGGAGCCACCATGGCCGATCCGATCGAAACCCGTCCACCCCTGCCACCCTTCACGCGCGACACCGCGATCCAGAAAGTGCGCGCCGCGGAAGACGGATGGAACACGCGCGAACCCGAGCGCGTATCGCTTGCGTATACGACGGATAGCGTATGGCGCAACCGCGCCGAATTCGTGCATGGCCGCGCGGAAATCGTCGGCTTTTTGCGTCGCAAGTGGGTGAAGGAACTCGACTATCGGCTGATCAAGGAGCTGTGGGCGTTTACCGGGAACCGCATCGCGGTGCGCTTCGCGTACGAATGGCACGACGATTCGAACAACTGGTTCCGCTCGTACGGCAACGAAAACTGGGAGTTCAACGAGCATGGCCTGATGGCGCGCCGTCACGCGAGCATCAACGACCTGCCGATTCGTGAAGCCGACCGGTTGTATCGCTGGCCGCTCGGCCGGCGGCCCGACGATCACCCCGGCCTGTCCGATCTCGGTCTGTAGACGTTCCTGCCGCCTTCATCGCCGACGGCGCGCGCGATGCGCGCCGTGAATTTCTTCACGGCTTATTCATCACGTCGCCATCGGTTCTCCGTTATCGTGGCGGTTCCGGCTGCGGGGGCACGTCGCGTGCCCGGCCGGCCGAGCGAGTCCTCAACATCGACCGTGCGGCTTCAGGTACAGTGCGCGACGGGCGGCACGCGGATCGCCAGATCACGATGACACCGGCGCTCGACCGGTGACGGAGAAAAAATGCACTTTCGGCAGATGAACAAGAATATCCGACGCGCCGCGGTGGCGTTTTTCGCGAGCTTCGCGGCGGTCTCCGCGGCGCACGCGGGCAACTGGTGTGACGGCGGTGTGTGGGTCGACGCGATGCTCGGCTCGTACCACATCAATCCCGATCCCGATACGCACTTCGAACAGTTCAATCCTGGGCTTGGCGTCGAATGCTGGCTGAACAACCAGTGGGCGCTGACGGCCGGCGGCTTTCGCAACTCGTTGCGTCGGCCGTCCTACTACGGCGGCGGCGTGTGGGCGCCTGAGTTCGCGCATTGGGGCATCGTGCGGATTGCGGCGATCGGCGGGATCATCTCCGGCTATAACTACGGCAACTGGGGTCTTGGCCGCAATCACACGATCGGCCCGGTGGTCGCGCCGATCGTGATGCTCGACTACAAGCGCGTCGGCGCGAACTTCATCATCATTCCGCCGATCCCTTCAGATAATCTGCCCTTTACGATTGGGTTTCAGGTGAAGGTGAAGTTCTGACTGAGTGGTAAGCAATGAGGGTCATCGCCTTCAGGTGAGGTTTTTCGGGAGCCAATGGCTCCCGCGTCGCCCGGATTGACCGATTGCCGCGAGCGCGAGGCCTCGCCTGCGGGGACGGTCTCCTGGAACTCCTCACCATTGCGCGCAAGCGCCGTCCACTCGACTCCTGGAAATCCTCACCATCCTGGAAGATCTCACCTTAACAGGCTCGCTTCAGCTTTTAGCCCTGCATTCCAGCGTACGTTCCGCACACCGGACGCCGACCCGCTCCGCGACGGTTGCTCCGAAGCGCTGTCGTTCTCCGCAACGCTGAAGCCAACGAAGCACCTCCAGCGCGCTTCGACGCACCTCCCCCGGTATCGCCATTTCGACGCACACCGCGTGAGTCGTCGCGCATCCCGCACATCGCTCCCGAAAACCCTCACCGTAGCGTCATCTCCTGGAACTCCTCACCATTCGCGCCTCGCGCGAGCCGGAGCGTCGCCCATGCACGCCATTCATATCGACCATTTTTGGCCCGAATTTGACCGCGTCGGGCGCCGCTCATATCGTGCAGCCATGTCGTCCGGATGTGATTCGCCCCGCTGCTCAGCGTCATCGTCATGCGGGAACCTCAATCTTCGTTCTCCCTGAGCCATGAACTCTGACGCCGTGAATTCCGATCTGAGCGCCCCGCTCGCATCTGGCCGATCCCCCGCCGCGACGAGCCGCGTACGACGCGCGGTCACGACCGCCGTGCTCGGTCAAGTCCTCGAATGGTATGACTTTTTTCTGTACGGAACGGCCGCGGGGCTCGTCTTCGGCAAGCTGTTCTTCCCCGTCGGCAGCGACCCGCTCACCGGCACCATCGCCGCGTTCGGCGGCTTCACGGTCGGCTTCATCGCGCGGCCGATCGGCGGCGTGTTGTGCGGACATCTCGGCGACCGCTACGGGCGCAAGCTCGTGACCATGCTGACGCTATTCGCGATGGGCTCGGCGACGATGTTGATGGGCGTGCTGCCCACCTATCAGCAGATCGGCCTCGCCGCGCCGGCCCTGCTCGTCTGTCTGCGCATCGTGCAGGGGCTCGCCGCGGGTGGCGAATGGAGCGGCAGCATCCTGCTGATTCACGAGAATGCGCCGCAATCGAAGCGCGGCGCGCTGGCTGCATGGAGTCCATGCGGCGCGGCACTCGGCTTCGTGCTGTCGACCGGCGCGTTTCTGCTCGTGCAGAACCTTGCGACGGCCGATTTCCTCAGCTGGGGCTGGCGCATTCCTTTCCTCTGCAGCGCCGCGCTCGTCGCACTCGGCTTGTGGATGCGCCGCTCGGTGGGCGAAAGCGCCGCGTTCGCTCAGGCGAAGGCAAAGCGCCACGAGAGCCGCATGCCGGTGCTCGACGTGTTGCGGCAATGTCCTCGCGAAGTGCTGACGATCTTCGGTCTGCGCTTCGGCGAAGGCGGTGCGTCGTACATCTTTTTCGCGTTCTCGATCGCGTATGGCCAGTTCCTCGGTATCAAATCGAGCTGGATCCTTGGCGGCCTCACGCTGTCGATGCTGCTGATGATTCCGTTCTCGCTGTTCTTCGGCTACCTGACCGACAAGGTCGGACGCAAGCCTGTGTATCTCGCCGGCGCGATCGCGATGGTGCTCGTCGCGTGGCCGTACTTCGCGCTGCTCGGCTCCGGCGAATACTGGAAAGTGATCACGGCCCTCGTGCTCGCCAACAGCGTCACGCTCGGTATCCTGGAAGGTGCGCAGCCCGCGTTCATCAGCGAACTGTTGCCGGTTCATCTGCGCTTCTCGGGGCTTGGCATCGGACGCGAAATTTCTTCGGTGCTCGGCGGCGGCCTGTCGCCGATGATCGCCACGGCACTGCTCTTGCACTATCGCAGCGCGACGCCGGTCGCTCTCTATCTCGGCGCACTCGGCCTGATCACCGTGATCGCCACGCTGCTCGCCCGGGAGACCTATCCGAAGGCGATGCGCATCAAAGCGCATCAGGAAGCCGAATGACATCGTTCACATCATCAGATCAGGAGGTAACGCGCATGCACGCCGTACATTCCGCCAGCGCCAGCGCCAGCGCCCGCGCTTGCACCGCCGACGCACGCATCATCGATACGCAGGACGACTATCCCGAACACACGGGTCCACTTTCGTTAGATCAACTCATCGTTGAAGTCGAGCGTCGGCGCGACGAGTTCGACGCGGTTTCACACGTCCCGCGCGGCATGATCGCGAAGATGAAGCGCGCGGGTATCTTCCGCGCGAGCACGCCGAAACGCTTCGGCGGCGACGCGCTGCCGCCGCCGCAGTTTCTGGCGATGCTCGAACGCATCGCGATCGCCGATGGCTCGACCGCATGGGTCGCGGCCTTTGGCTCCGCGAACACGTACCTCGCGTCGCTGCCGGTCGAGACCCAGGCCCGCATCTACGCGTCCGGTCCAGACCAGGTTTTCGCGGGCGGCCTGTATCCGCTGCAACCGGCCGAGCGCGCGCCCGGCGGCTACCTCGTGTCAGGTCAATGGCGCTTTGCGAGCGGCTGCAAGGGCGCGGACTGGATCGGCGTCGGCATCGGCGGCGCACCGGGCAAGCCGGGCGAGCCGAACGCGGGCAAGCCGTTTACGGCCGTGTTTCCCGCGAGCGAAGTCGAGATCGTCGACAACTGGAACGTGGTCGGCATGCAAGGCACCGGCAGCCACGATCTGCGCCTGAAAAACAAGTTCGTCGACGAGCAATGGATCTTCGTGCGCGGCGGTGTGCCGCTGATCGACGAGCCGCTCTATCGCTACCCCGCTGTCGCGTACCAGGCCCAGGTGCACGCGGCCGTGAACCTCGGGCTCGCACGCGCGGCGCTCGACCTCCTGGCCAGCATGTCGGGCGTGACCAAAACGACGACCGGCGCGCCGCGTCTTGCCGACCGCGCGTACTACCGTTCGGGCCTCGCGCAGGCCGAAGCGAATCTGCGCAGCGCGCGCGCGTTCTTCTTCGAGTCGGCGGAAGCGTCGTGGCGCACGGTCATGGCGGGCGACCCCGTCTCGCCCAGCGAAGCCAATCTGCTGCGGCTGTCCGCCACGCATGCCGCGCACACCTGCGCCGAGGTGGTCATGCAGGCGTACAAAATGGCGGGCATCGGCGCGATCTATCGCGAGAGCCGCATGCAACGGATGGTGCGCGATTCGATCGTCGTCACGCAGCACGCGTTTCTCGGTGAGGGCACCTATGACGCGTCGGGCGCGCTATTCGTCGGCATTGCGCCGGTCACGCCCTATCCCTGATCGGCAAAGGAGCGACTGCCATGACGCACGACGAAACCCGCACGCACTTCCGCAACGCGATGGCGTGCCTTGGCGCGGCCGTCAACATCATCACGACCGATGGTCCGCGCGGACGCTGCGGCATCACGGCGAGCGCGGTCTGTTCGGTGACCGATACGCCGCCGACCATGCTGGTGTGCATCAATCAATCGAGTTATGTGCATGACGTACTGCGCGAAAATGCGAACGTGTGCATCAACATCCTCGGCGCGCACTGCCAGGAACTGGCGCGCGCGTTCGCGGGCATGACGGGTTGCCCGATGGACGCGCGTTTCGATCAGTGCGCGTGGCAGCCAGGCGCGCTCGGCGTTCCGGTGCTTGACGATGCGCTCGCGAGTCTCGAAGGACAGATCGTCGACAGCAAGACGGTGGGCTCGCACTCGGTGATGTTCGTGCGCATCGAGCGCATCGCCACGCGCGCTGACGGCGACGGTCTCGTCTATTTCGGCAGGCAGTTCCACCGGCTCGCGCGTGCTGGCGTGGCTGTTTGCGAGGCAGCGTGACGATGCAGGTCTGCCTCTTTCTCATCGGCGCGAGCGAGGCGCGCCAGCCGTTGACCGACACGCCCGCGTTGCTGCGGGCCGCCACGCAAGTCGCGGGGCTGCGCAGGCTGATCGTCCTCGAGCCGATCGCGGGACAGGTCGATGCGCGTATCGCGCCGGCGGCGGATGCGCCGTCCTGCGTGCTGCAGTGGTACTTCGACGAACTCGCGCCGCTCGAAGCCGCGCTCGAGCCGCAAGGCTCGATCGTGCAAGCGTTGCAGCCGGCGATGCGGGCCGAACTGAGCCCGCAAACCTTCTCGCAGCAGGTGATGGCGGTGCGGACCTTCGCGCCACCGCACGCCGCGCCGGTGCAAGACGATGCGCAACGCTGCACCTATCTGGTCGCCTACGAAGGCGTCGCGCAAGACTTCAATGCATGGCTCACGTACTATCTCGCGCATCATCCGCCGTTGATGCTGCAATTGCCCGCGCTGCGCGAGCTGGAGATCTACACGCGCATCGACAGCCGTAGCGGCTTGCCGTTCGCGCACGCGAGCGCGATGCAGCGCAACAAGGTCGTGTTCGACGATGCGAGCGCGCTCACCGATGCGCTCGCGTCACCGGTGCGCGACGCGATGCGCCGCGACTTTCACGCGCTGCCGCCGTATAGCGGGGCGACACCGCATTTTGCAATGCGCAGCATCTACGGTAACCTCGCGGCATGTTGACCGGCGCGTCGCGCGTCCCGCGAGCCGCCTTCGTTTGCGAGAACCGCGCATGAACAGGCTGAATCTCGGCATCGCCGATCTGAATCTTCTGCGCGTGTTCCTCGCGATCTGGGACCTGCGCAGTCTGACGGCGGCCGGCGATCGGCTCGGTCTCACGCAACCGGCGGTCAGTCATGCGCTGCGCCGCCTGCGCACGCTGTTCGAAGACCCGCTGTTCTCGCGCACACCCAGCGGCATGGTGCCCACCGATGCCGCGTTGCGCCTCTATCCGCCGCTCGCGCAAGCGTTCGCGATCATCAACGAAGCCGTGCAGCAACTGGCGAAGTTCGAACCATCGAGCGCGCGGCGCGTGTTTCGCGTGTCGATGTCGGACATGTCGGAGTTCTACTTTTTGCCGCCGCTGCTCGCGCAGCTCGATCGCGAAGCGCGCGGCATCCGCATCGAGGTCGCCAACGTGCCGGTCGAGTCGGTCAGCGCGGCGATGCGCGCCGGCGAAATCGATCTCGCGCTCGGCTATGTGCCGGGCCTCGACGCGGGCTGCGTGAGCCAAACGCTGTTCGTCGACGAGCACGTGTGCGTGGTGCGCGCGGGTCATCCGCTGAAGAAGACGAAGCCGAGCCGCGAAGATCTGTCCGCGCTGCGCTACGTCTATGCGAGCACGAATGCGACCGGGCATCGGATGGTCGAGCAATGGCTCGACGAGCTGAACCTGAAGCGCGAGGTCGTGCTGCGGCTGCCGCATTTCGTCGTCGCGCCCGAGATCGTGATGCATACCGATCTCGCCGTGATCTTTCCGAGGAGCATCGCGAAGCGCTTCAATCGCGGCAAGGCTTTCCGGATTTTGCCGCTGCCGTTCTCGTTGCCGCCGATCGAGATCCAGATGCATTCGCACACGCAGTTCGCGGCGGACGCCGGCATCGCGTGGCTGCGCGAGACCATCCACACGATGTTTCATCAGCCGGTAGCCTGAGCGCGCGCGGACGCCCGGGCACGCCGGGCATATTAGCTGCACTGATACCCGCCCTGCTTTTCGGCCAATTTGACGCCGCTATCGGTCCCCTCGACACTGCCTGCCATGCGGAGCCTTCTTTAAAGGCCGCATTCCCCCCACTTCAGATGCGAGCAGACATGGCTTCCGTTCAATCCCCGATCACGGCCGGGCGCGCCACGGCAGAGTCGGATCGCGCACTCAGGAAAATCATCATTGCGTCGGTGGCCGGCAACGCGATGGAGTGGTACGACTTTTTCGTGTATGGCACCGCGGCCGCACTGGTGCTCGGCCAACTGTTCTTTCCCGCGCACGCGGACCCGCTGATCGGCACGATCGGCGCGTTTGCCGCGTTTGCGATCGGCTTCGTCGCGCGTCCGCTTGGCGGCGTCGTGTTCGGTCATATCGGCGATCGCTACGGGCGTCGCTCGTCGCTCGTCTGGACGTTGCTGATCATGGGCTTTGCGACCTTCGGTATCGGCCTGTTGCCGACCTATGAGCATGTCGGCGTGATTGCCCCCGCGGCGCTCGCCGGTTTGCGCTTGCTGCAAGGCATCGCCTCAGGCGGCGAATGGGGCGGCGGCGTGCTGATGATCAGCGAGAACGCTCCGCCCGAAAAGCGCGGCTATTTCGCGGCGTGGAGCCAACTCGGCGTGGGCGGCGGCTTCGTGTTGTCGGCGGCCGCGTTTCTCGCGGTGCAAGCGCTGCCGCACGATCAGTTCATTTCGTGGGGGTGGCGTCTGCCGTTTCTCGCGAGCATTCTGATCTTCGCGCTCGGCGTGTACATTCGCCACAACCTGCCGGAGAGCCGCGACTTCGAGAATGCGGAAAAAGCCGGCAAGACCGCGCATATGCCGGTGCTCGAAGCGATCAAACGTCATCCGAAAGAGATCCTGATGGCGATGGGTCTGCGCGTCGCGGAGAACGGCGGCGCCTATATCTTTCTCGCGTTCTCGCTCGTCTACGGCAAGTTCGTCGGCATTCCGAATTCGGTGATGCTGACCGGGGTCATGCTCGCGATGGTCGTCGAAATGGGCGCGATGCTCGCGTGGGGCAAGCTGTCGGACCGGATCGGGCGCAAGCCGGTGTATATGATCGGCGCGGTGTCGCTCACGGTGATGGCGTTTCCGTTTTTCTGGCTGCTCAACACGCACTCCACGCCGCTGATCTGGCTCGCGCTGGTGCTCGGCACGGCGGTCTGCCACGGCGCGATGATCGGCACGCTGCCCGCGCTCGTCGGCGAACTGTTCAGCACCGAGGTCCGTTATTCCGGCGTGGCGCTCGGTCACGAAGTCGCGTCGATCTTCGCGGGCGGCCTGTCGCCGCTGATCGCCACCGCGCTGCTCGCGCACTATCAAGCCTACTGGCCGGTTGCCGTGTTCCTGATCGTGCTCGGTCTCATCACGGTCGTGACGCTGAAGTTCACGCGCGAAACGCGTCGGCCGTAACTTTTTCTCCTCTCTTCTTCGAAGGCATTCGCGCGGCGCTGGCCGCCGCGCGAATGCCTTTTTTCTTGCGTGCTCCTCTGCTACCGGTCCGCGCACCAGTAAAATCAATGCAATTGATGTAACCACGGCTTTTTAATCTATTTTGCTTATTCGATGCGGGACGCTAATCTCGGCATATCGTCACCAGCAATACATCGGAAGGCAATCATGCAAGCGCAAACCCTGAAGGTTCGGGTCGACGCGTTGCGCGAGGAAGCGCACGGCGTCCGCTCGTTCAGCATTTCGCGGCTCGATGGGCAGCCGTTCGAGCGTTACGAACCCGGCGCCCATATCGACGTCACGAGCCCTTCGGGCGTCACGCGACAATATTCGTTGTGCGGCGACCCGGAATGTCTCGACTCGCAGATTTTTGCGGTGAAGAAGGAAGAACAATCGCGCGGCGGCTCGCGCTCGCTTCATGAAGAGGTGAGCGTCGGCACCGAACTGTCAGTCGGCGCGCCGCGCAATCTGTTTCGCCTCGAAGAGAGCGCGGACGAGCACATCCTGATCGGCGCGGGCATCGGCATTACGCCGTTGCTGTCGATGGCTTACCGGCTCGCCGCGCGCGAGGCGCGCTTCACGCTGCACTATTTCGCCCGCAGCGAAGCGCACGCGGCGTTCATGACGCTGCTTACACGCGAGCCGTTCGCGCAGCATGTGAAGCTGCATTTCGGCGTGCAGCCCGAGGAGCTGAAACCCGCGCTCGATGCCTGTCTGCGCGATGCGAGCGCGAACGCGCATGTCTACACATGCGGTCCCGCGCCATTCATGGATCTCGTCGTCGCGAGCGCACAGCAACGCTTGCCCGCGCAGGCCATTCATCTCGAACGTTTCAAGGCGGAACCGGCGCCCGCGACCGAAGCATCGCTCGACAGCTTCGACGTACAGCTCGCGAGCAGCGGTCAGACGGTGCGGATCGACGCGAACACGTCGATCGTCGCGGCTCTCGCGGCGATCGGCATCGAAGTGGACACGTCGTGCGGCGAAGGCGTATGCGGCACCTGCATGGTCGATGTGGTCAGCGGCGAGCCCGAGCATCGCGATCACTGCCTGAGCAAGGCCGAGCGTGCCAGCAATAGCGTGATCTGCTGCTGCGTGTCGCGCTCGCGCACCCCGGTGCTCGTGCTCGACCTCTGATTCGCTTCGGCGCAATCACATCTTCTCGAAGCGCGCGAGGATCTCGGTGATGAGGCCGCGCATCCACGCGATGCCTTCGTCGTCGTGGAAGTGCTCGTGCCAGTGCATCGTCACGGCCGCCTTCGGCAACGGCACGGGCAACGCGTAGATCCGGAACGCGTCGCCGCGATTGAGGATATGCGCGAGCCGTTCGGGCAGCGTCGCGAAGAGATCCGTCGCGGCGAGCACCCCAGGCACCGCGACGAAGTGCGGCAACGCGAACGCGATATTGCGGCCAACACCCTGCGCGCGCAGCGCGTCGTCGAGCGCATGGTGACTGTGTTCGAGCGAGCGCACCTGGATGTGCGACGCGGCCAGAAACCGCTCGAGCTTCAGCGTGTCGCCGCTCGGCAGGTCGCGACGCTTGCGCGTCATGCACACATACGATTCCTCGAACAGCAGGCTATGCCGCGTGCGCGGCAGCAGCGACGGCAGATTGCCGATCGCGAAGTCGAGCCGGCTCGAACGCAGCGCTTCCTCCATCTCCTCCACCGGCAATGGCTCGACCACCAGCTTCACGCGCGGCGCGGACTTCTGCAGCGCCGCGCACAGCGTGGGCAGATAGGCCATTTCTCCCGCATCCGATAGCGACAAACGAAATGTGCGCGTGCTCGTCGTCGGATCGAAACGTTCCGCGTAACGCAGCGCCTGACGCACGGTATCGAGCGCGTGGCCGACGATCTCCGCGAGTTCGAGGGCGACGGGCGTCGGCTGCATGCCTGCGCGCGTGCGAATGAACAGCGGGTCGTCGAACATCGTGCGCAGACGGCCGAGCGAGTAGCTGACCGCCGGCTGCGACAGCGCGAGGCGTTCGCCCGCTTTCGTCAGGCTGCGCTCCTCGACGATCGCCTGAAACACCCTCAGCAGATTGAGATCGACGTGGTCGATGGAAGTCATGAGGACGCTCTCGTGATATCAGTCTAATTTATCCGGCAACCTGTTTTTAATCGATTTGACGCATGATCGTCGTAAAGCGAGACTGATGTCAACGAGAGGATGCGCTGATGTGTGGCACGCGGCTTCGCGCGTCGAGGTGCGTCTTCATTCCAACCCCGCAACTTTTCCTCGCCCACGATGAGTACGCCGACCTACCAAACCATCGACACCAGCGCCTTAGCCCGGCGCGCCGAGGCCGATCGCATCGCGCCTTCCCTCTACTACGATCCCGAGCTGTTCGAAGTCGAACTCGAACGCATTTTCTACAAGACGTGGATCTGGGTCGCGCATGACAGCGAGTTGCCGAAGCCGGGCGACTTCATCACCACGACGATCGGCCGACAGCCGGTCATCGTCGTGCGCGACAAGAGCGGTGCGGTCAATGTGCTGCAAAACCGCTGCCGTCATCGTGGCGCGACCGTGTGCGAGGAGCACAAGGGCAATGCGAAAGGCTTCACCTGTCCGTATCACAGCTGGTCCTATGCGCTCGACGGCACGCTGCGCGCGCTGCCTTACGGCGACGGCTACGAAGGCGTCTGCGAGAAGGGCGACCTGCCGCTGAAGAAGCTGCGCGTGGGCGTCTATCAAGGCCTGATCTTCGCGAGCTTCAATGAAACGATCGAACCGCTGGAAGACTTCCTTGGCGGCGCGAAGCCGTGGATCGACCTGTTCATGAAGCAGGGCGCGGGCTATCCGATCAAGGCCAACGGCGAGCACAAGTTCAAGTTCAAGGGCAACTGGAAGATCCAGCTCGAGAACACGACGGACTTGTACCACTTCCCGGTCGTGCACAAGTCGTGGATGAAGTCGATCGACGACGAGACGGCAGCAGCGATCACCAGCTTCATGACGAGCGACGAGGCGTTCTGCCGTTCGCTCGGCAACGGTCATAGCCTCGCTGTGCTGATGCCCGAGATCGTCGATCTCGACAAGGACGATGGTGCGCCGCTGCCCGAGCGCTTCAGCGAACTCGCCGCGCAGCTCGCGCAAAAGCACACGCCGGAAGAAGTGCGCCGCATCGTGCGCTCGCTGATGGGCGTCGGCTTCAACCTGAACCTGTTCCCGAATCTCGCGCTGTCGATGGCGTTCTTCCGCGTGCTGCGGCCGATTTCCGCCGAGGAAACGGAGATCCGCCACGTCGCGCTCGCGATGGACGGCGGTCCTGACGAAGCGAACCGCGTGCGCCTGCGGATTCACGAGCACTTCCAGGGGCCGTTCGGCTTCGGCAGTCCCGACGACGCCGAAGCATGGGAGCGCGTGCAGCGTGGCTCGCATGCGGGAGCGGACGTACCGATCCTCGTCAATCGCGGGCTGAATCGCGAAACGACCGCCGCAAACGGCGAGAAAACCGCACACGCAACCGATGAAACCGGCATGCGCGAAGCCTACAAGCAATGGCGCGCAATGATGGAGCAGGCATGATGGATGACAGAAACGCACTCTTTTCCCACCAGACCTTTGCACGCGCGATCGAATTCATCTGGCGCGAAGCCGAATTGCTCGATCGACGCGATTACCGCGAATGGCTCGAGCTGTGGGACCCGGCCGGCCACTACGTGGTGCCGATCGATCCGAACACGACCGACTACGCGGCGACGCTGAACTACGCGTACGACGACCAGCACATGCGCGAGCTACGCGTGCAGCGCATGACGTCCGGCTATTCGGCGTCCGCCTCGGATGCGGCGCGCACGGTGCGCACGGTGTCGCGTTTCACGCTCGCGAGCGACAGCGCGGACGTGGTCGAAGTGAAGTCGTCGCAGATCATCATCGCGTACAAGCGCGGCACGCCGACGATCTTCGCGGCCGATCTCACGCACAAGATCAGCATGGCGAGCGGCGAGCCGCGTCTCGTCGAAAAGGTGATCCGTCTGATCGATTCCACCGACGCGCTTAGCGCAATCGGCTTCCTGCTCTGACGGGTCATCATGCCGACACTCGAAGTCTATCTGCCGCAAGGCTACGCGGACGAACGCAAGGCGAAGCTGATCGAGGGTTTGACTGACGCTACGGTTCAGGCGATCGGCGCGCCCGCGGAATCCGTGCGGGTTCTGTTATCGGAGCTGGCGGCAACGAACGCCGGTCTGGGCGGCAAGCCTACGCCTGCCGCGTTGCCGGTCATCATCGCGATTTTGATCGCGGGTCGCACCGACACGCAGAAAGTAGCGTTGATCGATCAGCTATCCGAAGCACTGTCCACGATCCTCGACGTACCGCTGCCGGCCACGCGCGTGATGATCAAGGACATCCCCAATACGGACTTCGGCATCGGCGGCAAGACCGCGCGCGCGCTGGGCCGTTAGCTTAACGATGCGCTCAGGCTTGCGACAGCAGCGGCAACGCAAAACGGCAGTCGAGGCCGCCCGTCGCCGCACGCTGCGCCCAGATGCGCCCATCATGTCGCGCGACGATGTTCTTGCACAAGGACAGACCGATGCCGTTGCCGGCCGCTTTCGACGAAGAAAAGCCGTCGAACAGGCGGTCGAGCACGTCGTCGGACACGCCCGGGCCGTTGTCGATCACGTGAAGCTCGGCCACGTCGTGGTTTCGCGACGTGGCGAGCGTGATCACACGGCCGGCCTGTTTCGCTTCGGTCAGCGCTTCGACCGCATTGAAAGCCAGATTGAGAATCACCTGACCGATCAGCACGCGTTCGCAACGAATCGGCAACGGTTGCGGCGATTGCTCGATGGTGACGCTCACGCCTTCATCGCGCGCGCGCAGCTGGATGAAGTACGCGACGTCCGCGAGCACGTCGCGCAGGTCCGCGTCGGTCGCGACGGGTTCGCGCTTGCCGACGAATTCGCGCACGCTCCGGATGATCAGCGCCGCGTGCTCGGCTTGCCGGTCAGCGGCGCGCAATCCCCATACCGCGCTGTCGATCGCCTCGGGCTGGTTCAGGCGCTGGATCGCGCCTTCGATGAAATTGCGTACCGCCGCGAGCGGTTGACTCAACTCGTGCGCAATCGCGGTCGCCATTTCGCCCATTGCGTTATAGCGTCCCGCGTATTCGAGCATGCGCGCTTCGGTGCGGCGCGTTTCCTCCAACGCCACTTCTTCGCTGACGTCGCGAAAGTGCACGAGCACGCCGTTCAGTACACCGTCGATGTCGACGCGCCGGCACGTAATGCGCAGCCACCGTTCGACTCCGTCGCGCCGCATGATCCGGTAGCGCTGCGCGTCGGTCGAATGCCGACGGGGCGCCTCGCGCAATTGGCTCGCGAGGCGGTCGCGGTCTTCGCGCGTGCAATAGTCGAGCGCGGAGCCGAGCGGCGCATCGGGCGCGACGCCGAGCACGCGCCGTCCGGACTCGCTCAGATAAGCGACCTTGCCGCGCGGCGTGATCAGCGCCACGCCTTCGTCGAGATCCTGCATGTACTCGCGCAAACGCGTTTCGTAGCTGCGCAGCTTCTGACGCATCGCCTCTTCTTCGCTGATGTCGCGAAACTGCACCATGACGACCGGCCGCCCGCTCAGCGGCACATACGTCGCAATCGCTTCGGACAACATGTCGACGCCCGTGCGCGAGCGGTAGCACCACTCATACGCTTGCGGCCCCTGGGCGAGCGAGCGGTCCATCGCATCGACGGCGATCTCGCGCCGGTAGCGGGCGTCGTTGCGCGTCATGTCGTGCGCCTTCAGCGGCAGCAGTTCTTCGAGCGTAAAGCCGAGCGCGACACAGGCGGCGCGATTCGCCCACACGATCGCTTTCGTCTCGGCATCGTGCAGCAGCACGCACTGATTGAGCGCATCGAGCAGCACGCGGAAATCATGTTCGGTGGGCGGGGTCATGGGAAGCCGTTCAATGCGCAAATGCCGACGGCGTCAACCATACCACCGGTTTTGCGACGCCTCGCTAAAGAAATCCTTACCCGCATGGGGAGATTGCCCTAAGCCGCGTCATCTCTTCCCAATTGTTCCAATTTTTTGGCGTTTCTAGACTGGCTTCATCGTGTGCAAGCAGTACACGTCCACTCACTGATCAATATCACGGGATACGGAGACGTCCATGTCGCTCGCCGCAGCTGTCAGCCAGCAAGACTACCTTGCCTCATCCGCAGAACAGGCACTGGATGAAGCGATCGCCGAAATCGCGAAGAGACGCGAAGAGTTCGAACGGCTGTCGCACGTGCCGCGCGATGTCATCGATATGCTCAAGCGCGCGGGCATCTATCGCGCGGCCACGCCGAAGCGCTTCGGCGGCGATGCCCGCGCGCCCGGCGAATTTCTCGCGCTGATCGAACGCATCGCGACCGTGGATGGCTCCGCGGCGTGGGTCGCGAGCTTCGGCTCGGCCAACGTGTACCTGGCGGCGCTGCCGCTCGCGACGCAGGCCGAGATTTACGCGAGCGGTCCCGACCAGGTATTCGCCGGTGGTCTCTTCCCGGTGCAGAACGCGGCGCCCGAGGCGAACGGTTTTCGCGTCAACGGTACGTGGAAATTCGCAAGCGGCTGCAAGGGCGCCGACTGGCTCGGCGTCGGCATCGGTACGGGCAAGGCTGGCGAAGCGCCTGGCAAACCGCGCACGGCGGTCTTCAGACCCCAGCAGGTCGAGATCGTCGAGAACTGGAACGTGGTCGGCATGCAAGGCACCGGCAGTCACGATCTGCGCGTGACCGACCAGTTCGTCGAGGAAGACTGGACCTTCGTGCGCGGCGGCACGCCGAGCGTCGATGAACCGCTGTATCGCTACCCGACTGTCGCGTACGCGGCGCAAGTACTCGCGGTCGTCAATCTGGGCCTCGCGCGCGCGGCACTCGACGTCGCCAACGCGATGTCCGGCGGCCGCAAGACGACGACCGGCGCGCCGCAACTCGCGGACCGCGCGTATTACCGCATCGAACTCGCGAAAGCCGAGGCGCAGCTGCGTTCGGCGCGCGCGTTCTTCTACGAAGCGACCGACAGCGTCTGGCAGTCGATCCTCGCGGGCAACGACGTGACGCCCGATCAGGTGAGCCTGCTGCGCCTGTCGGCCACGCAGATCGCACACCAGGGCGCCGACGTCGTGAACCGCGCGTATCGCCTGGGCGGCACGATGGCGATCTATCGCAGCCATCCGCTGCAACGTCTCGCGCGCGATGCGATGGTCGTCACGCAACATGCTTTCCTCGGTGAAGGCAATTACGACGGAGCCGGCGCCGTGTTCGTCGGCGTGCAGCCGATTCCCGGCTACCTGTGAGCTCTCTTCAATCAATCGAATCAAGGAACGTTCCCATGAGCGACAACCGAAACCTGCCTTTGCGTGTGCTGTTCTGCTGTGGCGTCTCGCAGAACTTCTTCGACCTGCCGCGCGAACAGATCGGCGACGTGTGGCAGGCGTACAGCAAGATGCTGAACGCGATCGAAGCGATGGAAAACGTGCGCGTGCTGGGCGTGATGGACGACGATCGGCTCGTCGTCGGCAATGCCGATGGCGCGCCGTGGACGTTTTACATCATGGCCGATGTCGCCGACTTCGATACCGCGGTGGCCGTGTGCAATCTGTATCGAACGACGCCGGTCGGCGACTACAACCTGTGGCGCTACGGCAAGATCGAAGCGCGCGTGGGCCGTGCGCTGACGGTGCCGCCGGCGGTCGCCAACGGTGCGTGACGCGATGACCGATCCGGCTATCGACGCGTTGCTCGCGCGCCTCAAGGCGCTCGAAGCACAGAACGCGGTACGCAAGACGATCGCGCGCTACATGGCGCTGTGCGATGTGCCCGTGCGCGCGCTCGAAGGCGAAGCGCTCGCCGCGCTGTTCGCCGAAAACGCGATCTGGGAAGGCATCGGGCCGCAGTACGCCAACAAGTTCGGACGCCTCGAAGGGCCCACGCAGATCGTCGCGATGCTGCAACGCTATCTGCCGCCCACGCCGCACTTCGCGACCAATGTGCACTTCCTCACTTCGGAGCACATCGAAGTGAACGGCGACACGGCGAAGGGTCGCTGGATCATGTTGCAGGCTTCGGGCTATGTCGATGCCAAAGCCGAACTGATCGCGGCGCGCCTCGAAGTCGACTTCGTGCCCGCCGCTCACGATGCGGGCGCGACATGGCTGATCCGTCATTTCCGTACCGAGCGTCTTTTCGATGCACCGTGGCAAGTTAACCCGGCCCAGGGAGTTTCGGCATGAGCGCATTTCTGCGGACATTCAATCTGAGCGCAACGGACAGTGCCGACGCGCCGACTATCGCGATCAAGGACAGCATCGACATCGCGGGCTATGCGACGACGGCGGCAAGCCGCGCACTCGCTGACGCACCGCCTGCAGCGGAGCATGCGCAAGTCGTGCAGAGTTTGCTCGACGCGGGCTGGCGCATCACCGGCAAAACGAACATGCACGAGCTCGCGTTCGGCATGACCGGCATCAACGACTTTTGCGGCACGCCGCTCAATCCGCAGGACGCGGCGCGCATTCCGGGCGGATCGTCGAGCGGGTCGGCATCGGCGGTCGGACAGAAGCTAGTGGACGCCGCGCTCGGTACCGACACCGGCGGCTCGGTGCGTGGCCCCGCCGCATGCTGCGGCGTGATCGGCCTGAAGCCGACGTTCGGCCGCGTGTCGCGACACGGTGTGGCGCCCTATGTCACGACGCTCGACTGCGTCGGACCCTTCACGCGCGAGATGGGCACGCTGGTGCGCGTGATGACGGCGATCGATCCTTCGTTTCGCGCGGACGATGCGCGTCGCGACGTTTCGCAACTGCGTGTCGGCGTGGTCGGTGTCGACGCTGACGAAGACATCGCCAAGGCGATCGCTACCGCCATCAAACAGGCGGGCCTCGCCACGCAAGCGATCGAACTCGTGTCGTTGAAGGACGCGTTTGCGGCCGGCCTCGCGGTGATCAACGCGGAGACCTCTCGCGCATTCGGCCATCTGGTGGAAAGTGGCAAGCTCGGCGCCGATATCGAGGCGCGCCTGCGCGCAGCCGCAGCCACGAGCGCCACCGATCTCGACGCAGCGGAGCGCGTGCGGCGCGCATTCACCGAGGAAGTGGACCGCGCGCTCGACCGCGTGGATGTGCTCGTGCTGCCGACGATGCCCTCATTGCCGATCACGCTCGAAGCGGCTCGCGCCGGCACGTCGGTGATCGGCATGTCGTCGCTGATCCGGCCGTTCAACCTCAGCGGGCATCCGGCGTTGAGCCTGCCCGTGCCGATCGAACACTCGACACTGAAGGCGGGCCTGCAGATCATCGGTCGCAAGAACGATGACGAAACGGTGTGCGCGCTCGCCGCGCATATCGAAGCGCGCCTCGCGCAATCCGCCTGAAAGCAATCAAGGAGTCAGCAACATGTCGAACAGAATCGCGCTCGTGACGGGCGCCGCGCGCGGACTTGGCGCAGTGCTCGCGCGTCGTTTTCACGAGGCAGGCTACAAGGTCGCACTGGCCGATATCGCGATCGAACCCGCGCAAGCGCTCGCGCATGAACTGAGCAGCGACGGCTCGAGCACCTGCGCAATCCGCCTCGACGTCACGCGCAAGGCGGACTTCGAAGCCGCGCGCGACGCGCTGCTCGAACGCTGGGGTGCGGTGGATGCGCTCGTCAACAATGCGGGCGCCTCGAAGGTCGTGTCCGTGATGGACATCACCGCCGAGCAGTTCGATCAGGTCATGAACGTGAATCTGCGCAGCGTGCTGTTCGGCTGCCAGGTATTCGGCCAGTACTTCGCGCAGCGCGGCATGGGCCGCATCGTCAACATCGCCTCGCTGGCGGGACAGAACGGCGGCTCGGCCACGGGCGCGCACTATGCCGCCGCGAAGGGCGGCGTGCTGACGCTGACCAAAGTCTTCGCGCGCGATCTCGCCGCGCGCGGCGTGACGGTCAACGCGATCTCGCCGGGGCCGCTCGATTTGCCGATCGTTCACGAGAGCGTGCCGGCGGACAAGCTGGCCAAAGTGATCGAAGCGATACCGGTCGGCAAGCTCGGGGCCGCGTCGTATGTTGCCGATGTCGCGGTGATGCTCGCTTCCGGCGAGGCTTATTTCGCCAACGGCGCGTGCTGGGACGTCAACGGTGGCCTGTACATGCGCTGATGCGTTCGCATGGGCCGTGGCGGCCGCGTCATTCCGGCCGCTCGTCCGGCGGGCTCCATACTTCGAGCACGCCGCGCACGAGCGTCGGAATCGACGAAGCGCCCAGCTTTTCCTTGATGCTGGCGCGATGGACGTCCACGGTTTTTACGCTGATCGACAGGTCCGCGGCAATGACCTTGCTCGGCTTACCTTCGATCAAACCATGCAGCACTTGCTTCTCGCGCGCCGTGAGCGAGTTGATCCGCTCGCGCAGCTCGAGCTGGCGCATGTGTTTCGCGTGACGTTGCGACGCGAGTTTCATCGCGCGTTGAATGCGTTCGAGCATCTGCTGCGAGTTGTAGGGCTTCTCGACGAAATCGATCGCGCCATGCTGCAACGCGCGCACCGACATCGGAATATCGCCGTGGCCGCTCACGAAAATGATCGGCAAGGTGGCACCGCGACGGTTCAGTTCTTCCTGCACGTCGAAGCCGCTCGCCTCCGGCATGCGGACGTCGAGCACGAGACAGCCGGGCACGTTGAGGTCGAAGGCGCGCAGGAATTCCGCCGCGCTGACGAAGCCCTGCGACTGGATGCCGACCGATTCGAGCAGCCACGCGAGCGACGTGCGCATGCCGTTGTCGTCATCGACGATGTAGACGATGGGGGCGGCATGGGTGACGGGGGGGCGGTCGCTTCGGGGCATTGGAATGGGCAGACGCGTGTGTGGAATTGGCACGCGGGGAATTATCGTCAGTGGGCTTTCATGATAGCGGGCCGAAAAGCGGCCGCAAAGCCTCGCTAACACTACCGGTTCATCTTGCGATAACTGGCAACCGAACACAGGAGACATCAACATGTCGAGTCAACCCATATCGGCTCACGCCGAGGTCGATGAAAACCGCCAGCAGTTCAGACAGGCGATGGCGCACCTCGGTGCCGCGGTCAACGTGATCACCACCGCGGGTCAGCACGGGTGCTGCGGCATCACGGCGAGTGCGGTTTGCTCGGTCACCGATTCGCCGCCGACGCTGCTGATCTGCCTGAACCGGTCGAGCGCGATGCACGCGGTGTTCGGCGGGAATCGCCATGTGTGTGTCAACGTGCTGCCCGCGAGCCTCGAAAGTATCGCGCGTCATTTTGCAGGCATGACCAGTCTTTCGATGGAAGAGCGCTTCAGGCTGCCGGTGTGGGATCAGGGCGAAAACGACGTGCCGGTGCTGCGCGGCGCGCTCGCGAGCTTGCAGGGGAAAATCGTGGAAGCGAAGGACGTGGGCTCGCACTCGGTCATGTTCGTGGAGACCACGCAGATTCGCGTGCGCGCCGACGGCGACAGTCTGATCTACTTCGACCGGAATTTTCACCGGGTGCCGCGGGCCTGGAAGGGGCAATGATTATTTCGTGCGATGCCGGGCCGTCGAGGTCCGGCATCGTCGCCGTCGTCGCCTGGGACAGGGCTCCCGTAAATCCTCACCATTGCCCAGACCTCCTGGAACTCCTCACCATTCGCACTACTTCAGCAACGCCATCTGTACGACCTTGACGATCACGAGCGCGATCGCGAGCAGCAGATAGCCGCGCAGCACGCCCATCCACACGCGTTTGGCGAGCGTCAGCCGCGGCGGCGGCAGTTCGTCGAGCGCCGGCATCCGCCACGTGTTACGCGCGTCTTTCGCATAGACCGGGGTTGGCTCGGCTGCGGACGTGCCCCGCAGCTTGCGAATCCCGATGGTCGCGACATACCCGACTACCGCGAGCAACGTGCCGCCCGCGAGTACTTCGATGATCGTTTCCGCCGCAATGTCCGGATAGATCACCGACGTGGTCAGGATGATCGACAGCATCACGAGCACCCAGATCACCGCGCCGGTAAACAGATTGAGCTTCTTCGAATTGGCCCACGGACCGAGCACCGCGCGGTCGTTGCACAGCAGCAGCAGGAACACGGTCGCGCTGGGCAACAGGACGCCGGCGAGCGTTTGCACCGCTTCCGTCATGAGACCGAGCGGGCTGCCCGGAATCAGAACCAGCGCCGCGGCGGCCGCGACGATCGCGAAGTACACGACGTAGAAGCCCTTGGCATCCGACACGCTACGATGCAGCGAGTGGCGGATCTTGAAGACGTCGCCGATTGCATAGGCGGTCGATAGCGACACGGCTGCCGCGCCGATCACGCACGCGTCGAATAGCGCGATCGCGAACAGCACGGCCGAGGTACGTCCCGCATATTTCTCGAGGCCCGCGATCACGCCGCCCGCGTCGGTGAAGTTGCCGAACCCGGGCCGACCGTCGAACAACGCGGCGCTGAACGAGATCATCGCGACCGCGCCGATCAGCACGAACACGATGCCGATCCATAGGTCGGCCTTTTCGTAGTTCATGAAGCGCGGCGTGATGCGCTTGTCGACCACGTAGCTCTGCTGGAAGAACAGCTGCCACGGAGCCACCGTCGTGCCGACGATGCCGATCACGAGCAGCATCACGTCGGACAGCTTCGAATGCGCGGGCCAGTTCGGAATGAAGAAGTCACGCGCCATCTGGCCGACCGGCGGATGAATCGACACGAGCACCGGCACGAGCAGCAGGCTCAGCACACACAGGACGACCGCGAAGCGTTCGAAGCGGCGGAAGTCGCCCGTGCTGACGGCGGCCATCGTCAGCGCCGCGGCGATGCATACGCCCGCGATCTTCGAGACGCCGAAGAAGTCGAGTACGAACGTGATACCGATGAATTCCGTGACGATCGTCAGCGCGTTGAGCAGGAACAGATCGACGACGCTGAACGCGCCCCAGAACTTGCCGAAGCGCTCGAAAATGAGCCGCGCGTGACCCACGCCCGTCACCGCGCCGAGCCGCAACACCATCTCCTGATTGACGAACAGCACCGGCACCAGCAACAGCATGGTCCACAGCAACGAAGTGCCGTAGTTCTGGCCGGCCTGCGTATAGGTGCCGAACGCGCCCGCGTCGTTGTCGCCGACCATCACGATCAGACCGGGACCGAGGATCGCGAGCAGCGTGCGCACGCGCGCCCACCAGCTCGTGCGCGGCGCGGTGTCATGGTGAGCGATCGTGCCGAGCGCGCCCTTGATATCGCCGACGTGTGCCGAATCGAGCACGGCGCTGCGCGCGGAGGAAATGTTCGTCGGAGTAGACATGTCGTTCTCTCCTGGTTGTATTTGTCGATGGACGGATCGCGAAACGCTACGCAACGCGCGACATCAGACGACGCCAGAAGGCGACGAGCGGATGCGGCTCGCGGGTATGCAGCGCGAGCATGGCGTCGTAATGGGCGCGCGCTTCCTGCACGCGCGGGAACTTCGAAAGAAGGAGGCCGAATTGCATGAGGTATCTCCGTGCGTCGGTTTCGACGCGCTGGTGGAAAGCCAGCAGACACGGAGGCCGCGTATGTCCGGGCGCGGCGGTGAAGGTCTACTCGCTTTCCTCAGTGGATAGAACGGGGAAGCGGCATAAGGGATAACTGTCACTGTCAGGCATGGCGGCTCCTTGTCGGTGTGTAGCGGGTGCTGCGTACGAGCGTTTGCTACTTACGTTTGCTACGCACGTGTTTATCCACGCGTTCGCGGGCGCGAGGCTCGCGATGCGATGCCGTATCAGCGTAGGGACGCGATTGAACGCGGCGTTCCTGTACTGCGGATACGACGTTACTTAAGGTGCACGGGAAGAGACTGCGGCGCGCACCGTCTGCCTGCTGGCAAGACGGCGGCTGATGAAGAGAGCGCGGACGTCCTGCCGGTCAGGCAGCGAAACTGTTCGAAAGTCGGCTACTACAGGTGTCCAAGGCATCAGCCCCATTGATGAGGATTTTTTAATTCTAGGGGGCGCGTTCCGCCGAGGTCAACCTGTTTCTTAAGCAGAGCAGAAAAAGTGTGCGGCGCACAACGCTGCGCGCTGCGAATAACGGTTGAGGCCGATATGAGGGGAGGTCGCACTAGCGGCATCGGTCGATCCGACCGATGCCGCCATCCCATGCTTACTAACTGGCGTGCCGTCGCACGGTCAGCCGGTTATGCACGCTTCTGACGCCGCGGACCGATCTCGCGGCATTGCCGGCTCGGGCGATTTGCGATTGCTGCGGCACCGTGCCGCTCAGCGTCACGGTGCCGTGGCGCGCCTCGACACGAATGTTCGCCGAATTGAGGCTCGTCGTGCGCGTGAAAGCGCGGCGGACGTCGCGGACGATTGCGCTGTCGGAGCGGTTGGTGTTCTGGTTCGAAGCCGCGGGCGTCGGCTGGCTTTGCATCGACGCGTTGTTCGGCATGCCGCCCGTCTGTGCGTTCGCATAGGTCGCGCAACTCGCGATGGCCACCGCGAAGATCGCGCCGAGGATTCTGCTCGCGCCGTTTGATTTCATTCTTCCTCCTTTGCCGGGTTGTCAGGAACTGCCGTTCGAGCCGCGTGATGCCAGCGGGGAAGAGGCGGTGCAACGCGCTGCCGCCTCGCGACGAGTAATCGACCGTCGGCACCGATTATATTCTGCGGCGAACGTGTCGATATCAATAGGTGAGAAGATTCGGGAGCCGCCGAGGTGAGAATATGCGCACCTGTCCGCGCACTTCAAAACTGAAGGTGAGGGAATTCGGGAGTCGTCTGGATGGTGCCGCAAGTTGCGAACGGTTTCCTAGGAAACTAATATCGCATTCTCAACCTTTCTTCCTTTTCGTCAGGTTCATCACGTCGATGCAAGGTTCCAGTCAGAAGCGCAATGCGGCCAGACTGTCTCGCGCGAAGCCGGCGCGGGCCCCGCGCAGAAAGCACGTCAGCGATGTCGAAGCGCACCTCGGTTACTGGTTGCGCTTCGTGTCGAATCACGTGTCGCACGCGTTCCAGATGAAGATGGAAGCGCATGGCGTGACCGTGTCCGAGTGGTTGCTGCTGCGCGAGATCTATGCGTCGGGGCCTACGTCGGCCACCACGCTCGCGGCGCGCACGGGCATCAGCAAGGGCGCGGTGTCGAAACTGCTCGCGCGCATCGAGGCGAAGGCGCTGCTCGAACGCGAGACGCTCGACGAAGACCGTCGCAATCATGTGGTCGCGTTAAGCGATGCCGGACAGGCGCTCGTCCCCGAACTTGCGCAACTGGCCGATCTGAACGACGCCGAGTTTTTCGGCCATCTGCCCGCGCAGGTGAGGATCGCAATCGTCGATGTGATGAAGAACGTCGTCGCGGTTCATGGGCTGAAAAGCGTGTCTATCGAATGAGCGCGGCGCGTGCGTCGCGCGAAAGGTGAGCACTTTCGGGAGTCGTGCGTGGGCGCTTCTTTTGCAACTAACCGGCCACGTCAGAGATGGAACAATAGACGCGGCAAGAGTGAGCGGGAACGCTCCCATCCTCGCCTTTTCGCTCATAGGTGAGGATATTCGGGAGCCGTGGACGCTGTTTCCGTGGGCTGCACGCTTTGTTGAGGCGCAAAAGACGCAACATGCGCTCGCGAATCACTGCATCCAACGTGCTGACCCTACACAGGCCGTGTGACGTAAGTCGTTGAATGTCCAGGCGATCTGCTGAATGCGCGGCCGGCATCTGCGAAGCGAACCGACCGCATTCAAACAAAGGTGAGAGTTTTCGGGACCTGTGCGCAAGAGCGGCAACGCACTCGCCGAAGTACGCCCTTTCCCCCTCTTTCCACCGCAAAGGTGAGGCTTTTCGGGAGCAATTGCGACGCCACCTGACGTCAATTCACCGCCGCTCCGTGCTAAAGGTGAGGCTTTTCAGGAGCGCTAGGAATCGCCGGCGATCACCCGTTCAGGCCGATTTCGCGATCTCGCGGATGTCCGCCACAGGCGTTTGCCCGAAGGCATCGCTAAGCGCGTAGTCGATCAACTGGGCCGCGCATTGCTCGGGCGTCGACAGTTGGCCGTTGCGCTTCAGGTCTTCGAAGCGCGCGCGCATCGGGAATTGCTCTTCGCCGCTGCCGCGAATCTGCGCCTGCATGTCCGTATCGATCACGCCCGGCGCGAGGCTGCAGATGCGCAGCGCGCGATTCGCGTCGAGCGCGACGGCGCGCGCGTGATGATCGAGCGCGGCCTTCGTTGCGCAGTAGATGCTCCGGCCCGGATACGCATTGCGTGCCGCACCGCTCGAAATGTGCACGATGCGCCGGTCGCTCGCGTCGTCGGCCGCGGCGGCAAGCGCGCTCGCGAGCATCAGCGGCGTCGCGACGTTCAGACTGACCGCGTCCGCGACCTCAGCCGCGTTCTGTCCTTCGATGGGCCCGATCGGCTGCACCATGCCGGCGTTGTTGATCAGCAGCACGGTCTGTGCGCCGCTGGTGAAGTTGCGCAAGGCGTCGGTAGCGATCCATTGCGCGACGCGCGCGGGCTCGGCCAGCGGCAGCTCGATCTCTTCGAGCTGCGCGCCAAAACGCGCCTTCAGCGCGGCATGCCGCGAGCGCGACAGACCCAGCACCGTGACGTTGCGCGCGAGCAGTTGTTCGGCGAGCGCCGCACCCAGACCGCGCGCATG
>DATAQT010000258.1:0-6569 GCA_036264535.1 Paraburkholderia sp. | reverse complement strand
GGCGCGGGTATCGTGGCCCTTCAGCGCACTTCGTGCGGTGGCCGCGAGGCGAAGCTGAACAGCGCGTCGAGCGTCGCGTCAGGTTGCTCGGTCATCAACGCGTGGCCCGCATCGAGCGTGACGGTGTCGACCGGCACGCCCGCCTGCGCGAGCGCATCGGCCAGCGCTTTTGCCGCGCGTGGCGGCGTCATGGCATCGCGCCGGCCGACGATCAGGCGCGTGGCGCAACGCACTTCGCCCGCGCGGGCAAGGCCGTCCGCATAGGTGTGGCAGGCGGTGAAGTCGGTGTGAAACAGATGCGGTTCGCCGCTCGCGGATACGTGCTCCATCAGCCGCTGGTTCATGCCGTGCAGCCAGAAGCCGGGGCCGGGGCATGAGGGTTTCGCGGCGAGCGTCGAATGCGACCAGTCGTTGACCATGGCAATGGCCTCGGGCTCGCGATTGAGCGCGGCGTCGAGCAACGCGTCGGAGACGGCCATCGGCAGCGCGGTCGCGAGCAGCGCAAGGTGCGTCGCGCGCTGCGCATAGCGGCCGGCGAAGTCGAGCGCGATCAGCGAGCCCATGCTGTGACCGGCGACGAACGCGCGCGCGACTCCCACGGCGTCGAGCAGCGCGGCGAGCCAGTCGGCCAGCGCGGCGATGCTCGTGAGCGCAGGGCCGGCGCTGCGGCGGTGGCCCGGCAGATCGACCGCCAGCACGCCGAAGCCGTGATGCGCGAAGTAGCGGCTTTGCAGCGCCCACACGCTGTGATCGTGCTCGGCGCCGTGGATGAATACGGCGGTCGGCAGGCGCGCGTCGAAGGGTTTGCCGCCGGTGTAGGCGTAGGCCGGTTTGCCTTGAACGGTGACGATCATGCGGACTCCGGGCGGGAGGGGGCGGTAGTCGCGGCTTTCTGCGCGGCCTTCAGCGCGCGCTTGAGATCGTCGATCAGGTCATCCGGATCTTCGAGGCCGATCGACAGACGGATCGTGCCTTCCGCGATACCGGCCGCGGCGAGCGCGGCGGCGTCCATGCGGAAGTGCGTCGTCGATGCGGGGTGGATCACGAGGGAGCGCGCGTCGCCGACGTTCGCGAGGTGCGAGAAGAGCGTAAGCGCCTCGATGAAGGCACGCCCGGCCGCGCGGTTGCCGCGCAGGTTGAAGCTGAACACCGCGCCGGCGCCGCGCGGCAGCAGCCGCTTCGCGAGCGCGTGGTCCGGATGCGTCGGCAGCTCGGGATAGGCAACTGATTCCACCGCCGCATGACCGGCGAGAAACTCGACCACGCGTCTCGTATTGGCGACGTGTCGCTCCATGCGCAACGGCAGCGTCTCGATGCCTTGCAGCAACTGCCATGCGGCCTGCGGATGCAGGCACGCGCCGAAGTCGCGCAAGCCTTCGCGACGCGCGCGCAGCAGGAACGGCGCGACCGTGCTTTCCTCGGCGAACACCATGCCGTGGAAGCCGTCGTATGGCTCGGTGAATTCGGGAAAGAGGCCGGAAGCCTCGAAGTCGAACGTGCCGCCGTCCACCAGCACGCCGCCGATCGTCGTGCCGTGGCCGCCGAGAAACTTGGTCGCCGAGTGGTAGACGAGGTCGGCGCCGTGCTCGAAGGGGCGCAGCAGGTACGGCGTCGTGAAGGTCGAGTCGACCAGCAACGGCACGCGGTGCGCGTGCGCGATCTGCGCGAGCGCGGCGATGTCGAGCACGTCGAGGCCCGGATTGCCGAGCGTTTCGCCGAATAGCAGACGCGTGTTGGGGCGCAGCGCGGCGCGCCAGCCGTCGAGGTCGCCGGGCTTCACGAAGGTCGTCTCGATGCCGAAGCGCCGCAGCGTGTAATGCAGCAGATTGTGCGAGCCGCCGTACAGCGCAGTCGAGGCGACGATGTGTGAGCCCGCGCCCATCAGCGTCGCGATCGCGAGATGCAGCGCGGCCTGGCCGCTCGCGGTGCCGATCGCGCCGGCGCCGTTTTCGAGCGCGGCGACGCGCTCCTCGAACACGGCGACGGTCGGATTCGAGATCCGCGAGTAGACGTGACCGGCGCGCTCCATGTTGAAGAGCGCGGCGGCGTGATCCGAGTCGCGGAACGAAAACGACGTGGTCTGGTAGATCGGCGTCGCGCGGGCGCCGGTGGCGGGGTCGGGGGCCGCGCCGGCGTGCAGCGCAAGCGTATCGAAACGGTTGGCGGACATCGTGGGCGGCGGGCCGCGTGCGGCCTCGCGAAAGATCAGGGTGGGGAGGCCATCCTATCATTGGCGCGCGCCGCTTCGAGCGCGGTTTTTCCGCGGGCTGAACCGCGGGTTTGTCCGGCTTGTGTCGGGAGCGGGGCATGCCCGCCATGCGGAAGTCATATGAATTCGAGATCGCGAAATCCCGCCAAGCCTTGGCCGGCGGCCCGCTTTCCTTTTACGGGCCTTTCCGCTAGGATCGAAAAACCACTTCATGCACTACAAGATTGGCGGTATCAGGAGATAGATCATGCGAGTCAGCGACATTCTTAAAGTCAAGGGCAACACCCTTTTTACGGTCACACCGGATACCACGCTGCATGACGCCGTCAATACCATGGCCGAGCACGACATCGGTTCGCTCGTCGTGATGGAGTACGGCGACCTCGTCGGCATGCTGACCTTTCGCGAAATCATTCTGACGTTGAGCGAGAATGGCGGCAGCGTCGGCACCTCGACGATCCGCAAGGTGATGGACGACCATCCGCTCACCTGCACGCCCGAAACCGATGTCAACGAAGTGCGCCGCATGATGCTCGAGCATCACGTGCGCTATCTGCCCGTCATGGAAAGCCGAACGCTGATGGGTGTCATCTCGTTTTACGACGTCGCGAAGGCGGTGGTCGAGGAGCAGGGCTTCGAGAACCGCATGTTGAAGGCCTATATCCGCGACTGGCCGGAAGAGCAGGAAGGACAGGACCAGCAGCCGGCGCGCTGATGCGCGTGGCTCGAACGTCGCGCTCCGGCCGTTGCCGCGAGCGCGAATCCGCCGACAGGGCGCGCGCGCAAGCGGGCGCTTTTTTTGTGTCCGGCCCAGTGTCCGGCTCTGGCGCGGGTGGATCGCGGGCCACCGGCAGGACCGAAAGCCTTATCGCCGCTCAAGTCTCGCGCCACGCGCAGGCTCGCGCGCACGTCGCACCGATCCGGCCGGCCACCGCGCCAACCCCTTCATTGCCATTTTTCCGCACCGTTCTCCAGACTTCATGAACGATCGTCCGTTGCCTGCCGCCAACCGCGCCGCTCGCGCGCACGAAGCGCATGAATCCCAATTCCGGCTGCTAGGCCAGCGCCGTTTCGCGCCGTTCTTCTGGACGCAGTTTCTCGGCGCGATGAACGACAACGTGTTCAAGATCGGCTTCACGTCGCTCGTCACGTATCAGGCGGCGCGGTTTTCGGGCGTCGACCCGAAAACTGCGGCGTTCCTCATCTCCGCGATTTTCATTCTGCCGTTCGTGCTGTTCTCGGCCACTTCCGGCCAGATCGCGGACAAGTACGACAAGGCGTTGCTCACGCGCCTCGTCAAGACTTTCGAGATCGCGGTGATGCTGGTCGGCGGCGCGGGGTTCTGGCTGCATAGCGCGCCGTTGCTGTACCTGTGCACATTCCTGATGGGCGTGCATTCGACCGTGTTCGGGCCGGTCAAGTATTCGTATCTGCCGCAGCATCTGTCGAAGGCGGAACTGGTCGGCGGCAACGGCATGGTCGAGATGGGCACCTTCGTCGCGATCCTGATCGGCACGATCGTCGGCGGCGCGGGCGCGGGGTTCGCCGAGCATGGCGCGGTGGTGCTGGCTTGCGCGTGCATCGCGATCGCGCTGATCGGGCGCGCCGTGTCGGCCTTCGTACCGGCTACGCCGGCGCCGCAGCCCGGGTTGCGCATCAACTGGAATCCAGTGAGCGAAACGTGGCGGAATCTGTTGCTCGCCCGCGAAAACCGCACGGTGTTTCTGAGCCTGCTCGGCATTTCGTGGCTGTGGTTCGTCGGCGCGACGTTCCTCGCGTCGTTCTTCAATTTCGCGAAGGACGTGCTGTCCGCCGATCCCGACGTCGTGACCGTGCTGCTCGCCACGTTTTCGATCGGTATCGGCATTGGCTCGCTGCTGTGCGAGCGGCTCTCGAAGCGGCGCATCGAAGTCGGCCTCGTGCCGCTTGGATCGGTCGGCATGAGCGTGTTCGCAATCGATCTTTTTTTCGCGAGCCATGCGTTGCCGCCGGCGGGGCATTTGCTGAGCGTCGGCGAATTTCTCTCGCGGCTCGCGCATTGGCGCGTGCTCGCCGATCTGTTTCTGCTCGCGATGTTCGGCGGCTTCTACAGCGTGCCGCTCTATGCGCTGATCCAGAGCCGCAGTCAGCCGAGCCATCGCGCGCGCATCATCGCCGCGAACAATATCCTCAACTCGCTGTTCATGATCGTGTCGGCGCTGATGGCGATGGGCCTGACCGCCGCGGGCTTCGGCATTCCGGCGATCTTCCTCGTCACCGCGCTGCTGAACGTGGTCGTCGCGGGCTACATCTATTCGCTCGTGCCCGAGTTCCTGCTGCGCTTCATCGCGTGGCTGCTCGTGCATACGTTCTACCGGATCCGGCTCGTGCATGCGGAGCGGATTCCGGAGGAGGGCGCGGCGGTGCTCGTGTGCAACCACGTCAGCTTCGTCGATGCGATCGTCATCATGGCCGAAAGTCCGCGGCCGATCCGCTTCGTGATGGACCAGCAGATTTTCCGCTCGCCGTTCGTCGGCTGGCTGTTCCGCCATGCGAAGGCGATCCCGATCGCGCCCGCGCACGAGGACGCGGCGTTGCTCAAACGTGCCTACGATCTGTGCGCGCAGGCGCTCGCCGACGGCGAACTCGTCTGCATCTTTCCCGAAGGCAAGCTGACCCGCACGGGCGATCTGAATCCGTTTCGCCATGGCGTGAGCGAGATCGTCAGGCGCACGCCGGCACCGGTCATTCCGATGGCGCTGCGCGGTCTGTGGGGCAGCGTATTCTCGCGCGCGGTCGATGCGCACTGGCCGCGGCCGATCAGAAAAGGCGTGATGAGTCGCCTGAGCCTCGCGGTCGGTGAGCCGATCGACCCGGCGCTCGCGACGCCGGAGAAGCTGCAGCAGGTCGTGACCGAGCTGCGCGGCGCGCGGAAATAGCGCCCACCCCTGTCGCCACGCCCATCTTCGACTCGAGCGGGCTGGCATAATAGCGTTCTCCCCGCATTTCTTTGGACGACGCCCATGTCCGGCAATACGCTCGGTACGCTTTTCACTGTCACGACCTTCGGCGAATCGCACGGTCCCGCTATCGGCTGCGTGATCGACGGCTGCCCGCCGGGCATGGCGCTCAACGAAGCCGATATCCAGTTCGAACTCGATCGCCGCAAGCCGGGCACGTCGCGCCACGTGACGCAGCGCCAGGAAGAGGACAAGGTCGAGATCCTGTCGGGCGTGTTCGAAGGTCAGACCACCGGCGCGCCGATCGCGCTGCTGATCCGCAACACCGACCAGCGCAGCAAGGACTACGGCAACATCGCCGAGACGTTCCGCCCCGGCCACGCCGACTACACCTACTGGCAGAAGTACGGCATTCGTGATTACCGCGGCGGCGGCCGGTCGTCGGCGCGGCTGACGGCGCCGACGGTCGCAGCGGGCGCGGTCGCGAAGAAGTGGCTGCGCGAGAAGTTCGGCACCGAGATCCGCGGCTATATGGCGGCGCTCGGCGAGATCGACGTGCCGTTCGTCGACTGGGCGCAGGTGCGCGAAAACCCGTTCTTCGTGCCGAACGCGGAAATCGTGCCGCAGCTCGAAGCGTATATGGACGCGCTGCGCAAGGACGGCGATTCGATCGGCGCGCGCATCAACGTGGTCGCCTCCGGTGTGCCGGTCGGCCTTGGCGAGCCGCTGTTCGACCGCCTCGATGCCGACATCGCGCACGCGATGATGGGCATCAACGCCGTGAAGGGCGTCGAGATCGGCGCGGGTTTCGCGAGCGTCGCGCAACGCGGCTCGGTGCATGGCGACGAGCTGACGCCGGAGGGCTTCGTCGGTAATCACGCGGGCGGCGTGCTCGGTGGTATTTCGACGGGGCAGGACATCACGGTGTCGATCGCGATCAAGCCGACGTCGAGCATTCGCACGCCGCGCCGTTCGATCGACAAGGCCGGGCAACCAGCGGTCGTCGAAACTTTCGGGCGGCACGACCCGTGCGTCGGCATTCGCGCGACGCCGATCGCCGAGTCGACGCTCGCGCTCGTGCTGATCGATCATGCGCTGCGTCATCGCGCGCAATGCGGCGACGTGGCCGTCAGCACGCCGAAGATCGCGGCGAGCGCGCCGTAACGCCGACGCGGCCCCGCGATTGGCGGCAAACGGGCCGCCATAAATGGGAATTGGGAAGGGACGAACGAAACGCGCAACACAGCGCGCGGACGACAGTGCGAACGCACCATCGGGTTTTGCCTTCACGACGCTGCCGGTTTTCGCACAGCGCCGCGAAGGCATACAGCACGCCAATCACATATTCGGATAGTTCGGGCCGCCGCCGCCTTCCGGCGTGACCCACACGATATTCTGCGTCGGATCCTTGATATCGCAGG
>DATAQT010000223.1:0-16443 GCA_036264535.1 Paraburkholderia sp. | reverse complement strand
GTGGGCTTGTCGCGGCTTTCGATCTTCGGCGTGTGGCCTTGAGCGAGCTGACGCGCGCGATAGGTTGCGGCAAGCGCGAGTTCGAAACGGTTCGGGATCTGTTTGAGGCAGTCTTCGACGGTAATGCGGGCCATGTTGGGTTCCTTCTCAGTATGTTGCTTATTCTACCTTATGTGCCTGACACCACGCCGCGCTCACCCGTGCGGCAGGTGGATGCCGAGCTGCATGAAAAGCTGCGTGTGACGCGCGTACTGCGACGCGAAGCGCGAGCGCGTCGCACCGACGAGGCACTGCAGTTCGGCGAGCGCGCGATCGAAGTTCTCGTTGATCACGACGTACTCCGCTTCGGCCGCGTGCGCCATCTCGCCGCCCGCCGCGAGCAGGCGTCGCGTGATCACGTTCGGCTCGTCCTGGCCGCGCTTTTTCAGACGCTCTTCGAGCGCTTCGAGCGACGGCGGCAGAATGAAAATCTCCACCGCGTTATGGAATTGCTTCTTCACCTGCTGCGCGCCCTGCCAGTCGATTTCGAGCAGCACGTCATGGCCGTTTTTCATCTGGTCCTCGATCCACACGCGCGACGTGCCGTAGTAATTGCCGTGCACTTCCGCGCTTTCGAGGAACTCGCCCGTGTCGTGGCGCTGCATGAAATCTTCGACGGTCGTGAAGTGATAGTGCTCACCGTCCTGCTCCTTCGGACGCGGCGGGCGCGTCGTGTAGGAGATCGACAGACGAATCGCGTCGTCGCTCGCGAGCAATGCGTTCACGAGCGTCGACTTGCCCGCGCCCGACGGCGCGACGACCATGAACAGATTGCCGGGATAAGCGCCGGCATACGGATGGCGTGGCGCGCCGGTTTCGCGTGAGTGGTGGTCGGTCATGATGTGTAGTGCTCCAGCCTTATTCGAGATTCTGTACCTGCTCGCGCATCTGTTCGATCAGGAGCTTCAGCGTCATCGACGAATCCGCGAGTTCCTTCGCCGCCGCCTTCGAGCCGAGCGTGTTCGCTTCGCGGTTCAGCTCCTGCATCATGAAGTCGAGCCGCTTGCCGACCTTGCCGCCTTTCTCGATCACGTGACGCGTTTCGTTCAGGTGCGCGGTGAGACGCGACAGCTCTTCGGCGATGTCGATGCGAATGCCGTACATCGTCACTTCCTGGCGAATCCGCTCGTTGATCTCTTCACGCGATACGATCGTCGCGGCCCCCTCCGTCGTGGCAATGCCGAGCGCTTCCTGCAGGCGCTCGACGATCTTCTGCTGATGCCGCGTTATCAGTTCAGGCACGAGCGGCGTGATCTTCGTAACGATCGTCTCCATTTCGGTGACGTTCGCGAGCAGCATCGTCGCGAGTTGCGCGCCTTCGCGCGCGCGCACGTCGATCAGGTCTGCAATCGCCTGCTTGCCGCATGCGAGCACCGCGTCGCGCAGCGTCTCGGGCGCGATGCCGCTTTCGGCAAGCACGCCCGGCCAGCGCAGGATTTCCCCAGTGCGCAGACGGCCGGCATCAGGGAATGTGTCGAGCACCGTGCGTTCCAGCTGCGCGAGTTGCGAGAGCGCGTCGCGATTGATCGCGCCCGCGTTCGCCGACTGCTCGCTGCGCTGCAGATTCACGCGAATGTCGACCTTGCCGCGCGAGAGCTTGTTCATCAGCATCTCGCGCAGCGTCGGTTCGACGACACGTACGTCTTCCGGCATGCGGAAGTTCAGATCGAGAAAGCGCGAGTTCACCGTGCGCAATTCGACCGACACGCTGACACCACCCGTGCCCGAGGCCGCCACGAGTTCGCGCGTGGCGCTCGCATAGCCAGTCATGCTGTAGATCATCGTATTTCTCGCGATTGCGGCCAAGCGTTGGACGTTGGCCTGAGAAGCGGATCGCCCGGCGTGTACGAGACGCGGGGCGGGGAACCGGCATTATCCCATTTTTGACGGCGGCATCCGCTCGCGAGCGAGCAGGGATGCGGCTCGACACGCGCGTGCTTTATCACTACGGATGGCCGCTCGTCGTCAAGATGTCCCTGACGTACTCACGCCGCACGCGTCGCCCACAACTTCGCGTGCCATCCGTATGGGCAACCGCCCTACCCGATCGGCGGTAAAATTACAGTTTTGCCTCTTCCCTCTTCCCTCCTCTGCCAATCCATCCCGACATGAGCAACGACACCCAACGCCCCAGCGGCCGCCAGCCCAACCAGTTGCGCGACGTGCGCATCACGCGTCACTACACGAAGCATGCGGAGGGCTCGGTGCTGGTCGAGTTCGGCGACACCAAGGTGATTTGCACCGCGAGCGTCAGCGAGAGCGTGCCGCCGTTTCTGCGCGACCGCGGCCAGGGCTGGCTTACCGCCGAATACGGCATGCTGCCGCGCGCCACGCATACGCGCAGCGACCGCGAAGCCGCGCGCGGCAAGCAAACCGGCCGCACCCAGGAAATCCAGCGGCTGATCGGCCGCGCGCTGCGCACGGTGTTCGATCTCGAGAAACTCGGCGCGCGCACGATCAATCTCGACTGCGACGTGATCCAGGCCGACGGCGGCACGCGCACCGCGAGCATCACCGGCGCATTCGTCGCCGCGCACGATGCGGTCGCCAGGTTGCTCGCGACGGGTCGTATCGAAAGCTCGCCGATCACGGATTACGTCGCCGCGATTTCGGTCGGCGTGTACGACGGCGTGCCGCTGCTCGACCTCGACTACGACGAAGACTCGCAGTGCGACACCGACATGAACGTCGTGATGACGGGCGCGGGCGGCTTCGTCGAAATTCAGGGTACCGCGGAAGGCGTGCCGTTCTCGCGCACAGAAATGAATGCGCTGCTCGATCTCGCGAGCGACGGCATCAGCACGCTGATCGCGAAGCAGAAAGCGGCGCTGGGAGTGCAGCAGTGAATGAGGTTCGTCAGAACGGCGGCGCGAATCACGCTCACGGCGCAATGTCGGGCATGCCGTTGAAAAAGGTCGTGCTCGCGTCGAACAACGCGGGCAAGCTGCGCGAGTTCGCGGCGCTGCTGGGCGCGGCCGGCATCGAGTTGATTGCGCAAGGCGAGCTCAACGTGCCGGAAGCGGAAGAGCCGCATCCCACGTTCGTCGAAAACGCGCTGACCAAGGCGCGTCACGCGGCGAAGCTCACCGGCCTGCCCGCGCTCGCCGACGACTCGGGCCTTTGCGTGCGCGCTCTGCGCGGTGCGCCCGGCGTCTATTCGGCGCGCTTCGCGCAACTCGCCGGCGGGGAAAAAAGCGACGCGGCGAACAACGCGCGCCTCGTCGACGAACTGCGCGGCGCGAGCGATCGGCGCGGCTATTACTACTGCGTGCTTGCACTCGTACGTCACGCGGACGATCCCGAACCCCTGATTGCCGAAGGCCGCTGGCATGGCGAAATTCTCGACGCGCCGCGCGGCGAGCATGGCTTCGGTTACGACCCGTACTTCTATCTGCCGTCGCTGAACGCGAGCGCCGCCGAGCTCGAGCCCGCGGTCAAGAACGCGAGCAGCCATCGCGCGATCGCGCTGCGACAACTGCTCGTGCGTCTGTCGGAGGAAACGTGATTCCGATCCGACCGACGCCGGCGGACATCGGCACAGGTATCGTCAAGGCGTTCACGTCGCCGGGCAGCATCCGGTTGACGTCGCTGCCGCCGCTTGCGCTGTACGTGCATTTTCCGTGGTGCGTGCGCAAGTGCCCGTATTGCGATTTCAATTCGCACGAGTGGAAAGGCGAGACGTTCCCGGAGAACGACTACCTCGACGCATTGCGCGCCGACCTGGAAATGGCGTTGCCGCTGATCTGGGGCCGCCAGGTCCATACGGTGTTCATTGGCGGGGGCACGCCGAGTCTGCTGTCGGCCGCGGGACTCGATCGCATGCTGTCGGATATTCGCGCGCTGCTGCCGCTCGACGCCGACGCGGAAATCACGCTCGAAGCCAACCCCGGCACGTTCGAAGCCGACAAGTTCGCGCAGTTTCGCGCGAGCGGCGTGAATCGCTTGTCGGTGGGCATCCAGAGTTTCAACGAAACGCATCTGAAGGCGCTCGGCCGTATTCACGATGCGGCACAGGCGCGCCACGCGGTCGACGTCGCCGCGACCACGTTCGACAACTTCAACCTCGACCTGATGTTCGCGCTGCCAAAGCAAACGCTCGCCGAATGCCAGGCCGACGTGGAAACGGCGTTGTCGTTTGCGCCGCCGCATCTGTCGCTGTATCACCTGACGCTCGAGCCGAACACGCTGTTCGCCAAGTTCCCGCCCGCCTTGCCCGACGACGACGCATCCGCGGACATGCAGGACTGGATCCATCAGCGCACCGCCGAGGCCGGCTACGGTCACTACGAGGTGTCGGCGTATGCGCAGCCGCATCGGCAGAGCAAACACAATCTGAACTACTGGCGTTTCGGTGACTATCTTGGCATCGGCGCGGGCGCGCATACGAAGCTGTCGTTTCCGAATCGCATCGTGCGCCAGGCGCGCTACAAGCATCCGACGACGTTCATCGAGCAGGCCAGGGCCGGTGCAGGCGTGCAGGAAGAGCACGAGGTCGGGCCGCGCGATCTGCCGTTCGAGTTCATGCTGAATGCGCTGCGCCTCGTCGAAGGATTTCCGGTGCATCGGTTCATCGAACGCACCGGCCTGTCGATGACGACAATCGAACCGGCATTGCAGGAAGCGGAACGGCGCAAGCTGATCACACGCGACCACGAACGGATCGCGCCGACGCCGCTCGGCCAGGCGTTCCTGAACGACTTGCAGGCGCTGTTCCTGAAGGATCCGCAGTAGTGGCGGGTCGCCTGGACTCGGCAGCGAAGTTTTTCCAGGTTACAATTTGCGGCTTGGAGGTGTGGCCGAGTGGTTTAAGGCACCGGTCTTGAAAACCGGCGAAGGAGTGATCCTTCCGTGAGTTCGAATCTCACCGCCTCCGCCAGATTCTGTAGTACTGCAACCCCGTCGATTCTTGTGAACGACGGGGTTTAATGAGATGGTCAGCCTGACCGAAACAGCTCGATCGGCTTACGCTGATCGGGCTGTTTCCTTTTCGGGAGATCGTCATGGACACCATCTCGTTGATCGGCATCGATCTTGGCAAGCATTGCTTCCACCTCCACGCGCAATCGGCATCGGGGCGCATGGTGTTCCGCAAGAAACTCACGCGCAGCCAGATGTTCGCGTTGCTGGGCAATTCCCCTGGCTGCACGGTGGTCATGGAAGCGTGTGCTGGCGCTCACTGGGTCGCCCGTCGCGTCCAGGAACTCGGGCACCAGGCAAAGCTGATTTCACCGCAGTTCGTCAAACCGTTCGTGCAGGGCAACAAGAACGACTTCGCCGATGCCCAAGCAATCTGCGAGGCCGCGTCGCGTCCGAGCATGCGGTTCGTTAGCCCGCGCAACGAGGCGCAGCAGACGCTTTCGGCGCTCCATCGCGTGCGTGAGGCGCTGGTGCGCGACCGTACCGGCACGGTTAACCAGATTCATGCTTTTCTATTGGAGTTCGGGGTGAGCTTGCCCCAGGGAAAGGCTGTGATTCGCCGGTTGCCGGCCGTGCTGGTCGCACATGATCTGCCGCCGCGGCTAGTCGCACTGCTCGAACGTCTGCACGCGCATTTCAAATACCTCGATGAGCAAATCGGGCAGATCGAGAGCGAGTTAATACGGCAACTACGCGAGGACGAGCGCAGCCAGCGCCTGCTGGAAATTCCGGGCATCGGCCCCATCACGACCAGCGTACTGGCAATCGAATTGGGGGATGCGCAGCAGTTCACCAGCGCGCGCCAGTTCGCGGCGTCCATCGGGCTGGTGCCACGCCAATACAGCACGGGCGGCAAGCCGACACTGCTGGGCATCAGCAAACGCGGCGACAAGAATTTGAGGCGACTACTGGTGCAATGTGCGCGCGTTCTCATGCTGCAGGTCGAACGACGCACCGATCGTCTGGGTGTCTGGGTGCGCAGCTTGTTGACCCGGCGACACTCGAATGTGGTGGCCTGCGCATTGGCCAACAAATTGGCGAGGATCGGCTGGGCCATCCTCGCCAAGGGAACGCGCTACCAAGGTGACCAGGCTGTAGCAGCAGCCTGACACCGCGCGTCGCCTCGTTATTCCCTTTACCCAGTCACGCCCTGGTTTTGCGACGCGAGATACGTGAAGACATAAACGGCTCAACGGCCGGGCAAGCAACCTGACAAAAACAACAGCGTCCGAACGCTGAGGGTTTTTTGAGGTTTGCCCGGTGCGGCTCTCATCATGGGGCGGGAACCTGTTCCCATCACGACCCCGGATAGATTTGCGCACGCCCAATTTACGCCAACACCAACTCGCTTGCAAAAGTCAGGCTGACCATAGATTGTTTTTGCGGCTCTGAAAAACGCCGCCGGCTCGAAAGGTGTCGAACGTATTCCATTTCCGCCGTCACAAGTTAAACCACCGCCACCGCCTCGACTTCGATCTTGAACCCATAGTGCAATTGCGGCACCGGCACGACCGCCCGGGCCGGTTTTGCCTCGCCGGCCCAGCGCGTGTAGATCTGATTGAAGCTGGCCCAATGTTCGACATCGACGACATACACGCGCACCTGCACCAGTTGCGCGACGCTGCTACCGACGCTTTCGAGCGCGGCCTTCACGTTGGCCAGAACCTGTTCGGCCTGCGCGTCGAATGGCGCGTCGGCGAGCTTTTCGCCTTGTGCATTGATCGGCAATTGCCCGGACACGAACACGAAGCCATTCGCGACCGCGACGTGACTGTAGTGACCGCCCGGTTTCGCGAGCGCGGCTGGATTGTCGGTGTGGGGCAAACGTGAGGCGTGCGTGCTATCGGTCATGAACCACTCCAGAAGTGAAAATCTCCGGGCGGCTCATCACCGTGCTTCATTCAGCACAAGCCCGCGCAAGGCGCATCGCGCATCACGCGGCCGCCATCTCTAGCTTCTCGCGCGCATCCGCACAACGACGATTCAGATCGCGATGCATCAGCTGCCCATCGAGCAAAGCCGATACATCCGTCAACCCGTAATCAAAGCGCAAGACATATTCGATGTCGGTGTAATCGTAATAAGCGCCGCTGTCGGCCAGCCGTTGCGCTTCGGCGAAGGCGGCATGTTGCCGTTCGCCATCCGTCAGGTCTTTGATCGCCATGATTGCCGCTCCGAGGAACAGTGGCTTCATCATAGCAATGCAATCCGCGACGCACGGTGGTGCGCGCGCAACACCAGGTGTTTACCGGAGACGCGCCCGCTGAACTCACGCGTTGGCCAATGCACGCGGCCAGGGTAGCACAAGCGTCATACAGCTTTCACGCCACTTTCACAGCGCTCGCGCAGTGCTCAGGCGCCGTATCCCGACACTGCTCACGAAACCGCAACCGGCGTCCTGTTCGCGTGCCATCGCATCACGAGCATGCGACCGACGTAGCACAGGGAGCCCGCGGCGCCGACCACGATACCCATGCCCTTCGGCGTGCCGTCCTGCCACAGCCCGACCGCGAGGCTCGACAGCGCGCCGAGCGCGAGCTGCACGGCGCCGAAGACGGCCGCCGCGGCGCCCGCGTTGGCCGGATAGCGATGCATCAGATCGGTCGTGCAGTTGGCGGACAACACGCCCACCACGCTGACGACGAAAAACAGTCCGAACACGATCGACCACAAACCGCCCCATCCCGTCAGCGACACGATGCACACGAACAGCGACGCAACGAAGCTCACGGTCGCCGCGAACGCAATGATCGGCACCGGCCCGAGCCGGCCGACGAGCCGCGTATTCAGGTAATTGCCGAACATGATGCCGACGATGTTCAGCGCAAACAGAAAGCCATAATGCTGCGCGGACACGTGGAAATACTCGATGTACACGAACGGCGTTGCCGTGATGTACGCGAACATCGACGCGAACGCCATGCCGCCGCACAGCATGTGTCCCCACGCGACCGGATCGCGCAGCAGCGCGCCATACGCGCCGAACGATCTCAGCAGCGCCGACTGCGCCCGCATCTCGCGCGGCCACGTCTCAGGCACCTTCAGGAATGCGGTCACTGCGCACACGGAACCGAACAGCGTCAGCACGACGAACACCGCGCGCCAGCCGCCCAGCAGCAGCAACTGTCCGCCGATCAGCGGTGCGAGCAGCGGGCCGATCGCCGTGACGATTGCGATCATCGACAGGACGCGCGCCGCGTCGCCCGGCTCGTGCGCGTCACGCGCGATCGCGCGCGCGAGCACCGATGCCGCGCCCGCGCCCAACGCCTGCAAGAAGCGGAAACCGACCAGCGAGTCGATCGAGAACGACAGCGCGCACGCGATGCTCGCGAGCGCATACATGATGATGCCGCCAAGCAGGATCGGCCGACGGCCATACGCATCGGACAGCGGACCGTACAGCAGCATGCCGATCGAGAAGCCGAACATGAAGCTCGTGAGCGTCGATTGCGCGGCGCCGGTGCTGACCGCGAAGGCCTGCGCGATGGTCGGCAGGCTCGGCAGATACATGTCGATGGAAATCGGCCCGCACGCGGCCAGCGCGCCGAGCAACAGGATCAGCCGGCCATCGGGCCGGCGTTTGACGACGTGAGACATGGGAAATCCGGATGGAACGCCGCGCCGACTTCGGCGGCGCAATGGGTGAAGCGGAAATGGCCGTCAGCTGATGGGCTCGATTGTACGCGACGGTTAACCGGCAGGTTGCGCTCGTACTGCGCTGCTGTGGACGTTGTGCGACAGAACCGCGCGGCGGATCGTGAGCCGATCGGTTAAGCTGCCGCCTGCCCTTCCCCTGCCGTTCGAACCCGCGATGACCGCCTTCCTGCTGATCTGGAGCCCCAAGAAATGGCCGTGGCCCGAGTTGCCCGACATCGCGAAACGCGTGGCAGCCGGCGACGCGGTCGCCGACGTGTGGGGCTGCGGCTTCGCGCGCGGCATCCTGCCCGGCGATCGCGTGTTCCTGCATCGCGTCGCGCAGGAGCCGAAGGGCATCTTCGGCTCGGGCTACGTGACGCGCGCACCCTACGAAGTCCCTGACACGTCGGCCAAGCGCGGCTACCGGCTGTGCATCGACTTCGTCTACGACTGGCTCGTCGACGCGCGTCACGCACCGGTCATCACGCGCGATCAACTGCGCGTGCATCCGTTCTCGGTACAGACGTGGGATGCGCAAAGCTCCGGCACGATCATCAAACCGATCGCCGAAGGCGCGCTGGAGAAACGTTGGGCCGAATTGACCGGCAAGCGCAAGCCGCCGCCCCTCCTCGCGCCGAACCGCTAGGCAACACGCGCGCCGCCGCGACCGCCCGCCCGCACAGCCCGCCGCCGCCGACTCCGGTACAATTTCTCGATCCATCCCAGCATTGCGCGAAGTGCCCGCGGGAATCGTCCGAGGCCCTTTGCGCCGCTGCGCAACCCGTGTTCCATATTCCAGCCATCGCCATGTCCAGAAACGAAATCCTCTTCGAACGCGCCCAACGCACGATCCCCGGCGGCGTGAATTCGCCGGTGCGCGCTTTCCGCTCCGTTGGCGGCACCCCGCGCTTCGTCGAGCGCGCGCAAGGGCCGTACTTCTGGGACGCGGACGGCCAGCGCTATACCGATTACATCGGCTCGTCGGGACCGATGATCCTCGGCCACGTTCATCCCGAAGTGCTCGAAGCCGTGCAGCGCGTGCTCGCGAACGGCTTCTCGTTCGGCGCGCCGACCGAGTCGGAAGTCGAGATCGCCGAGGAAATCTGCAAGCTGGTGCCGTCGATCGAACAGGTGCGCATGGTGTCGAGCGGCACCGAGGCGACGATGAGCGCGCTGCGTCTTGCGCGCGGCTTCACGAACCGCAGCCGCATCGTCAAGTTCGAAGGCTGCTATCACGGCCACGCGGACAGCCTGCTCGTGAAGGCCGGCTCGGGTCTGTTGACCTTCGGCAATCCGACCTCGGCGGGCGTGCCGGTCGATATCGCGAAGCACACCACCGTGCTCGAATACAACAACGTCGCCGAGCTCGAAGAAGCGTTCAAGGCGTTCGGCGACGAGATCGCATCGGTCATCGTCGAGCCGGTCGCGGGCAACATGAACCTCGTGCGCGCAACGCCTGAATTCCTGCAGGCGCTGCGGCGCATGTGCACCGAGTACGGCTCGGTGCTGATTTTCGATGAAGTGATGTGCGGCTTCCGCGTCGCGCTCGGCGGTGCGCAGCAGCTCTACGGCATCACGCCGGACCTCACCTGCCTCGGCAAGGTGATCGGCGGCGGCATGCCGGCGGCGGCGTTCGGCGGCCGGCGCGACATCATGGCTCACCTCGCGCCGCTCGGCGGCGTCTACCAGGCGGGCACGCTGTCGGGTAATCCGATCGCGGTCGCGGCCGGCCTGAAGACGCTGCAGCTGATCCAGGCGCCCGGCTTCTACGAAACGCTCGCCGCGCGCACCACGCGTCTCGCGCAAGGCCTCGCGAAAGCGGCACGCGAAGCGGAGGTGCCGTTCGCGGCCGACGCGCTCGGCGGCATGTTCGGCCTCTACTTCCGTGAATCGATCCCGACGAGCTTCGCTGAAGTCACCCAGAGCGACGTGCCGCGCTTCAACGCGTTCTTCCACAAGATGCTCGACGCGGGCGTGTACTTCGCGCCGTCCGCCTATGAGGCAGGCTTCGTGTCGAGCGCGCACGACGACGCGGTGATCGACGCGACGATCGAGGTCGCGCGCGGCGCATTCGCATCGCTGAAGGGCTAAACCCCGGCCTGACGCAAAGGCCGCAACCCGTACGACCCAGACACCGCACCACAACGGACACCGATGTTCTCGCAAACCGATTTCGTCCACATGGAACGCGCGCTCGCGCTAGCAAAGCGCGGCATGTACACGACCGACCCGAATCCACGCGTCGGTTGCGTGCTCGTCAGAAACGGCGAGGTGATCGGCGAAGGCTTTACGCAGCCGGCCGGCCAGGATCACGCCGAGATTCGCGCGCTGAAGGACGCGCGCTCGCGCGGCCACGATCTGCGCGGCGCGACCGCTTACGTGACGCTCGAACCGTGCAGCCATTTCGGCCGCACGCCGCCGTGCGCGAACGCGCTGATCGAAGCGCAGATCGGCCGCGTGATCGCGGCGATGGAAGATCCCAATCCGCAGGTCTCCGGCCGAGGTCTTTCGATGCTGCGCGAGGCCGGTATCGAAGTGCGCTGCGGGCTGCTCGCGAACGAAGCGCGGGAGCTGAACATCGGCTTCGTGTCGCGCATGACGCGCGGCCGTCCGTGGGTGCGCATGAAAGTGGCGGCATCGCTCGATGGGCGCACCGGCTTGCCGTCGGGCGAAAGCCAGTGGATCACGGGCGCGGCCGCGCGCGCCGACGGTCATGCCTGGCGTGCGCGCGCATCGGCGATCCTGACCGGCATCGGCACCGTGCGTGAGGACGATCCGCGCATGACCGTGCGCGCAGTCGATACGCCGCGCCAGCCGCACCGTGTGCTGATCGACAGCCAGCTCGAGGTGCCGCTCGACGCGCAGATCCTGGCCGGCGCGCCGACGCTGATCTTCTGCGGCGAGCTCGATGCGCGCCTCGAAGAACGCGCGAGCGCGCTGCGCGAGCGCGGCGCCGAGATCGTGCCGCTGCCGAACGCGTTCGGCAAGGTCGATCTGCCGCGCATGCTGAGCGTGCTCGGCGAGCGCAACGTGAACGAGCTGCACGTCGAGGCCGGCTACAAGCTGAACGGGTCGCTGCTGCGCGAAGGCTGCGTCGACGAACTGCTCGTCTATCTCGCGCCGAGCCTGCTCGGCATGGACTCGATGAGCATGTTCAATCTGGACTCGCCCGAGCTGCTCGAAGACCGCGTGAAGCTGAATTTCCACACGATCGAGCGCATCGGCGACGATCTGCGGATCCTCGCGCGCTTCGCGCCGACAGCCGTACCCGCGACCGACAACGTCTCTCCCACCGTTTCGAAATGATCAAGGACTAGCACGATGTTTACAGGAATCGTCGCGGCAGTGGGCCGCATCGAATCAGTCAAGCCGCTCGGCGCGGGCGGCGACGCCGGCGTGCGCCTGAACGTCGAGGCCGGCGGTCTCGATCTCGCCGACGTTCAGCTCGGCGACAGCATCACGATCCAGGGCGCCTGCATGACGGTGGTGGCAAAGACCGCTCATTCGTTCGAGGTCGACGTGTCGCGCGAGAGTCTGAACCGCACGGCCGGTCTCGGCGAAACCGGCGAGGTCAATCTCGAGAAAGCGCTGCGCGCGCATGACCGGCTCGGCGGACATATCGTGTCCGGACACGTCGACGGGCTCGGCACCGTCACCCGTTTCGCACCGGTCGGCGAATCGCACGAGCTGCGCATTCTGGCGCCGCGCGAGATCGGCCGCTATCTCGCGTACAAGGGGTCGATTACCGTCAATGGCGTGAGCCTGACCGTGAATTCCGTCGAGGATCGCGACGATGGCTGCGAGTTTTCGATCAATCTGATCCCGCATACGGTGCAGGTGACGGCGCTCAAACATCTGCGCGATGGGGTGCGGGTGAATCTGGAGATCGATCTGATTGCGCGGTATGTGGAGCGGATGCTCTCCACGTCTCAGGACGGAACTAATTCTTTGAAATAGTCCGGCTTTTCAGGAGATTCGGGCTCCTGCCGTCTCCAGGAATCTGGGCGACGTCGGCGAAAGGAACGTTTCGTGCGTGGCAACGGCAATCCACTCGCCGAGTCGCCCGATGCGTTTTCGTCATAACAAGCCGGATGGCAGCCTGAAGGGCAGCGCCCGCCCCGCGCATTCATGGGCGGCGGACGTCGGCCCCGGGCTCGTTACTACCGCGTCGGACAACGATCCGAGCGGCCTCGCCACTTACACCCTCGCGGGCGCATGGTATGGCTTCGACCTGCTATGGGTGTGCGTCCTCACTTATCCATCGACCGTCGCCCTGCAACTGATTGGCAGCCGCGTCGCTGCGATTACCGGCCGCGGATTGACGGTGAACATGCGGGAGCATTACTCGCCGCTGTTCTTCTACTTTGCCGTCGCGCGCTTCCTGATCGCCAATACGTTCAATATCACCGTCGATGTTCTCGCGATGGGCATCGCGCTGCGCGTCTTCTGCGGCGGTTCGCTCGCATGGCTCACGCTCATGTCAGGCTGCGCATCGCTCGTGCTGCAATGGCACGTTCCCTATGCGCGTTACGCGCAGGTGCTCAAGTGGCTCACGTTCGCGATGTTCGCGTATGTCGGCGTCGTCCTGATCGTCGAGGTGCCGTGGCAGACGGTCGCCATCCGCTCGTTCGTTCCGCGCGTGGTCTGGAACGAAGGCTACGTGACGATGCTGATCGCCGTGCTCGGCACGACCGTCAGTCCCTATCTGTTGTTCGCCCAGGCCGAGCAGGAAGCTCAGGACGTCGAAGACGGTGAGCCGGCCCGGCGTGAAGCATTGGACAGAAAGATGAGCAAGGCGCGTCGCGATACCCTGCTGAGAACCGCGCTCTCGAATGCGGTCGCGATCTGCGTGATGATCGCGGCGGCGGCGACATTGCATCTGCTGCAGCGCACGCCTGCCGGCCAGACGGTGCAGATGGCCGCCGTACTGGAGCCGCTCACCCATGGCTACGCGGGCCACGTTCTGGCGCTCGCGCTGTTCGGCTCGGCGTCGCTGGCGTTGCCACCTCTCGCGGGTTCGGCTGCGCACGCGGTGGCGAGTTCGTTTCAGTGGCGACGCGGCGAGCAACGCGATCGCCGGATCGCTTGGTTGCTTGCCGCGATCATGGCGGTCGGCATGGCTGCCGCGGTGGCGCTGGCCGCCTGTCGTGTCGAGCCGATCACGGCGCTCTACTGGAGCGCCATAGTCAACGGGATGACCGTCACTCCGGTGCTCGTACTTCTCGTTCTGCTGAGTTCCAGACGTGAAGCAGTGGGAGACCTTGCAGCACACTGGTCGCTGCGCGCGCTCAGTTGGTTCGCGACGATTGCCACGGCGGCCGTGCTGGTTGCACACGTTGTACTCGAGTTCGCCTGACAGCACGGCAGAGGCCGGGTCCGAATCGCCGGCGGGCCGGGAGAAGCTCGTGCGCGCCGTGGCTGCCGCACGGGTCGGGAGCAGAGCATGCTGGCGCTCAACAGCAGCCGCCAGGACCCCGACCGACTTTCACGAGGCTGAACGCGAGCATACCGAAATACTCTGTAACTAACTGATCTACAAGCTCTTTTCAGGGAAAAGACGGTGCACTCCGGCTCTATTTCCCGTCTTATCGCGCGTCATATCACGCGATCGACATCGCGCTCGACACGTTCCCGTACAACGGCCACACGACGACGCTCGACGCACTGTGGATGGGCGTGCCGGTCGTCACGCGCGTGGGGCAAACGGCGGTCGGCCGAGGTGGACTGAGCCAGCTCGCGAATCTCGATCTTCTGGAACTCGCGGCCGACAGCGACGAGCGCTACGTCGAAGCGGCCGTCGCTCTCGCGCTCGACCTGTCACGTCTCCAGACCTTGCACGAGGAACTGCGTGGGCGGCTCGAGCGCTCCCCACTGATGGACGGCGCGCGCTTCGCCCGACAGCTCGAAGCGGCCTACCGACGCATGCGACACGTCATATAGCCCTGGGCACGAAGGTATGTCACCATGCCCAGCAAGCGTTGCCCACCCGATAAAGACAATGAAAAAGCCGCACCTGCTCCGTTGCTGGAGTCTCCTGCCTGTCCGCCTGACAAAAACGTCGCTGCTGCTCACCTGCCTCGTCGGTACGGGCGCCGCCCGTGCCACGATCACCTCGACACCGCACTTCGTGCCGGCGCAGAGCATGGCCTGCACCTACGGTTTGTCCACCGACGATCTGAAGTCCGGCGGCGCTGCCCTCGAGCAGGCGCCGCATCCCAACGCAATCGTGCGCGCGTGGGTCGACGAACGTGGACAGATCGGCGACGTGGTCGTCGAGGTATCGTCGGGCAATCCGGCGTTCGACAACCTCGCCTTGCAAGCGGCGCGGCGGGCCCAGTGCAGACCCTTCGCGGGAGTGGACAACCAGCCGGTGGCGGTCGAGACGAATTTCGTTTTCAATCTGCCGCGTGCGGGCATTGCGCCGGCCGCGAGCAACACGGACTTCGCGCGTCTACCGTCTTTTCCGGCTCCTGCGACCGGTCCTTCGCTGCTCTCGACCGCCCTGCCGTTTCAACCCGGCAAACCGCTCGACCCCGCCGAGGTGGCCAACCGCTTCGGCATTCCGGCCGACTCGTCCAAAGCGAAGCTACTCGCGGACTGGGCGCAGAAACTGACCGCCGATCCAGATATCCAGCGCTACTACTTTTCGCCCGACAGCAATCCGGCTACGGCAGGCCCCGCCGTGCTCGCACGCGCGCTGGGTGTGCTGGACGGCATGGCGCGCATCTCGCAGCAGGACCGCGACCAGTTGCTGGGCCTGACGACGCGCGCGCTGAACGATGCACCGCCCGATTGCGGCGGGCTCAAGAATATGCAGATGATCACGTCGCGCTATCTGTCGATGGCAACGGAGAGCGACGCGGAAATGCAGGCGCAATTGCAGGCGATGTTCAACCTGATCAAACAGTCGACGCAAACCACGCCGCTGCCGCAAGTCACGCCAGGACAACGGCTGCGCGGACAACTGGCGCTCTCGGCATCGATCGCGGATGCATTGAATCGCGCCCCTTCCGAGGCCGACGATCTTGGTCTGTTGACGAGCGGCCGTCAGGGGGAGCTTTCGCCCGAGGCGTGGTGCAAGGCGATGCGCTTCTACCGCCAGGCGTTCGATAAAACGCCGCAGCCCGCGCGCGAATGGATCACGCTGGCCGAGCTCGACACCAGCAGACGTTCGGCGGCGTTACTGATCACTGCACTGAAAAACTTCGCGTCGGCGGCGCCTCGGCAAGCCGCCTCCGCGGCGAAGGTGTTCGATTACGCGGATCTCGTCCGGCAGCGCGTGCGGCCCAACATCGTCTGGAGCGGCAAGAGCGATCAACGGGAAACCGTGGTCGAAGTGCACTGCACCTCGGCAGGCAGTCTCGAATCGGTGAAGATCGTACGATCGAGCGGCGATCGGGCGTGGGACAAGGCCGCCGCCGAGGCGGTCAAGCGCTCCGATCCGATGCCGCGCGATGAAAACGGCGAGACGCCACGGTCGTTCACGATCACGCTGAGACCGGGTGTTTGAAGGGCGCCTCAGAAAGATTCCGACCGCACTCGCGACTTCAGGTCGAGCAAGCCTTCTTCATGGGTCCCTAGCGACGCTTCAAGACGCCGTGAGAGCTTCACCAGGTGAGCGATCGACGCGCGGCACCGTTGCGCGGCGTTGCCGGATAGACTCAGCACGCACTCGCGAATCGCGTTAGTGAGCGCGGCGTGAAGGCGTCCGTAGTCGACGCCCGCGACATCGCGCACCGGCCCATTCGCGCCCGCACGCTCGACGACGATAGCGTCGAAACCCACATCGCCATCGAGTTTGATATGCGCGAGCGAAACGTCGGGCGCGATCAGATAATCGCCCAACAGCCG
>DATAQT010000186.1:0-16853 GCA_036264535.1 Paraburkholderia sp. | reverse complement strand
GCAGCGGGTGATCCGGAAACGGGCGCGACGGTGGACATGGCGGCTCGGATGGCTCGGATGGCTCGGATGGCTCCGGCGACGCGGAGCGGGTTCGAACGAACGCGGAATGTTCTAAACTGGCGATTCTAAAGCCTCGCTCGCGATCGCGCGCGCCCTTTGCCCGACTGCGGGCCGCACGGTGCGACGCGCGACACAGCCTCCGCTGCACGATGCCGCGCACCCGGCGACACAAACGGCGAGGCCGCGCGAGACCGTCCCATCCAATCGACCCCGCATGACCGAACCCGAATCAACCGACGCCTCCGACACGTTCGAGCCGAAAAAAGTGCTCGTCCAACTGCCGCATCTGCCCGGCGTCTACCGCTATTACGACACGAGCGGCGCGGTGCTCTACGTGGGCAAGGCGCGCGATCTGAAGAAGCGCGTATCGAGCTACTTCACAAAGACGCAGCTGTCGCCGCGCATCGCGATGATGGTCACGCGCATCGCGCGCATCGAGACCACGGTCACGCGTTCCGAGGCCGAAGCGCTGCTGCTCGAAAACAATCTGATCAAGGCGCTCGCGCCGCGTTACAACATCCTGTTTCGCGACGACAAGTCGTATCCGTATCTGAAGCTGACCGGCCACAAGTTTCCGCGCATGGCCTATTACCGCGGCTCGGTCGATCGCAAGAACCAGTATTTCGGACCGTTCCCGAGCGCGTGGGCGGTACGCGAGAGCATCCAGATCCTGCAGCGCGTGTTCCAGCTGCGCACCTGCGAAGACTCGGTGTTCAACAATCGGACGCGGCCGTGTCTGCTGCATCAGATCGGCCGCTGCACGGCGCCGTGCGTCGCCAACATCAGCGAAGAGGATTACGCGCGCGATGTCGCCAACGCGTCGCGTTTTCTGCTCGGCCGCCAGGGCGAGGTGATGAGGGAGCTCGAGCAGAAGATGCATGCGTTCGCGAGCGAGCTGAAGTTCGAGCAGGCCGCGGCGGTGCGCAATCAGATGAGTTCGCTGTCGACGGTGCTGCATCAGCAGGCGATCGAAGTCGGCAGCGATAGCGACGTCGACATTCTCGCGGTGGTCGCGCTGGGCGGCCGCGTGTGCGTGAATCTCGCGATGGTGCGCGGCGGACGGCACCTCGGCGACAAGGCGTACTTCCCCACCCACGTGGAGAGCGCATTGACGGCGGAGGAAGGCGGCCTCGAGGACGAAACCGAGCGGGAAGACGCATCGGCGGAAACGCGTGTGGTCGCGCCATCGGCCGCAGCGGCAAGCGCCACGGCCGATGCGCTTGCGATCGCACAGGACATGCCGCCGGAAGACGAAGACGCCGATGCTGGTGACGAACAAGCGATCGATGAAGTTGCCGAAGTTGCCGAAGCGGCCGCGGACGCGGTCAGCGACGAAAGCGCCGACGAAAACGCGGAATCCGCCCTCGCCGGGAAGCGCCGCAAAAACCGCGCACCCGGCGGCGTCGAATCCGAAGTGCTCGAAGCGTTCATCGCGCAGCATTACCTCGGCAATCGCGTGCCGCCGGTGCTGGTGGTCAGCCATGCCCCGGCGCGCGAGCTCGTCGACGTGCTGATGGAGCAGGCGGGCCACAAGGTGAGCGTGCTGCGTCAACCGCAAGGTCAGCGACGCGCGTGGCTCGCGATGGCCGAGCAGAACGCGCGGCTCGCGCTCGCTCGCCTGCTCTCCGAGCAGGGCTCGCAGCAGGCGCGCACGCGCGCGCTGACCGACACGCTCGCCATGGAGTGCGACGACCTCGCGCATCTGCGCATCGAATGCTTCGACATCAGTCACACGATGGGCGAGGCGACCCAGGCGTCGTGCGTCGTCTATCACCATCACAAGATGCAGTCGTCCGAGTACCGCCGCTACAACATCACCGGCATCACGCCCGGCGACGACTACGCGGCGATGCGCCAGGTACTCACGCGCCGCTACGAGAAGATGGTCGCGCAGGCCGCCGCGAATGCGAGCGACGAGGCCGCCGAATCGCAAAGCGACGCGGCCGCCGATCCGTCGCTCGCCGCCGATGCCGCCGAGCCGGCCGCGGCCGGCGGCGTGCTGCCGACCATCGTGCTGATCGACGGCGGCAAAGGGCAGGTGGAAATCGCGCGGCAGGTATTCACGGAGCTGGGCCTCGATACCGGCATGCTGGTCGGCGTCGCGAAGGGCGAGGGGCGCAAGGTCGGTCTGGAAACGCTGATTTTCGCGGACGGTCGCACGCCGCTCGAACTCGGCAAGGAAAGCGCCGCGCTGATGCTGGTCGCGCAGATCCGCGACGAGGCTCACCGCTTCGCGATTACCGGCATGCGCGCCAAGCGCGGCAAGACGCGCCAGACCTCGCGGCTCGAGGAACTCGAGGGAGTGGGGGCAAAACGGCGCCAGCGCCTGCTCGCGCGCTTTGGCGGCTTGCGCGGCGTGGTGGCCGCGAGCGTCGAGGATCTCGCGAGCGTCGAAGGTATTTCGCAGGCGCTCGCCGAGCAGATCTACCGGCAATTGCATTGATGTTACGGTTCGCGCAGCTGACACCCGCCGCACGACAATGCGCCCGGCGCGGCCCGCGTGCCGCCCTTGCGCGGCCATGCCCGCGCCCGCTTGCTTGTGGCAGGCCTTGTGACACGGCACAATTGCAACTCACTCGTCAGACGCTGCACCTGCCCCATGCCGTTTAATTTTCCGATATTCCTGACCTGGCTGCGGATCGTGCTGATTCCGCTCGTCGTCGGCGTGTTCTATTTGCCGGACATGATGATGAGCCCCGCGCACCGCAATCTTGCGGCCGCGACGATCTTTATCCTGGCGGCCCTCACCGACTGGTTCGATGGCTTTCTGGCCCGCAAATGGAATCAGACCTCGGCATTCGGCGCGTTTCTCGATCCGGTCGCCGACAAGCTGATGGTGACTGCGGCGCTGCTCGTGCTCGTGCAACTGACCCGGATCGATTCGGCGATCGCGCTCGTGATCGTCGGACGCGAAATCGCGATCTCGGCGCTGCGCGAATGGATGGCGCAGATCGGCGCGTCGAAGAGCGTCGCGGTGAACTCGCTCGGCAAGTTCAAGACCGCGTGCCAGATGGTCGCGATTCCGATGCTGCTGTTCTATGGCCCGCTGCCGCTCGGTGGCGGTGTGACGGTCGACACCCGCGTGTGGGGTCTCTGGCTCATCTATCTCGCTGCGTTCCTGACGATCTGGTCGATGCTGTACTACATGAAGCTCGCGTGGCCGCAGATTCGCGAGCGCGGTGGCATCGCGTGACGGCGTGAAAAAAGGGCGCGGGGGCGCAAAAATGTGTTCGAACCCCGCGCTACTACGAGCGAATTATTTTCTTTAAAGGAGGTCGGTAAAAGGGGTTGACACGTTTCAGGCGCTTCTCCATAATCTCGTTTCTCCGATGTACGCAACGCGAAACACCGGAGACGCAGTAAAGCAATAGCAGTAAACGCAGTGCAACGCGGGAGTAGCTCAGTTGGTAGAGCGCAACCTTGCCAAGGTTGAGGTCGCGAGTTCGAGCCTCGTCTCCCGCTCCAGTTTTCGAAGCATCGCGTTGTTTGGTGAAGTAAAAAACGCAGCGCGGTGTGAAGCAGTTCAATGCGGGAGTAGCTCAGTTGGTAGAGCGCAACCTTGCCAAGGTTGAGGTCGCGAGTTCGAGCCTCGTCTCCCGCTCCATACATAAGGGGAAGCAACGCTTCCCTTTTTGTTTGGAAGGCCGGTCGTTCTGAACTTTCCAGAGCTTCGGTTCTTCTGGTGACCACCAGATAAATCTGCGAACCGTGTCCAGGTTCCAGTCCGCTTGTGGCGCGATAGCAAAGCGGTTATGCAGCGGCCTGCAAAGCCGTTTAGGCCGGTTCGACTCCGGCTCGCGCCTCCAGTCTTTGATGTAAAGAAAAGCCCCGACAAGTCGGGGCTTTTCTTTTTTCTGCTCCGTTTTCGCCGGACTTTGTTGAAACACTCTTTCGACTCGATCAGAAGTTGATCGCGGATTCGATCGACTGCACGGCAGTTCTGTTCAGAACGTAGTAGTCGTCTTGCGGCGTGCCGCTCTTGATCACGTAACCCGCATGGATGCCGCCGTTGTACTGGTAGTACACGCGATAGTCCGTCGTGGCACCGCCGAGGGCGCTATTGGCCACCCATGCGCGCACACCTTGCAGCGTGACGATCTGGCCATCGGAGAGTTGATAGGTCTTGCCGTCCGCCGTGCTCGCGTAGGGGAAGTAGTTTTCGAGCGTGGAGATCGTCGCGGAGCAGGGAGTCGGATTGTTGCCGGTCGTGGTGGGCGACGCGCAGTCGTAGGTGTACAACTCGTCTCCGAGCGTCTGTCGAACCACCTTGACGTACGCGGCGCCGGCTTGCCAGTTGGCCTGCGGTTGATACAGCGGCTGTCCGTTGATCGCATTCGTGATACGACCCAACGCGCTATTCGTGAAGGGTTCCGACGGCGATGCGGAAATCAGGCCGCTCGGCGAGACGACGGCGTAGCTGGTACTGAGCAACGAATAGATGACCGTACTACCGTCGGTGGCCAGGTAGTCTTGCTGCACGTCGGGTCCCGCGTAACTGACCCGGGCCTGAACCGGAACCGCACTGAGATAAATGGCGCCGTTGACGACGACGCGTTCGCTGCTCGCCGTTGGCACCTTGAGCGTCGACGACAACGTTGCGGTCCCGGCGATCAGCGATTGAGTTCCCGTGGAAGGGCTTTGCGCAATGCTGGAGTCCGCGATGAAAAACGTGCTGCTCGGGCTGACCGACAGCGCTCCCGCCGAATTTGCGCTGAACGAGAGGCTGCCATTCACATAATGCATCCCACCGTTCGACGTGAGCGCAAAGCTCTCATAGGTCTTCTGCGCATCGCTCAGACTCGAGGTGCTGGCCGTCGATCCCGAATTGCTGGACGATCCGCCGCCGCATGCGGACAATACCAACGCAGCTCGATGCTGCCAGAATGGCGGGGCTGATTACCATTCGCTTTTTATAGTCTTTCATTTGTATTTTTTCTTCCCGATTTGTATCGTGATTATTGTTGCCGTCAATCCGGCGTGGGGCAGCACCATTCTAACGACGTTCATGTAAAGTTCTCGCCGGCTTTGTGCTATATAAAGTTTGTTATCGAGTATTCACCCGGACTGCCCGGCTTATTTTTTTGTCGTGCATAAAACCTATATTCGACCTATGAAAAAAACAGAATCGCCGCGATGCTATTGAGTTTCGCTTTGCCGTTGTCGGCGATCGCGCAATCGGCGCCTGCCCCCGACGTCAAACCCGGGGACACATGGACATACACCTCGACGAGCGAAAAAGGACCGTCGGGCTGGAATCAGACGCACGAGCAGGTGACGGTGCTGCGCGCGACCTCGACGCACATCTATTTCGAATCCAGGCCGTTGGGCTCGACGCAGGCGCCACGCGAAGTGATCGCCGGGGCGGACTGGAGGCGCGAGCGCAGCGTGAACGGCACGGAGACGGTCGTAAACCGGCCGTTCGCGTTTCCGCTGTCGCCGGGCAAGACCTGGAACGTCGAATACGACGAGCAGCATCCGAACCGGATATTCGCTTCGCAAAAGTGGAACTCGCAGTATCGGGTGGTCGGAATGGAAACCGTCGAAGTGCCCGCCGGCAAATTCCAGGCGATCAGGATCGAATCCGAAGGCGACTGGCTCGCGCAACTCGAGCCGCGGCAGACAGTCACGCAAGCCACGCAGGTCGAGCAGGGCGACACCGCGATGATCACGCATGCGCAGAAAATCGGTCCGGTTCAGGCGACGGGGCGCACGTAGAAAGCGTTCTGGTATGTGCCGGAAGTCGGTCGTTGGGTGAAATCGGTGGAAGAGTATTACGGCAGCAATGGCGTGAGAAACGAGCGCTATACGACCGAACTCGAGTCGTTTAAAAAAGACGGCCAATAAACGGCGTTTTAAACGATTGATTTGCCGCCGCATTATTGCTGTACCACTATTTAAAAACGCGCGCCGGCGCGCCGCATCCACGGGCGATAGAATCGCAGCATCGTCATCGCCCGTTCTTACCAAAGCCGCATGTATTTCCAACTCACCGGTACCGACGTCCGCCTGCTCGGCTCGATGCATCTGTTTCCCGCGACGAGCCGTCGAACGCCGCCGTGGATCGCCGAGGCCTATGACTGGGCCGACACCCTCGTATTCGAGTCCGATCCGGCGACGATCCTGCCGTTTCTCAAAGCCGACGCGCACCTCGACGCCGCGCAACTGCGGCCTCTGATGCGCGACGAAGCCTGGACGCAGTTGCAGGCGCTCTGGCCGACCGATGGCCCGCTCGCGCCACTCGAAACACTGCGTCCGTGGGCTGCGCTGATCGTCGCGCCGACGCTGTTGCAGCAGGTCGTCGAGGGTGTCGAGCCACGCATGCTGCGCTCGGCGATCGCGCAGGCGAAGCCGTATCGCTATCTCGAGTCCGCGCAGGACGTGGCAGTCGCGCTCGAATCGATTCCGCTCGAAGCCATCGCCGCCGCGCTCGATATGCTGATGACCGACCGCGGCGAGCCACAGCGCACGCTCGAACGGATGCACGCGGCGTGGCTGGAAGGCGATCTACCCGCGATACAGCGCATCGCCGTCGAATCGCCGATGTTCAATCTGCCCGGCATCCGTCACGCGATCCTCGACCAGCGCAATCGTGCGTGGGCCGCACGGCTGAACGAATTGCCGGACGCGCGCGAGCGCACGCTGGTGGTGGTCGGCGCGCTGCATCTATGCGGCCCCGGCAATCTGACCGACTGTCTCGCGCGACCCGTGCAAGCGGTGTTCTGAGTGCGCGCGCAGGATTCGCGACTGGAGCCAGCCACTCGACCTGCAGAACGCGTGGCTGTTTTCGCCAATACCGTGGCTCGGAAGACCGCTATACACTAATCGTTACATACCGATCACTCGACCCTCACCGAGCTCCTTGCATGCTTGTTCCACCGATACCCAGCAATGAAAGCGCCCGTCTGAACGGATTGCACGCGCTGAATATTCTCGATACGGCGCCGGAAGAGCGCTTCGATCGACTGACCCGCCTCGCGCGGCGGCTGTTCGGTGTGCCGATTGCCGTCGTCAGTCTCGTCGATGCAAACCGGCAGTGGTTCAAATCATGCATCGGCCTGGAGGCGAGCGAGACCTCGCGCGACGTGTCGTTCTGCGCGCACGCGATCCTCGGCGACGATATTCTGATGGTGCCCGACGCGCTCGCCGACGCGCGCTTCAGCGACAATCCGTTCGTGACCGACGAGCCGAAAATCCGCTTCTACGCGGGCTGTCCGCTGACGGTTGCGAACGGCGGCAAGGTCGGCACGCTGTGTCTGATCGACACGAAGCCGCGCATGCTCGATGACGAGGATCGTGCGTTGCTGCGCGATCTCGCGCGCATGGCCGAGCAGGAGCTCGCCGCGATCCAGCTTGCTACGCTCGACGACCTCACGCATCTGTCGAACCGGCGCGGCTTCGAAGTGCTCGCGCAACAGGCGCTGAACGTGTGTAAGCGGATGGATAAGCCGGCGTCGCTGCTGTTCTTCGATTTGAACGACTTCAAGCAGATCAACGACACGCTCGGGCATGCCGAGGGCGATCGCGCCCTGCAAGCTTTCGCCGAGGTACTGCGCACCGGGCTGCGCGACAGCGACGTGATCGCGCGGCTCGGCGGCGACGAGTTCGTCGCGCTGCTGAGCGGCGCGAGCAACTCGGAGACGCATGAGGTGACGCAGCGTCTCGAGCACCTGCTCGATCAGCGCAATGCCGAACTGGGGCGCGGCTATCGGATCCACTTCAGCGTCGGCCAGGTGAGCTACGAGCCGGCGCACCACGGCACGATCGCCGAACTGCTCGCCGCGGCCGATGCGGCGATGTATAGCCACAAGCAGGCGTCGAAGGCGCGCTCGGCGCAACGCCACTGACGGGCCGCCGATCCGACGCCAACCCGCAGGTCATCCGCACAGCCAACCCGCAGCCGACTCGCGCGATAGCCTGAGGCGGGCATGCGCGGCATAATTGCGGACCGTTGCCCGCGCTGTCGCGCATTGACTCTGAAAACCACCGATGACTGATTCGCAGCCCACCGCCGCCGCGCGGCTCGCCCACCTCGAATGGCGCTGGAAGCCGTTCGTGGACCTGACGAGCGTCGAAGTCTATGAGATGCTGGCCGCACGCAGCGCGGTGTTCGTCGTCGAACAGAACTGCGTGTATGGCGATATCGACGGGCTCGATGTCGAAGCCTGGCATCTGTTCGCGTACGGCGCCGGCGACGGTGCCGCGCTGCCGCCACTGGCCGGCTATCTGCGTGTCCTGCTACCCGACGCGGCGGATGTCGACGTGCGCATCGGCCGCGTGTTGACGACCGCGCCGTTTCGCGGCTGCGGTCTCGGCAACGCGATGCTCGAACGCTCGCTCGCGCACATCCGTGCACAGTGGCCCGATACGCCGATCCGTCTGCACGCGCAGGCGCATCTGCAAGGTTTCTATGGTGCCTTCGGCTTCACGCCGGCCTCCGAGATTCACGACGAAGACGGCATCCCGCATGTCTGGATGCGCTCGGTCTGAGCGCGAACGGCTCAGCGATGCCCGCTCGCCGTCTGCGACGCCGCATGGGTGAGCCCGCGCGCCGCTTTCGCCCGCTGCTCGGCGCGCAGGCGTCCGCGCGACGACAGTCGCATCCAGTGACGCAGCGCGATCAGCGCGCCGATCACGCTCATCATCGAACCCGGAATCCATAGCAGGAGCCCGCCGATCTGCTGATCGCGCATCGGGCTCAGCCACGTGAACGCGCGGCCGCAGATCGAATAGATCGGATACAACTCGTGCGGCGTAAAAAAGATGAACGCGCCCAGGATGATCTGCGGCGGAATCGCGGCGATCACGACGAGCACGCGCTTGCCCGGCGACAGACGCGCGGGCGGCGCCGGACGCGGGTCGAGCACGAGCCACCAGAACAGCAGGCCGTCGATCACCATGCTCCAGTTCATCACGCGATAGAGCCGCCAGTCGAGCATCGCGACGAAGTGAATCGGCGACAGCAGCCAGAAATAGATCAGCCCGACGAACAGCGTGACCGCGACGACCGGATGCATGACGACGTCGAGCACCCGGCGCACGAGCGGTGTTTGCAGCGCGGGCCGCACGAAGCGCTGTCGCCAGCGCGACGGAATCCCCGCGCGCAAAGCCGCGCCCGGATACGACAGCGCAATGAAGAACGGCCCGAGATGATGCAGCACCAGATGCTGCAAGCGATGCATGAAGAACTCATGCTCGAAGAAATAATCGAGCCGCGTGTGCAGCACGACGTACAGCGCGACCAGCCCGAACCAGAACGACAGACGCCGCGCGAACGACAGCCGCGCCTTGCGGGCGCCGCGCACGAACAGGATCGCGGGAATCAGCAGCGCGATCACGACGGTCGGCGAAAACTCCCAGGGGTCGAGCCAGTAGAGCAGGTTCATGTCGATGGCGTGTGCTGTGGCGGCGGCTCGTGGTGCCCGTTATTTGGTTTGGGCCGGCGACTTGACCGCGAACGGTGTGCTCAGCGTTTCGCCATCGGAGAACTTCAGCGTCAGATGCACGGTGTCGCCCGGCGCAATCTTGTGCTTCGCGTCCTCGAGCATCACGTGATAGCCGCCCGGCGCGATCGCGACCTGGCCATGCGCGGGCACCGTCAGCTTGTCGACCATCACCATCTTCTGCGACGAGCCGCTCGATACCGTCTGATGCAGCATCGCGTCGCCGTAGTCGTCGCTCGAAATATCGACGAGGTCGATCGGCTTGTCGCTCGCGTTGACGAGCGTCGCGTAGCCAGCCGCGGGCAGGTTGTTCGGCAGCCAGCGCACCCACGCGTCCTTGACCGTGATCGCGTTGGCATCGGCCGCGTGCGCGGCCGATGCGATGCCGAACGATAGCGCGAAGGCGCCGGCCAGTGAAGCGAACGTTTTGAGCTTGATCGTCATAATGGGATGGATTGGGATCAGGTAGAAATCAGGATGGGTCATCGATGACGCGACGCAGGTCCTGCGCGATCGCATCGGGTGTGTCGTGATCGGTGGCGAGCAGGCGCGCGCGGCCCTGGCTGTCGAACACGTAGACGGCGGAGCTGTGCGTGACCTCGTAGTTGCCGTTAGGGTCGCGCTTTTCCATCTGATACGCGACACGATACCGCTTTGCCAGCGACTCGATCTGCCAGTCGGTGCCGGTCAGCCCTTCGGCGTGCTCGGCGTCGAACGCGCCGACATAGTCGTGCAAGGCTTGCGGCGTGTCGCGCGCGGGATCGACGGTGATGAACAGGATGCGCACTTTCTGCGCATCGGGGCCGAGCTTGCCGAGCACCTGCATCAGGCGGCCCATCGTTTCGGGGCAGACATCCGGGCAATGCGTGTAGCCGAAGTAGACGAGCGATGCCCGGCCTTTGAACGAAGCCGCGCTGACGGGGCGGCCGGTGTCGTCGGTCAAGTTGAAGTCCAGATCCGGCAGATGACCGGTCACGTTGGTCAACTGCCATGACTCGGCACGGTGCGTGCAGCCGGTCAGTGCGGCGAGCGCGAACAGCGTACCCAGCGTCGCGCCCGCTGCAAACCGGCGCACCAACCGGTACGACAATCCGTGCATGAGTCGCCTGGGTCGTGAGCGGGACAGGTTCGGCTGCGGTCGCTGGGGTGGGAGAATCGGGAACAAAGCAGGGTTCAATGACTCGATTGAAGAGCAGGCAACACGAATCGATGGAGCAGGGAGACACGCGATTGAGCGAGCGCGTGCAACGATATCCATAACGCCGACGGTCCGCGTGGCAGCGACTGTAGCGCAAAATCACCGCCAGCGTCGCACGGCGCGCCGGGCGCACGGATTGCGAGGCAATTTGACGCAGCTGGCTGAAAGCCGGGTGAAGCCTGATCGTTGCGCTTTTGAACGCAATCGACGCAAGCGGGCGCCCAGACCGTCCGCCGGGCTTGAGTCCCCGCTTACTTTCTCGAAAAATTGACGGATGCGCGGTAAGATGCGCACACTTTTCCGGCCGTAGATGGCTGAAAGGCGAACCCAGGCGATGCAAGCACTTCCGGCTGTTCTGTCTCCGAGCGAGACGGCATTTTTCTTCGATTTCGACGGTACGCTCGTCGAACTCGCCCCCACGCCGGACGGCGTGCTGGTGCAGCCGCGCGTGATCGATCTGCTGCGCGAGTTGCGCAGTCTGACGAACGGCGCGGTCGCGGTGGTATCGGGGCGCAGCATCGACAGCATCGACAGTTTTCTCGGCATGCCCGATCTGCCGGTCGCAGGTCTGCACGGCGCCGAGCGGCGCGATGCCAATGGCGACACGCAGCGCATCGGCTTTCACGACGAGCGCCTCCTGCGCATGGAACAGGTGCTCGCCCAGGTCGTCAACGAACATCCGGGCATGCTGCTCGAGATCAAGGGCGCGGCGCTTGCGCTGCACTACCGCAATGCGCCGGACCGCGAACCGGTCGCGCGCGAGGCAACTGAGCGGCTCGTCGCCGATTACCCTTCGTCATACGTGCTGCAGCCGGGCAAGATGGTCTACGAGATCAAACCGAAAGACGTCGACAAGGGGCGCGCGACGCGTGCGTTTCTCGACGAGCTGCCGTTCACGGGCCGCACGCCGGTATTTGCCGGCGACGATCTGACGGACGAAAAGGGCTTCGCGGTCGTCAACGAGCGCGGCGGTCTGTCGATCAAGGTCGGTGCGGGCGAGACGATGGCGCGCACGCGCGTCGAATCGGTGTCATCACTGCTCGACTGGCTCGAAACGATCGTCGCGGCGGCGCGCACGGCGTGAGGCCGGCGCCCCGCTCAACGAAAACAACATACTGCATCGGGAATCGCGCTTCATGAGCCGACTGATCATTGTTTCGAACCGGGTTGCGCCTATTTCCGAGGGCGGCCCGGCGGCGGGCGGTCTGGCGGTAGGCGTGTACGACGCGCTGAAGGAGACCGGCGGTATGTGGTTCGGCTGGAGCGGCGACGTGCTCACATCCGGGCATCCGCAGATCAAGGTCGAGGAGCGCGGGCCGGTGACCTTCGCGACGGTCGCGCTGATGCGCCGCGATTACGACCAGTACTACCGCGGTTTCTCGAACGCTACGCTGTGGCCCGCGTTCCACTATCGATCCGACCTGCTGCACTACGACCGGCACGACTTCGAGGGCTACTGCCGCGTCAACGCGTGGCTCGCGCAGCAACTCGTGCCGCTGTTGCGCGAAGACGACGTGATCTGGGTGCACGACTATCACCTGATCCCGTTTGCGCAGGTGCTGCGCTCGGCAGGCGTGAAGAACCGCATCGGTTTCTTTCTGCACATTCCGTTTCCGGCCTCGCAGGTGCTGCTGACGGTGCCGCCGCATCGCGCGCTCGTCGAGGCGCTGTGTTCGTTCGATCTGCTCGGCTTCCAGACCGGCCCCGATCTGCGCGCGTTCTGCGACTACGTCATCAACGAGGCGGGCGGCTCGGCCGACGCATCGGCGAAAGGGCCGCTCACCGTGCAGGCGTTCGGCCGCACGTTGCGCGCCTCGGCGTATCCGATCGGCGTCTATCCGGACGAGATCGCCGAGCTCGCGAAAGCGGGCGAGCGCGGCAAGCCGGTGCGCACGATGAAGGCGACGCTGCATTCGCGCAGGCTGATCATGAGCGTCGACCGGCTCGATTATTCGAAGGGCTTGGTCGAGCGATTTCGCGCGTTCGAGCGGCTGCTCGAGCATACGGCCGCGCAGCGCAACAAGGTGTCGTTTCTGCAGATCGCGCCGCCGACGCGCGCCGACCTGCACGCGTATCAGGACATCCGTCTGCAGCTCGAAGGCGAGTCGGGACGGATCAATGGACGTTTCGCCGAGCTGGACTGGACGCCGATTCTGTACATCCACAAGCAGTACGAGCGCTCGGTGTTGGCGGCGCTGTTTCGTACCGCGCACGTCGGCTATGTGACGCCGTTGCGCGACGGCATGAACCTCGTCGCGAAGGAATATGTGTCGGCGCAGGATCCGGAGAACCCCGGCGTGCTCGTGCTGTCGCGCTTCGCCGGCGCGGCGCAGGAGCTCGATGGCGCGCTGATCGTCAATCCGGTCGATATCGACGGCATGGCCGAAGCGCTTGCGCAGGCGCTCGGCATGCCGCTCGCCGAGCGCCAGGCCCGCTATCGCGACATGATGGCGCAACTGCGCGAGAACAACGTGTCGGTGTGGCGCGATAACTTCATGCGCGATTTGCAGAGCGTCGACGGCGCGAAGCGCGCCAGAAGCGCGAAACCGCGCGCGGCTTCGGGCGCGGCTGGCGCCGCGCGGAAGAGGGCGGCGCGCGAGAGCATGAGCGGCTAAGCCGCAAGCCGGACAGCAAAAAGCCGCTCCAGGGAGCGGCCTTTTTCATGCGACGCGCGGACCGTGGGCCGTGTGTGCTCAGGCTACGTGCTGTTCGTCGACCTTTTTGCCGCCGATATGCAGCGTCTGGCCCTTGCCGTACTGCTTCGAGAGCAGGTCGCGGTAGAGGCCCGGACGCTGGCGCAGTTCGTCGGGCGTGCCGTCGTCGATCACCTTGCCGGCGCTCATCACGATGATCCGGTCGAAGTTGTTCAGCGTCGACAGACGGTGCGCGATCGCGATCACGGTGCGGCCGACCATCAGCCGGTCGAGCGCCTTCTGGATTGCTTCTTCGGACGCGCTGTCGAGCGCGGAGGTGGCTTCGTCGAGCAGCAGGATCGGCGCGTTCTTCAGAATCGCGCGCGCGATCGCGATGCGCTGGCGCTGGCCGCCCGACAGTTTCACGCCGCGGTCGCCGACGATCGTGTCGTAGCCTTCCGGCATCGCTTCGATAAAGTCCGCGCAACGCGCCTCGCGGGCGGCAGCGAGCACTTCCTCGCGGCTCGCGTCGGGGCGGCCATACGAGATGTTCTCGTACACCGAACGATGGAGCAGCGAGATGTCCTGCGGTACCAGCGCGATCGCGTGGCGCAGGCTGTCCTGGGTGATCCCGGCGATGTCCTGGCCGTCGATCCTGATCGCGCCGCCCTGGGTTTCGTAGAAGCGCTGCAGCAGCGCGAGCACCGTCGATTTGCCCGCGCCCGACTTGCCGATCAGGCCGACGCGCTGACCCGGTTCGATATTGAGGTCGAAGTGATCGAGAATCGGCCGGCGGCGCGGATAGGCGAACGTGACGTGCTCGAACGTGACGCGGCCGCCTTGCGGCACGAGTTCCGTCGCGTCGTCGCGATCGGGCATGCCGTGCGGTTCGAGCAGCGTGCGTACGGCTTCTGCGAGTCGCGCGACATGCTGCGTGACGTCGACGAGCGCGACGGCGAGGTCGCGCGTGCCGTGCAGGATCGTGAAGCCGAGCGAGCTGACGAGCACGATGTCGCCCGAGGTCGCGCGGCCCTGGTCCCACAGCCACAGCGCCCAGCCGAGCAGGCCGGCCGACAGCAGCGCGGTGATCACGGCGTGCAGCAGCCGCAGCTTTTCCAGATACAGCAGGCTCTGCTGGCGCGCGTCCATTTCCGACTTGACCGTCGACGCAAAGCGGCGCTGTTCGCGGAACGTCATACCAAAGGCGCGCACGAGGGCCATGTTGCTGATCACGTCGACGAGCTCGCCGTCGACCGATGCCGCCTTGGTCGCGAAATTATGGTGGCGCGCCGAGCCACGACCCGCGAGCTTGTACAGCACGACGGAGAGGATCGCCGAGCACAGCATCAGGCCGGCGGCCATCAGCGGGTTCACCGCAATGATCATGACGATCGCGCCGAGCACCGCGATGCACGGCGGCAGCACGTTCCACGCGGTGGTGTTTTCGGCCGTGTAGACGGCGTTCGAAGTCGCGGTGATCCGGCTTGCCAGCATGCCGGGCTGCTTTTCGGCGTAGTAGGTCGGCGAGTGGCCGCTCAGATACTGGAACAGGTCGCGCCGCAGATCGCCCGTCACGGCGACGAACGTGTGTGCGGCGAACCAGCCGCCGACCCGCCACAACAGGTTGTCGGCCGCAATCAGCCCGACGAGGATCGCGAACGCGCCCCACAGCGGTCCCGGATGATGCCGGCCGCCGCCGAGCACGTCGATCAGATGCTTGATCGCGTATTGCGAAGCGAGCGCACAGCCCACGGCCGCAAACACGCTGCACAGGACGATCGCATGCGCGAGCGGATGGCGGCGAATAAAGCGGAAGAGAAACGCAAGCGGCCGGTGCGCATAGCTCGCGAGCTTTGCGTTCTGGGCGTTACGTTGGGCGATGGTCAAGTGTTCCAATTGAGCTGAGATCGATGTGTTGCGGGTTGTGCATGCAAAGCGCGGACCACACGGAAAAGCATGGCTCTCCGTGAAGCCGATGCTTCGCATTGTAAACATGCAAAGGCGATTGCGCCCTGTGTATCCGGGCTTTGGCGCGACTGATTTCGCGATGGACCTCCGCGATCTGCTCTGTCCCGACACGCCAACGGCCGGGCGCCGCATGCAGATTGCGGACAATTTCGAGATATAATTACAGATTGCATTCAACCGTGCCGCGGCAATTTTTACATGCCTAGCGGCAAGATTGAGGCGCGAGAGTTTTCGGACACGGTACCGCCGCGTCTCGCCGAACCCCGTGGTTACTGTAGAACTGTCTTAGAAAACAAGGGTTTGCAAAGTGTTTCGCGTTTGTAACAACGTAAAGACTTTGAAATGTCGTGGTGCAGCAAGAATCCGGGCATCGATAATGCGTGCTCGTTAGCTGTCAAATTTTCTGACAGTTTGTCAACGTAGGTGCCCCATACACGTTTACTCGCACATGCGCAGACGTTGATCCACTGGTCTGGGCTCGTTACCCAAGCGATCCATCGCAGGATTTCTCGAAAGAATCAGGCCCGCGCCGGCATCTCCGGCCAGACTGCCCTGGCGAGCAAGCGAGTCGCTTTTTCCAAACGCAGTACTTTTGCCTGATTTTTTACTAGGAGTTCGTCATTATGCGAATCGCTCAAATCGCTCCGCTGCACGAGGCGGTTCCTCCCAAGCTGTATGGTGGTACGGAACGCGTGGTGTCCTATCTGACCGAGGCGCTGGTCGAACAGGGCCACGACGTCACGCTGTTTGCAAGCGGCGATTCGCAAACCTCGGCGAAGCTCGAAGCTTTCTGGCCGCAGGCGCTGCGCCTCGACCCGACGATCCGCGACGTGATGGCGCCGCACATGCTGCTGCTCGAAGAAGTGCGCCGCCGCGCGGACGAATTCGACGTGCTGCATTTCCACATCGATTACTACCCGTTCTCGCTGTTCGCGCGTCAGCCGGTGCCGTTCGTCACGACGCTGCACGGCCGTCTCGACCTGCCGGAACTGCAGCCGATCTTCAACACGTTCAACGACGTGCCGGTCGTGTCGATCTCGGACAACCAGCGCAATCCGCTGCCGCAGGCTCACTGGCTGCAAACCGTCTATCACGGTCTGCCGGAAAACGTGCTCACGCCGATCAAGGACGTCGAGCCGGGCTACCTCGCATTCCTTGGTCGTGTCTCGCCGGAGAAGGGTCTCGACCGTGCGATCCGCATCGCCGGCCAGGCAGGCATGAAGCTCAAGGTCGCCGCCAAAATCGACAAGGCCGATCGTGCCTATTACGAAGAAGTGATCAAGCCGCTGATGGCGCTCCCGCACGTCGAATACATTGGCGAAATCGGCGAAGCCGAAAAGCGTGAGTTCCTCGGCAACGCGCATGCACTGGTGTTCCCGATCGACTGGCCGGAGCCCTTCGGTCTGGTGATGATCGAAGCGATGGCTTGCGGTACGCCGGTGATCGCGTTCAACCGCGGTTCGGTGCCGGAAGTGATCGAAAACGGCGTGTCGGGATTCGTCGTCGAAGACGAAATCAGCGCGGTCGCTGCGGTCAAGCGTCTGCACACGCTGC
>DATAQT010000163.1:0-11617 GCA_036264535.1 Paraburkholderia sp. | reverse complement strand
CGCCAAAAAAAGCAGAACCTGAGAGAAAGTGGCGATGACGCGAACGGGTCCGCAGAGGCCCGTCGCTCATCCGCCCGATATTCGGCGAGCTACCGTCGCATTCGTCTTGGTACCACTTGGGCCGCGACCATTTTTGCTCCGTCCTGATTTCAAAATCCTGACTTAATTGCGGCCTATTTTCGCGTCATTTTCGTCGTATCTAAATCCACCCCGGCAGTAATTCTGACTCATTTTAATTGGGGTGCGGTTAAATATAGACATTTAAAACACGCGCTGCTTTTGACGCTGATAAACTGTGCACCGGAGCCAAGGCGGCGGCGCCCCTCGCGCGTTCGCCGCGTCCCCCTTCCGGCAACGTCGATGGCCGGATAGACGGTACAAATAGGCCTTTTCCGCGAATTTGACAGACGCGTCCTCCCCGCATAATGCCTTCGGCGAACGCGGCTCACCGGGACTGTTGTCCTTCTGGAATGTCCTTTACGCCACGCCAGCGCGGCGTTTCGTCCAGCCGATTTTCCGCAGACTCCGCCTTCCGATTTCGACCGGTAATTTTGACAGACAGTTTGATTAAGTAAGGGCTTGTTCAATGTCCGCATTTGGAAATGACTCATGAAGCCGGGAAATAATTCGCTTGGGAAAAGACGCGCGCGCAAAATCGCGATGGCGGCGGCGGTGCTGATCGCGGTGGTGGTCGGTTGGGGCGTCTGGTATTTCCAGTATCGCGCCGTGCCGCAAGCGCCCGCGCTGAGCGGCGTCGCGAGCCAGATGCGCCACGATGCGACCGCATGGACGCACGAAGAGAAAGACGCGTCGACAATGCTGCGCGACATCCACGCTGCGAACGTCACGGCGATCGGCGTGAGTCCCAACGCGATTCTGGTGTCGCGGCGCGACGGCTCGAAGTACTTCGTCACCGATCACAACGCGACCTTCTCGCACGCGCTGCTGTTGGGCGAGCGCTCCGATGCCGCTGTCGCGTATCAGCTCGTCTGGCTGCCCGACGTCGATATCCATAGTGACGGCGCGCGCTGGACCCTGCTGTTCGAGCAGTTGCGCGACGCGCTGAGCGTGCTGCTGCCGCTCGTGCTGATCGGCGGCATGGCGTGGTTCATGCGGCGCGAGATGAAGGGCGGTGCGAAGCTGCTCAGCGAAACGCCCACGCTGCGTTTCGACGACGTGATCGGCGCGAACGAAGCGAAGGCCGCGCTCGCCGACATTCGCGGTTATCTGTCCGATCCGAAGCAATTCTCGTCGATGGGCGTGCGCGCACCGTGCGGCATCCTGATGGTCGGCGCGCCCGGCGTCGGCAAGACGCGGCTCGCGCAGGCGCTGGCCGGCGAATGCGGCGCGAACTTCATTTCGATCACCGGCAGCTATTTCAGCGCGAAGTACTACGGCGTGGGTATCCAGAAGGTGCGGCACCTGTTCGAGCTCGCGCGCAAGAACGCGCCGACGGTCATCTTCATCGACGAAGCGGACGGTCTCGCGAAACGCACCGACACCGGCGGTGGTCCGGTCGAAGCCGAAAGCAACCGGATCATCAACCAGCTGCTCGCGGAGATGGACGGCTTCGAATCGAACGAGGGTGTGATCGTCGTCGCGGCGACCAACCACCCGGACAATCTCGACGAAGCATTGCGCCGCCCCGGCCGTTTCGATCGCACGGTGCAGGTGCGTCTGCCGGATCGCGAAGACCGCGCGAAGATTTTCCGTTTCTACGCGCAGCGGCTCAAGTCGAAAGCCGCGGATATCGACTACGACCAGCTCGCGCGCTTGACCACCGGGCTGTCGCCGGCCACCGTCGCGATGGTCGTGAACCAGGCGGGGCTGATCGCGCGCAAGGCGGGCGACAACGAAATCGCCGCGAAGCACTTCATGGAAGCGATCAAGATCGCGCGCATCGGCGACGTGAGCGGCGCCGAGCGCGCGCTCACCGAGGACGAGCGCAAGCGCATCGCGGTGCATGAGGCGGGGCACGGTCTGGTCGCCGCGCTGCTCGGCACCGGTGTGCTCGAGGAAGTGACGATCCTGCCGCGTGGCGGCGCGCTCGGCGTCGCGCTGATTACGAAGGCGCAGGACAAGCACCTGTACCGCGAAACGGAGATCCGCAACGAAATCCAGGTGCTGCTCGGCGGGCGCAATGCCGAGATTCTTATGTTCACCGAAGCATCGAGTGGCGCCGCCTCGGACTTGCAGGAGGCGTCGCGTATCGGCCTCGACATGGTGTCGAAGTTCGGTTTCAACAGCGACGGCGATCTGTTCAGTCTCGCGGCGCTGCCGGCACAGTACGCGGGTCTGCAGATGAAGGGCGCGATCGAGCATGCGAACGTCCTGCTCAAGGAGCTCAACGAGCTTTGCTACGGGTTACTGCACGCCTACGAGCCGGTACTGCGCGACATCGCGGACCAGTTGCTCGAACACGAGACCGTGGCTGGGGAGACGGTTTATCGGCTCATCGCCGAGCACAGGAGCACGCTGAAGATCGTGCATGAACCCGCGGCGGCTTGACGGGCTCGATGACGCGTCAGGCGAAGTCGGACGGTCCCGGGTCGGGCACGCCCGGCGGCGGGTCGGTATCGCCCAAGGGGTCGCCGCCGCCCTGGCCGGTCTTTTTCGGATCCGGCGCGGGGGTTTCGCCTTTTTTCGGCAGAGGTTGATCGAGACCCGGTTCGACCGGAGTTGGGATTGCGTCACCGATGGGCTTCGAAACCTCGGTGGGCGGCCTGCCGGGGTCTTCTTCGGCTGGGCGATCAGGTTGGTTCGGGGCGTTCGCCTTGTTCGACACCATGCTCTCCTGTCGATGATGGTCACCTCCTGGAGCAGCAATGCGTGTGCCACGGTCCCGTGGCGGCCGTTTGAAGCGTAGCTCCGCGTCAGAGCGAAGGCCCGCCGAACAGCGTTTGCACTACGCTGGATTTCCAGATCATCTGCGCCGCGGCGGCCAGCACGAATAGCAGCACGACCGCGCGAAACACCGCGGGCGGCAGACGGTCGCGCAACGGCCGCGCGAGCAGGATACCCGCGATCACGGGCACGCTCGCGCATACCGAGATCGCCAGATCGGTCCAGCTCGCGTGCGCGCCGCCGCTGAACGCGGCGACCAGTGTGATGATCGATACGACCAGAATGATCGCGATCTGCTTCGTAAATGCCTTGCCGGTTGCGCCGGTCGCGATCAGATACATCGCGAGCAACGGGCCGGGCACCGACGCGATGCTCTCCATCAGCGCGGCGCCGAAGCCGAGCACGAGACCCGCGGGCTTCGCCCATGTCGGCGACAGCGTGAGCCGTGGCGCGGCGAGCAACAGCAGGGCCGCGATCATCAGCAGCGCGCCGGCCACGGCTTGCGCGCGATGCGGTGCCAGCGAGATCAGCACCGATACGCCGACGATGTTGCCGACCACGGTGCCGACGAGCGGCGCCGCGATGCGCTTCATGGTCGGCAGCAGTTCGCCGCCTTCGAGCGCCTGCGGAATATTGCCGAGGATGATCGGCATCGACAGCAGCAGGACGGCCGCCTTGATCGGCAGAAAGTGGCTCAGGATCGGCATTGCGACGAGCGGCACGCCGATGCTGACGACTCCCTTGACCATACCTCCGAGCAACAGTGCGACCACGATGCCGACGAGCGCGTGGAGATCGAGCGCCTGCAGGCTGGAGCCGAGGATGCCGTTGGCGAAGGCGAAAAGAGACATGGTGGCGAGTCGTGGATCGGTGAAGCGAGCCGCATCGCGAGCAAACGCCGCGCGTATCGTGTTCTTTATCGTTTGGCCGGTTCGGTCCCGCGCATTGCGTCAGGTGGGAGCGGCCGGGTGGTGAGGCCGAATGATAGCGTGATCCGCGCAGCCGGATAGATCGGCGATTTGATTCGATCTTTCAGGCGACGTCGGAAGCCACGTTCTCGGTCGCTTCCAATTCCGGTTTGCCGCGCGCCTTCACCCGCAAAATCGGCTCCTCGATGAATCGCCACGACAGCAACGCAATGCCGAGCGAAATCGCAAACGACGCGACGATGCCAAGGGCATGCGCCCACATCGGCATGGTGCCGCCAAACAACGCTTCGACGTGACGGTTACGCGTCAGATCGGGGATCAGATTGTGATAGAGATAAAAGCCGTAGCTGATGCGCCCAAGACCGGCGAGCCAACGGGTCTGCAACAGAGCCATCACGGCGCCGTTGCGGCAACACGCAATCGAAGCCACGAGCGCTGCAATACCGATTCCGTAGGTGGCGCTGATTGCGGTAAACAGCAAGGGATCGTCGAGCGTGCTCCACTTCGGCTCGGTCGCGCACAAACCGATCACGACGAGACACAGCGTGAACAACGTCAGGCCATGGCCGAGCCATGCACGTACGCGAGCGTGATCGTGCGCGACCACCAGAGCACCGACGCCGCCTGACGCAAGCAGCCAGAAATTGCTCAACGGATGCGTGTAAATCGTGATCTCATCCCAATGCGCGACGCGCATCGCGAACAATGCGGCGAGGCCGAGCGCCACGATCGCCCAACATGCCGCCCGATGTCGCCGCGTCGCGAGCAGCAGCAAAAGCGGCGCAACCACGAGATAGAACTGCTCCTCGATCGCGAGGCTCCACAGGTGCGAATAGCGACCTGGCCAGTAGCGCAGCACCGAGCCGATCCAGAAGTTGGACAGATACGCGAAATGAAACGGCATGCCACTTGCGAGTTCGGGACTCGCGAAGCCGAACGTCATCAGCACGCACATCACGACGAGCATCAGGTAATAGATCGGAAAGATGCGCAGCGTCCGGCGAAACAGGAAACGCCTGAGTTCGACGCCGAAGCGGCTGTCGCCCGTTTCGATGCGCGCGCGCTGCGACGACAGAATGCCGATGATCAGAAAGCCGCTCAGCGCAAAGAAGATCCACACGCCGAGATGACCGATCTCGCCGATATCGCCGAATAGCCGGTGCTGCAGAAATACCATCAGCACAGCGATCGCGCGTAGTCCATCGAAACCGGCAATTCTGTTTTTCATAAACCTGTATACGCAAAGCGGCGGAAAGCATGAAAACATCGTACGGAGAAAAAAAGCGAAAAAAATCGCACCGTGTGTTTGATGATTTATTTTCGAGCCTTGCTTTCATTCATGAATGCAGATGCCTGTGTTTCGTGCGTGAGAAGCCGCAAATCTTTCCGCGTGTTGGCTAAAAGCGCTGCCAGTATTACCAGTAGCCAACGCGCCCATTTCAGAATGCCGTTGTGAAAGCGGAAATTCTTCGGGAAGCCGAATGGAAACCCCTGGCCGCGGTCGTGGACGATCGGTCGAAGTCGATTTTTTTCGCGGTGTCGTGCTGATCGTCATCGTGCTCGATCACATTCCGGGCAGCGCGCTGTCGCACTTGATGTTGCACGCGTACGCTTTGTGCGACTCGGCCGAAGTGTTCGTGTTTCTCGGCGGCTATGCATCGGCGGCCGCCTATACCGCGGTGCTCGCGCATCGCGGCGAGAATGCGGCAAAGCTGCGCTTCTTCAAACGCTGTTGGGAGATCTATCGCGCGTACCTGTTGACCGCGATACTGACGCTCGTATCCGGCGCGATTCTCGCGCGGCTCGATCTGAATCGGCCGATGGTAGAAATGACCGGCTGGCCGCCGTTCGCATTGCAGCCCTGGCGTGAGGTATTCGATATCGCGTTGTTACGCCGGCAACCGTATCTATCCAGTGTGCTGCCGATGTACGTGATCTTCGCGCTATGCGTGCCCGTGATGGTGCCACTCGCGCGCCGCTCGGCATCGCTCGCGCTCACCGTGAGCCTGGCGGTGTGGGCCGTCGCGCGGCCGCTTGCCGCGTTATTCAGCATTGACGACGTCGCTGACTGGGCTTTTAATCCGTTTGCGTGGCAGTTGATGTTCGTGCTCGGCATTCTGTGCCGCGTGCAGCCGATCAGCGAACGCTTTCATGCGAGCCACGCCGCGCAGTGGATCACGCGGGTCGCGGTGGTCGCGGTGCTGGCCTTCGCGATCGTCAAACTCTTCGTGCTGACGCAACCTTTACCCGGCACCCACAAGCAGAATCTCTCCGTGGAACGTGTGATCAATTTCATCGTCATCGCGTGGCTCGCCGCCCAGTTCGTGCGGATCGGCAGCATCGCGTGGCTCGCGAGGCGATTGCCTGCCGTCGTCACGGTCGGGCGCACCGGGCTCGTGTGCTTCGTCATGGGCACGCTGGTGTCGTTGATCGTCGACACGGCGACGCCACACACGTTTCACGGCTTTCGCGGTGTGCTGGTCGGGCTCGGCGGCGATCTCGCCGCGATCGGCGCTCTGCTGATGATCGCGCGCGGCTGGAGCGGCTGGAAGGCGCAGCAGCCGCGCGCGCAAGCGAATGGCGCGGGTTACGGATGACGCGGCGCGAGGGCGTCGGACTCGCGACCGTGATGAGCGTCGTCGTGCTCGCGTGGCTCGCGATGTATCGCACGACCGTGTTGGCCAAAGAGTCAGCGCTTGCGATGCACTGCGCGGAGTTCGCGGGCGCGGTGCTGTCGCCCGAACTGATCGCGATGCCGACGGCCGGCGCGCTGATCGAAAGCGCGGCGATGATCGGCGCAACCGCGCCGGGCAATCAGCAAGGCGGCGAGTATTGCCGCATCACGGGCCGCATCAAGGCGCTCAATCCGACCACGCCCGACATCCGCTTCGATCTGAATCTGCCGCGTCGCTGGAATGGGCGCGCGTTGCAGATCGGTGGTGGCGGCTACAACGGGGTGGTCGTCAGCGGTACCGGCGTGATGCCGTTTTCGCCGGATCGCGCACCGCTCGCGCAAGGCTATGCGACGTTCGGCGACGATTCGGGACATGTCGGCGATTCGTCGCTCGCGGAGTTTGGTCTCGTCGATGAAGCGGTGACGAACTTCGGCTACGCGCATCTGAAGAAAACGCACGACGTCGCGCTCGCGTTGATCGCTCGCGCCTATGGCAGGCCGCCGCAGCGCATGTATTTTGCCGGCGGCTCGACGGGCGGCCGCGAAGGCTACACGGTGATGCAGCGCTTCCCCGACGACTACGACGGCGTGATCGCCAATTCGCCCGCGCTGAATTTCTCCGGCGTGCGATTGATCGGCGTGAAGCTCGGCCAGGCCGAGTACGGCCGGCCGGGCGGCTTCGTGCCGCCGGCGCTGCTCGGGCGCGTCTCGCAACGCACGCTCGAAGTATGCGACCGGCTCGACGGCGCGGCCGACGGCATCGTCAGCGACGTCGAGGCGTGTCGCGCGCACGAAGCGCAAATTATCGATTCGCTGCGTTGCGCGCTCCACACCTCATCGCACGATGACTGTCTGACCGATGCGCAACTGGCCACCTTGCTGGTGATGCGCGACGGGCTGTCATTGCCCTATCGGCTCGCCTGGGACGTGGGCGGCTATCACGGCTACAACGTGTTCCAGGGCACGCAACTGACGGGCTCGCTCGGGCTTGCGCACGAACCGCAGCGCCAGCCGGTGCCGACCTTCCAGGCAAACGGCTATCTGTTCGCGCAAGGCGACGGCTATCTGCGTTACTTCGTCGTGCGCGACGCGGACTTCGATTCACTGAGCTTCGATCCGCAACGGCCCGGCAAATATCGCGCACAACTGATCGCGCTGTCGGCCACGATCGGCTCGATGAACCCGGACCTGTCGGGCTATATCGCGCGCGGCGGCAAGCTGATCACGTTGCAGGGTCTCGCCGACGAAGTGATCAGCCCGAATCAGACGATCGCGTATCACGACGCGCTGGTCGCGCGCTTCGGCAAGGACGAAGTCGATCGTTTCATGCGGCTCTACATGGTGCCGGGTTTTCAGCATGGCAGCGGGGTGTTCATTCCATCGGTCGATCTGCTCGGCGCGCTCGACGCGTGGGTCACGCGTGGCGTCGCGCCCGAAACGTTGACGGCCACCGATCTCGCCGCCGCGACGAACGGACGCTCGCGGCCGCTGTGCCGCTATCCCGGGTTCCCGCGCTATGTCGGCAAAGGCAATGTCAATCTGGCGAGTAGTTTCGTCTGCGCGCAGCCTTGAGGTTGAAGAGTGCCCCGTGCGGCCGCGTCGGGCCTCGTTATTAGTTCCGGTTTGCGCTGCACGCTTTCGCACTTTCCATTACATTGCGGATGCGGCGCGCCCGTTCGCGCCGTTTCCTCTCATTCAACGGCGGTGTCTGCCATCCTCGAGTCCATGCAGCCAATCGTTTCGGTCACGAATCTGTCGAAAACCTATGCCAGCGGTTTTCAGGCACTGAAGAACATCAATCTGGCGATCGACCGTGGAGAAATCTTCGCACTGCTCGGGCCGAACGGAGCGGGCAAGACCACGCTGATCAGCATCGTCTGCGGCATCGTCAACGCGAGCGAAGGCAGCGTGACGGTCGACGGCCACGATATCGGCACCGACTATCGCGCGGCCCGCTCGCTGATCGGCCTCGTGCCTCAGGAGCTGACCACCGACGCGTTCGAAACCGTCTGGGCCACCGTGTCGTTCAGCCGTGGCCTGTTCGGCAAGCCGAAGAATCCCGCCTACATCGAAAAGGTGCTGCGCGACCTGTCGCTCTGGGAGAAGCGCAACAACAAGATCATCACGCTGTCGGGCGGCATGAAGCGACGCGTGCTGATCGCGAAGGCGCTCTCGCACGAGCCGCGCGTGCTGTTTCTCGACGAACCGACCGCCGGGGTCGACGTCGAGCTGCGGCGCGACATGTGGAAGCTCGTGCGCTCGCTCGCGACGAGCGGCGTGACGATTATCCTGACCACGCACTACATCGACGAAGCCGAGGAGATGGCCGACCGCATCGGCGTGATCAGCGCGGGCGAGATCATGCTGGTCGAAGAAAAGACGGAGTTGATGCGCAAGCTCGGCACCAAGCAGCTGACGCTGCAACTGGAGAGTCCGCTCGAGCGCGTGCCGGCGTCGCTGGCCGGCTACGCGCTGGCCGTCGCGAAGGGCGGCAACGGGCTGATCTACACCTACGAAGGCGAGGGCGGGCGCACCGACATCATCGCGCTGCTCAAGGCGCTCGACGACGCCAGCATCCGCTTCAAGGACCTGCACACCACGCAGAGTTCGCTTGAAGACATCTTCGTCAGTCTGCTCCGAGGTGATCAATGAATATCCATGCAATGCGCGCGATCTACAAGTTCGAGATGGCGCGCACCTGGCGCACGCTGATGCAAAGCATCATCGCGCCGGTGATTTCGACTTCGCTTTACTTCGTCGTGTTCGGCTCGGCCATCGGCTCGCGCATCAAGGAAGTGGACGGCATCAGTTACGGCGCGTTCATCGTGCCGGGGCTGATCATGCTGTCGCTGCTGTCGCAAAGCATTGCGAACGCGTCGTTCGGGATTTACTTTCCGCGCTTTACCGGCACGATCTTCGAATTGCTGTCGGCGCCGGTGTCGTATCTGGAGATCGTCGTGAGCTATGTGGGCGCGGCGGCCACCAAGTCGATCCTGCTCGGCCTGATCATTCTCGCGACCGCCGGATTGTTCGTGCCGTTGCAGGTGCAGCACCCGTTCTGGATGGTGCTGTTTCTGGTGCTGACGGCGCTCACGTTCAGTTTGCTCGGGTTCATCATCGGCATCTGGGCGGATAGCTTCGAGAAGCTGCAACTCGTGCCGTTGCTGATCGTCACGCCACTGACCTTTCTCGGCGGCAGTTTCTATTCGGTCAATATGCTGCCGCCGTTCTGGCGTGTCGTGACGCTGTTCAATCCGATCGTCTATCTGGTCAGCGGCTTTCGCTGGAGCTTCTTCGGGTTCGCCGACGTGAACGTCGAGTTGAGTCTCGGCATGACGGTGCTGTTTCTCGCGGTGTTCCTGCTGATCGTCAACTGGATCTTCATGACCGGCTACCGGCTCAAGAGCTGACAGGACGTCGTGCGCGGATTCGCCGGCGCCAATGAACGCGGCATGCGAAACTGACGGGCACCCTTACCACGGAGCCGATAGCCACTATATCCGTTGATTTGAGTCTGATTGAACGAAGCGCGTGCGATGTCGTCGAGTTGTTGCGCGAGGAGGCGGTGAGTCCGCATGACCTGCTCGACACGCTGGCCGCGCAGGTGGCGCGCGTCGAGCCGCAGGTCAACGCGCTGCCCACGCTGTGTTTCGAGCGCGCGCACGCGCATGCCGATGCGCTGCTGCAGAAGCCCGTGGACGAACGCGGCCTGCTGTGCGGCCTGCCGGTGCCGATCAAGGATTTGACCGACGTCGCCGGCGTACGCACCACGCGCGGCTCGCTGGTCTATCGCGAGCGGATTCCCGAAACGTCCGATGCCGGTGTGACGCTGCTCGAAGCGCACGGCGGCGTGGTCTACGCGAAATCGAATACGCCGGAGTTCGGCTCGGGCGGTCACACGTATAACAGCGTGTTCGGCATTACGCGCAATCCGTGGGACCTGTCGCGCTCGGCGGGCGGCTCGTCCGGCGGCGCGGCGGCCGCATTGGCGTCGGGCACCGCGTGGGTCGCGCAGGGCTCCGATCTGGCCGGGTCGCTGCGCACGCCCTCGGCGTTCTGCGGCGTGGTGGGTCTGCGTCCGACACCGGGGCGCGTGTCGTACGGCCCGGCCGCCAATCCCTACGACACGCTCGGCATTCACGGGCCGATGGCGCGCAACGTGACCGATGCGGCGCTGCTGCTCGACGCGATGTGCGGTGAAGTCGGCAGTGCGCCGTTGTCGCTGAGCGAACCGGCGAGTTCGTTTCTCGCGCATGCGCGCAGCCCCCGGCGTCCGGCGCGCGTCGCGTTCAGCGCGGGGCTCGGGATCGCCACGGCCGAGCCGGAGATTCTCGCGGTCTGCCGCAAGACCATGGACCGGCTGACGGCGGCGGGTATCGGCGTGGACGAAAGCGATCTCGACCTGAGCGCGGCGACGCAGGCGTTCCACACGCTGCGCGGCATTGCGTACGCGACGAATTATGAGGACGTGCTCGCGCAACACCGCGACGTGCTGAACCCCAATGTGATCTGGAACATCGAGTTCGGTCTGCAACTGGACAATCGTGCGATGCGCTCGGCGCAGCGCACGCGCGCCGAGTTGTTCCACAAGATGAATGCGCTGCTGCAACGCTACGACGTGCTGATCTGCCCGGCGTCGATCGTGCTGCCGTTTCCGGTCGAAGCGCGCGATATACGCGACGCGGCCGGCCAGCACTTCGATACGTACATCGACTGGCTCGCGATCACCTATGCGCTGACGCTCACCGGCATGCCGGTCATCGCGATTCCGTGCGGGATGAGTGCGAATGGTTTGCCGGTGGGCATCCAGATCGTCGGCAAGGTGCGGGGCGAGGCGGCGTTGCTGTCGGCGGCGCGGGCGATCGAGGAGATCATCGGCAGGTGGGCTAGCAGCAAGCCGCAGGTGGGCTGAGCGCGCTCTTGGCTCGTGCTCAAGCTGCGTGATCGAACGACGTGACGGCGTTCGCCGTCACGTCGACCACGCCCAACTACGACACATACGCGTGCGCGACGTTGATCAACTGCACGCGATTGCGCACGTTGAACAACTGCCGCAAACGACGCAGGTGATAGTCGACGTTATGCGGCGACAGCCCGAGGAAGTAGGCGATTTCCTTGTCCCGCTGACCCTGCACCACCGCCTTGAGCACCGCATGCTGCAACTCGCTCA
>DATAQT010000366.1:0-13893 GCA_036264535.1 Paraburkholderia sp. | reverse complement strand
CGGCCCGCATGCGGATAGCGCACCAGCACGACGCGCGTCGACATCAATGACGCGGCGGGGCGGCCAAGCGCGAGCGCCGGCACATCGATGACCGGCAACGGCGCGCCGTCATGTTCGAGCACACCCGCGACCCAGGAAGGCGCGCCTGGAATCGTCTTAGGCGGCGAGCGTGGATCGAGCGGCATCATGCGCTCCACCTGCGTCGCGTCGATCACGTAGCGTTCGCTGTCGAGCGTGAAGAGGATGAAGAGCATCGGCGTGGGCGCAAACGTGAATGAAGCGGGCCTCGACGGATCGCGCGGGGCGCGTCAGGCCAAGACCTTGAAGCGCGACACGCCGGTGCGCAGACTGTTGGCGACGTGCGTCAGGTCGTCGATCGCCTGGGTCGACTGACGCAGCGACTCCGCCGTCTGCTGCGCGGCCTCGGACAGTTGCGTCAACGCCTGGGTGATCTGCTCGGCGCCGGTCGCCTGCGTCTGCATGCCTTCGTTGACCATCGAGAAGCGCGGCGCGAGCTGCTGCACCTGCTCGATGATCTGCGTCAGATGACCGCCGACGTTCTGCACGTCGTGCATGCCGCGGCGCACTTCCTCGGAGAACTTGTCCATGCCCATCACGCCCGCGGCCACTGCGGACTGAATCTCCTTGACCATCTGTTCGATGTCGTAGGTCGCGACCGCGGTCTGATCGGCGAGGCGGCGGATTTCGGTCGCCACGACCGCGAAGCCGCGGCCATATTCGCCGGCCTTTTCCGCTTCGATCGCCGCGTTCAGCGACAGCAGGTTGGTCTGGTCCGCGACCTTCGTGATCGTCGCGACGACCTGGTTGATGTTGCTGGCCTTTTCGTTGAGGATCGCAAGCTTTGCGTTGACCGAGCCGGCCGCCTCCATCACGTGACGCATGGTGTCCTCCATGCGCGCGAGACCCGAGTGACCAGTGCCGGCGAGTGCCGCCGACTGGCTCGCGACCTCCGAGACCTCGTTCATCGTGCGCAGCAGATCGCGCGAGGTCGCAAAGATCTCGCGCGAGGTCGCGCCGATTTCGGTGGTGGTGGCCGCGGTCTCGTTCGCGGTGGCCTGCTGTTCGCGCGAGGTCGCGGCGATCTCGGTGACCGACGTCGTGACTTGCACCGCTGATTTCTGCGCCTGGCCGACCAGTGCGGTCAGCTCGTCGGTCATGCGGTTGAAGCCCGATTCGAGTGCGCCGATTTCGTCGGAGCGGTTCAGTTGCAGACGCTGCGTCAGATCGCCGGTGCGCATCACGTCAACGACTTGCAGCACCTTCGCCATCGGCACCGTGACGGCGCGCAGCAGCCAGTAGCCTGCCAGCACCGCGACGATGACGGTGAGCAGCAACATCGCGAGCAGCACGAAGCGGGTCGTCTCGACTGAGTTGCGGATGCTTTCGGCGGACTGGTCCGCGTAACTCTTGTTGTCGTCGACGAGCTTGCGCACGGACAGTCGGCCGCTTTCCCAGATCGGCGTGAGCTGTGTGTTGAAGATGCGCGCGGCGTTGTCTTTCGAGGCCGGCAGGCTAGCGAGCAGCGTCGCCTGGATCGGCGCGTACTGCGTGTTGAACTGGCGGAATTCGTTGAAGAGGTCGCGGTCGGACGAGCGGAACACGGTGCCGCCGTAGTCGTTGATCAGCTTTTGCAGCGACTGCTGGATGTCCTGCAAACGAGCCATGTCGCGTTTGGCGGAGTCGCTGTCCGCGTCGACGAAAATCAGGCGTTGCGTGACCAGATAGTCCTCGAACCAGGCCGCGCGCATCGCGGTCGAGTAGTAAAGGCCAGGCATCGAATCCTGCTGCTGGCTCTTCGCGTCGCGGTCTATGCCGCCGAGCTGTTCAAAAGTGACGATCGCCATCGCGAGCATCACGATCAGCACGATCCCAAAGCTGCATAAAATCCGTTGCCGGATGGTCCATTGTTTCACGCGCATGCCCCCTACCTGGCTCTGGCTCGACCCCGCGAATCGGCCTTGCGTGGGCCGCATCGACGGATCGGAAAGCTTTTTTGATCATCGGACTCTTCCGATGACGCTTGCGGCGAATTCTACATTGATCAGTAGACAAATCTTGTTCGGATTAGAGGCCCAAAGTCCGTGCAATACGCGGCTCTGCCAAGCGGGTGACGGATCTGGCGTTATGCGGCTGTTACAGAGTTAATGTCCGGTTACCAACTGCAGCATCTATTTCCACGCGCGCCGGCGACAATGCATCCATGCCTGAACGGCGGGAGCTCAAAATGAAAAAGATGGCAGTGGCGTTGGTAATGGCGGGCAGTTTGACGGTGGCGGGCCAGGCGTCCGCGCACGGAAACGGTGGCGATGTGGTGGGTGCGCTGATCGGCGGCGCGGTGCTGGGCGCGGTGGTCACCTCGGCGTTGACGCCGGCGCCGGTGGTCGCTTATCCGCAGCCGGTCTATGCGCAGCCAGCGTATCAGCCCGCGCCGGTCTACGCGGCGCCGCCTCCGGGCTATTGCTACGACCAGTACCAGCGCGCCTATGTCGCGTGCGGTGCACCGCCGCCTGGACAGTACGGGTACGCGCAGCCGCAGCCTGAGCCGCAGTGGTAAGCAAAAAGGCCGTCGCCCAATGCGACGGCCCTTTCAATGTGAGGCACGGCTTAATGCTTGTGGTGCAGCCACTCCGCGTAATGCGTGTCGAGCCAGCGCTCGAACTTGGGCGGTTTGGCCGGGTCGTGGTGACGCGACGTCATCCAGATGACAAAGCCGACGAGCAGCATGACGGCGGGCCCCATCAGGTAGGCGAGCATCGATTCAGGCATCGGAACCTCCGTATCGGCTTGCATCCATCTCTCAGTGTAGGCGATGAAAGCGGGGAAAGAACGACGATGTTAAGCGGTCGCGAGAAGCGGCAAAAGGCGCGTTTGCGCCCGGTCTGAAAACCTTGTTTTTCAATGGTTTTTCCTTTGTTTTCGTAGGTTTGTGGCGAGGTCGCATCGGTCTGTGTACCATCCAGTTTCCGGCATCACGGCAAGCGTCACATGGCGCCAAAACCCATGACGATGCCGTCAAGCCATCCCGTTCGCCGCTTGCCGCGCGGTTTCTATCTGGCTATCGACAAAGTCCGCCCAACTCTGAAGCGTGTGACGCTGCCGCGCCGCTTCGTCGGTTGCTTCATGCTGCGTGATGTCGCCCCTCGCGCCTGATCGCTGCTCCATCTCGCGCAGATGCGTCGACGCGGTGCGACGAAAGTCATGCAGCACGAAATGTTCGACGTCGAGCCCCAATGCCTTGACCGCCTGGTTCAGCGTGCTCTTCGCGATCGGCCGATCGTCGCCCCTGACGCTCGGGAACACGAACCTCTCACTGGTGCGGGCGCGCTGCAGTTCACGTAGCAGCGCGACTGCCTGACGCGGCAGAGGGATCGAGCGGTCCTCGCGCGCCTTCACACGAGCGGCCGGGATCGTCCACAGCGCGTGCTCCAGATCGAACTCGGCCCATGTCGATTCGATGAGGTCCGATTTGCGCGCCATCGTCAGCGCCAGCAAATGCAGCGCGAGCTTCAGCGGGCGGCGAATGTTCGACGTGTCGATCGTGCGCAGCGTGACGCCGATCTCGGCGCCGGACAGCACGCGGGTGCGGCTGTCGAAGGTCGCGATCAAGCGCGCCGGCACGACTTCGGCGGGATTGCTGGTCGCGAGCTGCCGCGCGATCAGGTACGCGTACAAGCGCTTCACGACATTGCGCGTGTGCAGCGCCATTTTCGGCGAGCCCCGGTCTTTGATGCGCTCGCAGATCGTGACGATGTCATCGGCGGTGACCGCGCCGATCGGTTTGTTGCCGATCGCGGGCAGCACGTCCTTGTCGAGCGCGCGCCGCGTGGTGCGGCGATATTCGCCCGACTTGCCGGCGAGCGTAGTCGCGAGATAAAGCTCGGCCGCTTCGCGCAGCACGTCGGCCTTGCTTTCCGCACCCCGATCGCGCCGCGCGGTTGCGACCGGTGAGATGCCCTGCGCGACGAGCGCCGCGTACTTCTGCGCCTTCGCGCGCGCGACGCGCAACGAAATCATCCGGTAATCGCCGATGGTCGCGAGTGGCTGACGCTTGCCGTTCAACGTGTAGCGGAAGCGCCAGATCTTGGTGCCGGTCGTCATGACTTCGATCACGAGGCCGTTGCCGTCGGCGACGCAGTAGCGGGTCGCCCGCGGTTCGAGCGCGCGTATCTGGGATTCGGTGAGCGGGGTGGCGAGGCGAGGCATGCTTTTGGGGCGACTGTACGTTTGGGCTCGGACAGCAGGGATTTTAAACCGTTCGCTTGGTTGTGTACCAAAGATTGGAACGGTTTTTGGTCGACGCGATGCGATCTTGGATTGCTTTGCAGAGGTGCTATTTTGATCCTGACCGCATGCGTTGCGCCGCAACACGTGGAAATGCAAGTGCGGCGTTACTTGCCAATACAGAATCGGCTGAAAATCACTCCGAGCAGGTCGTCCGAGCTGAACTCGCCGGTGATCGAATTCAACTGATCCTGCGCTAGCCGCAATTCCTCGGCGAACAGATCGAGTGCCTGCGCGTTCTGCTCCGCGTGCGCGGCGGCGGTCGCCAGATGCTCGTCGGCCGAGCGCAATGCGATCAGGTGCCGCTCGCGCGCGAGATAGACGCTTTCCGCACCCGCCTGCCACCCGGCTATGCGCAGCAGTTCGTCGCGCAGCAGCGCGACGCCATCCCCCTTCTTCGCCGACAGCCGCACTTCGCTGAGTTCGAGATCGGCGTCGAGCGCCCGCGTCGCCGGCGCGAGCCCGGTCAGGTCGGTCTTGTTCAGCACGCGCACGATCGGCACGCCGCGCGGAAAGCGTCCGGCGATCGTTTCGTCGTCGGCCGTCATGCCCGTGCGCGCGTCAAGCAGATGCAGCACCACGTCCGCACGCTCGATCTCGCCCCAGGTGCGCTCGATGCCGATTTTCTCCACCTCGTCCTCGGTCTCGCGCAGACCGGCCGTGTCGATCACGTGCAGCGGGATGCCTTCGATCTGGATCGTTTGCGCGACCTTGTCGCGCGTGGTGCCGGCGATCGGCGTGACGATCGCGAGTTCGGCACCGGCAAGCGCGTTCAGCAGCGACGACTTGCCGACGTTCGGCTGTCCCGCCAGCACGACCGACAAACCCTCGCGCAGCAACGCCCCCTGGCGCGCTTCGCTCAGCACGTGCGCGAGACGCTCACGTATGTGCACGAGCTTGCCGCGCGCGTCGGCGGCTTCGAGGAAGTCGATTTCCTCTTCCGGGAAGTCGAGCGTCGCTTCGACCAGCATCCGCAGCGTAATCACCTCTTCGACCAGCGCATGAATGTCGCGCGAAAACGCGCCGTCGAGCGAGCGGCCGGCGGAACGCGCGGCGGCCTCGGTGCTCGCCTCGATCAGATCAGCGACGGCTTCGGCCTGCGCGAGATCTAGCTTGTCGTTCAGAAACGCGCGACGCGTGAATTCGCCTGGCTCGGCAAGGCGCAGACCGAACGCGCGGCCGGCATCGATGCAGCGTTGCAGTACCAACTGCAGCACGACCGGTCCGCCGTGGCCCTGCAGTTCGAGCACGTGCTCGCCGGTGTACGAATGCGGCGCCGGAAAGTACAGCGCGATGCCGCGGTCGAGCGGATTGCCGTTCGCGTCGAGAAATGGCACGTAGCTCGCGTGACGCGCCGCGAGCGTCTGGCCGGTGAGGGCCTGCATCAACGGCTCGGCCCCCGCCGCACCAGCACGGCCGAACGAAATCCGCACGACGCCGATGCCTCCCCGGCCGGGCGCGGTAGCAATGGCAACGATGGGATCGGAGTCGGTCGTGAGCATGGGAAGTCGGGTGAAAACGCGAGGGGGAGGGTGCGGCCGCGCTGGTCGAGTCGGCGCGAGGCATTGTAACGCGCGTGCCTCGGACAGAAGGGCTGACGGCAAAGGCCCGGAGCGAATCGCGAATTCGCTCGGCCTATCGTCCGGGCAATTCGGATTTATCTTGAATAAGCTAGGATTACTACTGCTCTACTTGAGAATAATTGAGAGAAGGTGGAGCCTGAGATTCAGGCAAAGGCAAGCCAGGAAATAAAGAGATAAAAAAAGTCGATTTCACGCAACGCATTGTCCGGAGCGCACTGCAAGCTAAAACCTATCTCAAATAAGGGAAAACTAAGCTTGGCTAGTTGTCAACTGGTTGGATGCTGAATTGCACAATCTGGTCCATGCCGACCGACAAAGAAAAAGCCGCCTTCGCGAAGAGACTGAAGGATCTGCTCGAACCGCTGAAAATACGCGGGGGGACCAAACTCGCCGAGCAATTCAACCTTCGCTATCACGGCGAGCGTCCCGTGACGCCGCAGACTGCGCACAAATGGCTGACGGGCACGACGATTCCGAAGCCGGACAAGTTGCGCACTCTCGCGGAGTGGTTGAACGTCAAGGAGCACTGGCTCCATTACGGGCCACCGCCCGGCACCGGCGCAAGGCCGATGGCACGCGGCGAAAAGTACCCGCCGACGCCCGAAACGATCGAGCTGGCTTCGAAGATCGCATCGCTGACGCCGAAAGACCGGAATCTGGTCGAGGAAATGATCGTGCGCTTTTACGGCGAAGATTCTGACGAAGAGTGAACGACGCTAAATAAGCATGCGGCCTCCCGCCGCGTTTCCTTCAACCGCACCAGAATAAAAAGCCGCCCGGTTCGCACCGGGCGGCTTTTCGTTTTGAGCTTGTGTCGCGGCGGCGATGAGGCCGCCGCGGGACAGAACATCAGGCCGGCTTCGCCTTCGAGCTGCCCATCATCCGCGTGATGTAGTACTGCTGCGCGATCGACAGCACGTTGTTCACGACGTAGTACAGCACGAGACCCGCGGGGAAGAAGAAGAACATCACCGAGAACGCGATCGGCATGAACATCATCATCTTCGCCTGAACCGGGTCCGGCGGCGTCGGGTTCAAGCGGGTCTGCAGGAACATCGACACGGCCATCAGGACCGGCAGGATGAAGTACGGATCCTGCTGCGACAGATCTTGAATCCACAGAATCCACGGCGCGCCGCGCATTTCGACCGACGACAGCAGCACCCAGTACAGCGAGATGAACACCGGGATCTGGATCACGACCGGCAGACAGCCGCCGAACGGATTGACCTTCTCGGTCTTGTACAGCTCCATCAGCGCCGCGTTCATCTTCTGCGGATCGCCCTTGAAGCGCTCGCGCAGCGCCTGCATGCGCGGCGTGATTGCCTTCATGCGCGCCATCGACTTGTAGCTCGCGGCCGACAGTGGGAAGAACACCGCCTTGATCAGCACCGTCAGCAGCACGATCGACCAGCCCCAGTTGCCGACATAGCTGTGGATCTTCGACAGCAGCCAGAACAGCGGCTTCGCGATGATCGTGACCCAGCCGTAGTCCTTCACCAGATCGAGGCCCGGGGCGATGCCTGCGAGCATCTTTTCTTCTTCCGGACCGGCGAACAGACGTGCGTTCACGCTGACGGTCTGGCCGGGCTGGATGGTCGGCATCGCCTGCTTCATGCCGACGCGATACAGCGACGGATCGATCTTCTCAGCGTAGAACTCGCGCTTTGTGCCCTGCTGCGGAATCCAGGCCGACGCGAAGTAATGCTGGACCATCGCGACCCAGCCGTTGTCGGCCGACGTCGCGAAGCTCTCCTTGTTCTTGTCGAGATCGCTGAACGTCATCTTCTGGAAGTGATGCTCGTCCGTGTAGACAGCCGGGCCGATGAACGTGTGCGAGAAGCGCGGCGTTTCGACCGGCTGGTCGTCGCGCACGAGCTCCATGTAGACCTGCGGCGTCACCGCCGTGGTGCCGACGTTCTGGACCTTCGTCTCGACGCCGATCACGTAGCTGCCGCGCGTGAACGTGTACGTCTTGATGACCCTGAGGCCGCCCTTTTCCGGCGACTCGAAGCTCATCTGGAACGAGTTCTGACCATCAGCCAGTTGGGTCGGCTGATTCGGCATCAGCGTGAAGACGTCGTTGTGATTCGGGAAGTCACCGCCGAGCAGGCCGGTGCGCGCCAGATAGGTGTGATTGTTCGTTTTGTCGAACAGCGTGATCACGAGATCGGGCTGCTTGCCGTCGCCCTGCTTGACGAGCGACAGGCGCGACAAGGTGCCGCCGCGAGTGTCGATTTCGCCGCTATAGACGTCGGTGCTGAACTTCACGAGCTGCGATTGCTCGGCGGCCGGCGCATTGCCGGGCGCGGCCGCGTTGGTGGTCGGCAGATCGGCCGACTGGGTGCCCGGCGTCGTGGTGCCCGGGGCGGCGCTGCTTGCGCTCTGGGTCGGCGTCGTGCTCGGGAAGAACATCGACGGGCGTCCGTGGTCGCGTTGCCAGTTGTCGAACAGCATGACAGCTGACATGAAAAAGATGACCCATAGGACGGTGCGTTTGATATCCATGCGTTGTCTCAGTGTCGATGGAACGGCGCGTCAGCGCTTTTCAGAAGTGGGTGGCGGCACGAGATCGATGCCGCCCGCGGAAAACGGGTGACAGCGGCAAACACGCCTCACGGCGAGATAAGTCCCGCGCGCGGCGCCATGATACTGGATTGCCTCGCGCGCGTAATCAGAGCAGGAAGGGTAAAAGCGGCACCGGTTGCCGAGCATGGGGCTCACGGCAAGCTTGTAAAAACGCAATAAAGCGAAAAGTACCGTTTGCATGGCAGGTGCGGCCGGATGGCGCCGCGCATCGTGGAGTACCGGGCGACGCCCGCGCCCTGAAACTGCCGGCGCCACGCCTGTGGCGGCGACCGGGGTGCGGGCGGTCACTGCGTCATTCCGTCCTGGGCGCCTCCGCGGGTGGCGCCTGACGACGGGTAATTTCGCGCGCTGCCTTGCCGAGCAACGCCTCAATTTCGCTGCGGCACAGCGCCTTTAACGGCGACGACGACGCGCTCGGCAAAGCTTTTTTGTCGAAACGCGTGTGTAGACGCAGCAGCACATCCCAACCGCCGAATTCCGCGCGACGCAGCCGAAAGGCTTCACGCGCGATCCGGCGCACCAGATTCCGCGTGGCCGCGCGCGGCGCATACTTCTTGCCGATCACGAGGCCGAGACGCGCCTCGTTGCCAGTGGGCCGGCCGTACACGACAAAGTGCGCGGTACGGCGCCACGGGCGCAAACGAAAAACGGATGAAAATTCATCCGTTTTTAGCAGCCTTGCGGCTTTGGGGAAGTCGGCTTGCGCTCGCAACGGAACCGAGCCCGGTTGCTGCGCCCCGGCCGCTCCCGCTTCGTCGCGGGCTTCGGTCACAGCGCGCAATCCACTTGCCTTAGATCGCGAGGCGTTTGCGGCCCTTCGCGCGACGTGCGTTGATGACCTTCCGGCCACCAGCGGTCTTCATACGAACGCGAAAGCCGTGGGTGCGCTTGCGACGGGTAACGGAAGGTTGGTAAGTACGTTTCATGTTGCTCTCACTTGATCGAAAAAAACCGCGCGATCATCGCTGAAAGCGCAATGGCCGGTGGTTTACTGAAAATTGGTTTTCGCGGAACCCGCTATTTAAACTGGTTTTCCGTTGGCCGTCAATAGTTTAGCCATGTTTGCGCGCAGCCGGTGCTCCTCGGGCCAGATGATCCGTCCCTGTGGATAACTCACTTTCGGCACCGTTTTGGCGTTAGAATCTCGCCTTACTTCCCAAAAATGTTGCACGTCGCTCCGGCACGTTTGTCCCGCAAACCCCTGTGGCACAAGCGCCTGGAGCCGTTACGCCTGGCTGCTCAGGGCCTTGTTGCGCGCGCGCGACAGGGGCAGCGGCGACGCCGTGCACACCATAACGATAGCAACTTGATGAACGAATTCTGGCAACACTGTTCCGCATTGCTGGAGCGTGAGCTCACGCCCCAGCAGTACGTGACGTGGATCAAACCCTTGGCCCCGGTCGCCTTCGACGCCGATGCGAACACGTTGAGCATTGCCGCGCCGAACCGCTTCAAGCTCGACTGGGTCAAGAGCCAGTTCTCCGGCCGCATCGCGGATATGGCCCGCGATTTCTGGCACGCGCCGGTGGACGTGCAATTCGTACTGGATCCGAAGGCCGGCATGCGCGGCCCGGCGGCCGCTGCGCCGGCTGCGTCGTCCGCACGTCCGGCTTCGGCGGCGCCGCAGGGCGGACATGCCGGCGGGATCGCCGCCGTGGGCGCGGCCGTCGGCGCCGTGCAGGCCGCGCATATGGCACGCTCCAATCCTGGCGTGTCGGCGGTAGCTTCTGCGGCAAACGCGCACCACGCGAACGCTCGCAGCGTCGCCGAAGATGCCGCTGACCTCGATCTGCCCAGCCTCGACGCGAACGAAGCCGCCGCGGGACGCCGCACGTGGCGTCCGGGCCAGGGCGCGGGCGCGGCGACGGGCAACGAGAACGACTCAATGTACGAGCGCTCGAAGCTGAACCCCGTGCTGACCTTCGACAACTTCGTGACGGGTAAGGCGAACCAGCTCGCGCGCGCAGCGGCAATCCAGGTCGCCGACAACCCCGGCATCTCGTATAACCCGCTGTTCCTGTATGGCGGCGTAGGTCTGGGCAAGACCCACCTGATCCACGCGATCGGCAACCAGTTGCTGATGGACAAGCCGGGCGCACGGATCCGCTACATCCACGCGGAACAGTATGTGTCCGACGTCGTGAAGGCGTACCAGCGCAAGGCGTTCGACGACTTCAAGCGCTACTACCACTCGCTCGACCTGCTGCTGATCGACGATATCCAGTTCTTTTCGGGTAAATCGCGCACGCAAGAGGAATTCTTCTACGCGTTCGAGGCGCTGGTCGCGAACAAGGCGCAGGTGATCATCACGAGCGACACGTATCCGAAGGAAATCTCGGGCATCGACGATCGCCTGATCTCGCGCTTCGACTCCGGCCTGACGGTTGCGATCGAGCCGCCGGAGCTCGAAATGCGCGTCGCGATTCTGATGCGCAAGGCGCAATCGGAATTCGTTAGCCTGAACGAGGACGTCGCGTTCTTCGTCGCGAAGCATCTGCGGTCGAACGTGCGCGAACTCGAAGGCGCGCTGCGCAAGATCCTCGCGTACTCGAAGTTTCACGGCCGCGAAATCACGATCGAGCTGACCAAGGAAGCGCTGAAAGACCTGCTAACGGTGCAGAACCGGCAGATTTCGGTGGAAAACATCCAGAAAACGGTCGCCGACTTTTACAGCATCAAAGTCGCGGACATGTATTCGAAGAAGCGTCCCGCGAATATCGCGCGGCCGCGGCAGATCGCGATGTATCTGGCCAAGGAGCTGACGCAGAAGAGCCTGCCGGAAATCGGCGAGCTGTTCGGCGGGCGCGACCACACGACGGTGCTGCACGCAGTGCGCAAGATCGCCGACGAGCGCAGCAAAGACGCGCAACTGAACCATGAACTGCACGTGCTGGAACAGACGCTGAAGGGCTAGGCGCGCCAGGAATCAGGAAAAAGGATAGGGGACGAACGAACCGGCGGCGACGGCCGGGTCCAGGCGGGGAACGACCAGGAACGCGACGACAAGCGGGCGGGAGGTGGCACAAAAGCGCGGCGCAACCATGCCGCCGCGGCTAAAAAACCTGCCAGCGAACCCGCCGTCCAACGCGGCGGCGCAACAAGCCGCCGACAACCCGGAGCCCGCTCCGCAAAATCGACCTGTTTATTCCCGAACTCGCCCCCAATTTAGTGAGGCGGTCCCGTTTTCAGGCACAATACAGGTTTAACCGCCCGGCGGCCGCGGGCGGATTTCACGCCGTGACGGGCGCTTTTCATGGCGCCGGCGGGGAGCCACGGCTGCACGCTGGAAAGCTTGTCCTGCAAGGCGTGCAGGCCGTTATATCAACGAAGGAACCCTATGCAACTGGTCAAGACCGAACGCGATAACCTCCTCAGGCCGCTGCAAACCGTGAGCGGCATCGTCGAACGCCGCCATACGTTGCCGATCCTCGCCAATTTGCTGATCACCAAGAACGGTCCGGACGTGTCGTTCCTGTCGACCGACCTGGAGTTGCAGATCACCACGCGCGCCGATTTCGGCGTGGGCGGCGATTCGGTTGCGACCACGGTGGCAGCACGCAAGCTCCTCGACATTCTGCGCGCGATGCCCGACGGCCAGGTCACGCTGACGCTGAATGACAAGCGCCTGACCGTGCAATCCGGCAAGAGCCGCTTTGCACTGCAAACGCTCGCCGCGGACGAGTTCCCGACCGTTGCTCAGGCTAAAGACTACGGCGCGAGCCTCGTGGTTCCGCAAAAGACGTTCCGCCAGTTGCTCGGCATGGTCCATTTCTCGATGGCCCAGCAGGACATCCGCTACTACCTGAACGGCATGCTGCTGGTGGTGGACGGTGACCAGCTGATGGCGGTCGCGACGGACGGCCACCGTCTCGCGTTCTCGTCGATGAAGATCGAGGGCTCGTTCGCGCGCCAGGAAGTGATCATCCCGCGCAAGACGATTCTCGAACTGCAGCGCCTGCTCGAAGACATCGACGACGCGCTGAAGATCGACATCGCGCAGACGCAGGTCAAGTTCACGTTCGGCCAGGTCGAACTCGTGTCGAAGCTCGTGGAAGGCAAGTTCCCCGACTTCCAGCGCGTGATTCCGAAGTCGCACAAGAACAAATTCCTGATTGGCCGCGAAGAACTGCAGCGCTCGCTGCAACGCGCGGCGATTCTGACGTCGGACAAATTCAAGGGCGTGCGCTGCATCGTCGAGCCGGGCCAGTTGAAGATCATGTCGACCAACGCCGATCAGGAAGAGGCGCAGGAAGAACTGGAAATCGCATACGACGGCGACAGCGTCGATATCGGGTTCAACGTCACGTATCTGCTCGACGTGCTTGCGAATCTGAAGGTCGAGATGTTGGAGGTGAGCCTGGGTGACGCCAGTTCCAGCGCGTTGATCACGATTCCCGAGAACGACGAATTCAAATACGTAGTGATGCCGATGCGCATCTGACGCGTCCAACATCAAGAACAACACCAAGGGGCGCAGCGCCCCTTTGGCGTTTTTATGGCGTTTTGAAAAGTCCAGAGCAGCAACCTCGCAGTAACGCAGAACCGGAAAAAATCCATGACTGAAACGAACAATACCCAGCCCGATAACAGCTACGGCGCCTCGTCGATCCAGATCCTCGAAGGTCTGGAGGCAGTACGCAAGCGGCCTGGGATGTACATCGGGGATACATCGGACGGCACCGGTTTGCACCACCTCGTGTTCGAAGTGCTCGACAACTCGATCGACGAAGCGCTCGCCGGGCATTGCAACGACATCCAGGTGATCATCCACGCGGACAACTCGATCTCGATCACCGATAACGGCCGCGGCGTGCCGACCGGCCTGAAGATGGACGACAAGCACGATCCGAAGCGCAGTGCCGCCGAAATCGTGATGACCGAGCTGCACGCTGGCGGCAAGTTCGACCAGAACAGCTACAAGGTGTCGGGCGGCCTCCACGGCGTGGGCGTGTCGTGCGTGAACGCGCTGTCGGCATGGCTGCGCCTCGTGGTGCGGCGCGATGGTAAGAAGCACTTCATGGAGTTTCACCGTGGCGTGCCGCAGAACCGCGTGATCGAAGAGATCGGTGGCGTAGCCGTGTCGCCGATTCCGGTGATCGGCGACACCGAGAACCGTGGCACCGAAGTGCACTTCATGGCCGACGAGACGATTTTCGGCAATGTCGAATATCACTACGACATTCTGGCCAAGCGGATTCGTGAACTGTCGTTCCTGAATAACGGCGTGCGGATTCGTTTGACGGATCAGCGTTCGGGCAAGGAAGAGGATTTCGCATTCGTCGGCGGCGTGAAGGGTTTTGTCGAGTACATCAACAAGAACAAGGCCGTGCTGCATCCGAACATTTTCCACATCAGCGGCGAGAAGGACGGCGTGGGCGTGGAAGTGGCGATGCAGTGGAACGACAGCTACAACGAAAAC
>DATAQT010000042.1:0-6804 GCA_036264535.1 Paraburkholderia sp. | reverse complement strand
CGGTTCCATTCGACCGACTTGGTCGGATCCGGCTTGAACTCGCCTTCACGGAAGAACAGCGTGCGCCAGCCGATCAGCATGTTGCGCTGGTTGAACGGGAATTTCAGTTCGTGCGGACGGCTCGGCACATTGACCGGCGTGACCGAGCGCAGGTATGCGTAGATCGCGTCGGCGTCGGCCCGCGTGACTTTCGTGTAGCTCGTGAACGGGAAGCCCGGATAGAGCAGGCTGCCGTCCTTCGAGCGACCGGTGTGCATCGCGCGATAAAAGTCGTCCTGGGTCCACTTGCCGATGCCGTACTGGTCGTCCGGCGTGATGTTCGGCGTGAACATCGTACCGAACGGCGTGGCCATCGGCAGGCCGCCGGCGAACGGCTGACCGCCGCGCACCGTGTGGCAGGCGATACAGTCGCCGGCGCGGGCGAGGTACTCGCCCTTCTTGATCAGGTCGGCCTGGTCCGCGGGCGTTGCCGCCACGGCCGCGCCGCTGCTATGCAGATTGTCGCCGCCCGACCAGAGGACGGGAACGAGTGCGGCAGCCGCGACCACGACGACTGCCGAGAGGGCGAACAAAGACTTGCGTTTCATTTGAATGTCTCTCCCGGCGCCTTATTGCGGTTCGCTGCCACAGGCAAGCGGAGTCTTCAAGGAGCGGGCCGGAGCCGGCACGGGGTTTTGCGGAGCCCGCTGCGTGGATAGCCAGGCAGCGACGGCGTTCACGTCTTCGTCAGACAGACGCGTGGCAATGGTATGCATGCAATCCGGCGCGATGGCGCGACGCGTGCCCGAACGCCATGAGCCCAGTTGCGCGCTGATGTAGTCGGCGTGCAGACCGACCAGACCCGGGATCGCCGGTTCCATACCGGTCAGCGCCTTGCCGTGGCAAGCCGCGCAAGCCGGCACCTGCTTCGCTGCGTCACCGTGCAGCACGATCTCTTCACCGCGCGCGAGCGTGGTGGCCGATACCGTCGGCTTGGCCGGCGTCGGATACGGCGGACGCTGCTGCGAGAAGAACGTAGCGATCTGATGCAGGTAGTCGTCGGAGAGATACGTGACGAGGTAGTTCATCGGCGGGTACTTGCGGCGCCCTTCGCGGAAGTTCTGCAACTGATTGAACAGATATTCCGCCGGCTTGCCTGCGAGGCGCGGGAAGTAGTCGTTGTCGGTACCTTGCCCATGCGAGCCGTGGCAGGCCGTGCAGCCTTGCACGCGCGCTTCCATCGTGTCGGGGGCCTTCGGTTGAGTCTGCGCTTTCGCTGCGCTATAGACACCCGCGGTGCCGATCAGCAGAAGGGCAAGCAACGGGCGGAAGAGGCGTCTTGAAGACACGCGTAACTCCATCAGAATCGGGGACCTGACCGAACTTCGGGCGGCTCGGTGTGAAGGACAGCCGTCGCTGCGGCGACGCAGCATTCTATCATCGAAGGGTGATGGTGACTATTTGCCGCATTAGAGACGGTTCCAGGTGTGACCGCCATGCGACAGTGTGTCGCGATGTGCCGGTTTCGGACTTCTCTTGAGTCGTGCGTCGTGATCAACGCCTTCTTCGAACTCAAAACCAGGCTCAGCGTCGTCGCGGCAACGGTGATGCTACGGAGCGTTTTGATCGAACCAGGTGGAACCGATCCCCGCGCGCGTCATCGAAGCGTACACTTCCGGGCTCGCCGGCCGTCGTCCAGACGATGCGCCTCGCCGGTCCGGCTATGTTCCATTCGTTCTCATCCGCTATCGGCCTTACATGAAGCTATTCGATTTTTCCGCGTCGACGCTGCGTGCGTTGATGTTCGGCGCAGTGGCGCTGGCCATGTCGTCCACCGCGTTCGCGCATGCGCATCTGATCTCGAGCGTGCCGGCCGCGAACGCCGAAGCCGTCGCGCCCACCGACGTGACGATCCATTTCACCGAGCCGCTCGAGCCCGCCTTCAGCCGGATCACGCTTGCCGACGCAAGCGGCAAGCCCGCGACGGCCGACGCGGCGACGGTCGATAGCGCGGACGCCCGCGTGATGCGCCTCGCGCTGCCTCAGTTGACGAGCGGCCGCTACGCGGTGCACTGGGTCGCGGTGGCCACCGACGGCCATCGTACGCAAGGCGACTTCGCATTCAACGTCAAATGAGCCTCGACGGACTGTGGATCGGGCAGGTCGCAATGGCCGCGCTCATGAACGTCGCGTTCGGCTTCGCCGTCGGCTCGGCACTGCTCGGCGCATGGCTCGCGAAGGACGGGCGACTCGGCACGTCGCCGGCACGCCCCGGCTTGATGCGCGCACAACGCTCGATGCTCGCGGCCACCGTCGTGCTGGTGTTCGCGGATCTCGGCTGGCTGCTGTATCAAGCCGCTTCGATGGGCGGCGTCGCATTGCCCGCGGCATTCGGCCTGGTGCCGACGGTGCTGACGCAAACGCATGTCGGCTACGGCTGGAGCATCGCGTTCGGCGGCGCGCTCGTGCTGCTCGGCACCGCGCTGAGCCACGGCACGGGCATGCTGCGTAACACGCTGCTGTGGCTCGCGGTGCTCGCGATCGCGGCGGGCAAGGCGTCGCTCGGTCATGCTGCCGATGCCGGCGTCGTCTCGGCCGCGATCGGCATGCAGACACTGCACGTGCTCGCGACGAGCGTATGGGGCGGACTCGCGATGGCCGCCGGCCTCGCGGTGCTGCCGGCCCTCGGCGCATCGACGGCGCGCGGCATGCTGATTCGCACGGCGGCCCAGGTGTCGAACGTGTCGGTCGTCGCGCTCGGGTTGGTGTTGCTGTCGGGCGTCTTCAATGCGGTGCGCGGCTCGGGCGGCTCGCTCGCAGCGATTCAGACGAGCACGTGGGGTCATGTGTTGACCTTGAAGCTCGTGCTGGTCGCGCTCGCTCTCGTGCTCGGCGGCCTGAACCGTACGTTGGCGCTGCCGCGCCTGCGTCGCACCGCGTCGACGATGGATGCGCACACCTTCGTCAACGTGATGTATCTGGAAGCGCTCGTGATGATCGGCGTGTTCGTCGTCGCGGCCGCGTTGTCGCATAGCGTGCCGGCGTTCGCTGCGCTCGGTTGAACGCGCGGCACGACGTGCCCGTTTGAGCGACGCATCGATGGATGCGTGACGGCCGCGCGTCCATCACGCATCAGTCATGCGACGGCGTTCGCGCCAACGCTCCGCTTAAAAAATGCTGCTTCGAAGCCCGCTTATTCGAAGCCGAGCCGATGACCAAGAATCGGCGCACAGAACAGCGCGATCGCACAGCCCGCGGCCTTGCCTTCCAGTTCGGCGCCGGCCGCGTGCGAGCCGACCATCTGCGTGAGCAGATCGAAGACCTGCGGCAGGCAGTACAGCACCGCCGCTGCGATAAAGCATTTTTCGACCACCGAGATGCTCCAGCCGCGCTCGTACGCGAGCATCGCGCCGATGATGCGCAGCACGCCGAACGCGACCAGCGCGCCGACGGCCGCCTGTTCGCGGATCAGATAGTCAGGAAGGAATTCGCCCATGGTGTTCCCCGATGCATGTGTCGTTTGCATGCATTTGAGCAAGGAGGGGGCCATGCGTATGTCCGATACCGAACAATCGTCGGGAAACCCGGGCGGGACGTGGCCGTCGCGCGCGGGACGGGTCACGGATGGAGCGTCAGCGGATGCGCTCGATCTTGCCCACGAGGAACAGATACGACAGCGCGCCGACCACGCCGACCGCGCTCATGAACATCAACGCGGGCTTGAAGTCGCTGTTTCTGACGATGAAGCCGATCACCACCGGCACGCAGATCGACGACAGATTGCCCATCAGGTTGAACATGCCGCCGGTCAGGCCGAGCAACTCCTTCTTCGCCATCGACGACACCAGCACCCACGTGATCGACGAAAAGCCGCTGCCGAAAAACGCGATCGCCATGAAGAGGATCACCATCGCGGGCTTGTCGACGTAGTTTGCTCCGACGATCGCCGTCGACAGCAGCAGTCCCGTGACGATCGGCACCTTGCGCGCGACCGTGGCCGAGACACCGCGCCGGATCATCCAGTCCGACAGCAGGCCCGAGCCCAGAATGCCGACGAACGCCGCGAGAAACGGCACGGCCGCCATGAAGCCGGCCTTCAGGAAGTCCATGTGCCGGTACTTGACGAGGTAGGTGGGAAACCAGGTGAGGAAGAACCACAGCGTCGAGGTCACCGCGATCTGACCGATATACACGCCCCACAACTTGCGGTTGCCGAGCACGGCGCGCCAGTCGGCGGCGGTGTAGCGCGCGCGGGCGCGTTGCGCGTTACCGAGTTCGACGAGGCCGCCGCCCGCGCGGATGGTTTCGAGTTCGGCGGCATTGATGTCGGTCGCCTCGGACGGCTCGCGGTACAGCGCGTACCACGCCAGCGCCCAGCCGAGGCCGATCGCGCCCGTCAGAAAGAACACGCCTTGCCAGCCGAAGTGCTGCTGCGTGAGCACGAGCGCCGGCGTCAGGAACGCGAGCCCGACGTACTGACCGGACGTGTAGGTAGCGATCGCGCGTGCCCGCTCGTTGTCCGGAAACCAGGTGGTGACCACGCGATTGAGCGTCGGATAGGCGGGCGCTTCGAGCGCGCCGAGCAGCACGCGCAGCGACAGCAGCATCACGAACGCGCTGGCGAAGCCCTGCAGCAGCGTCGCGAGCGACCACAGCCCGATGATCAGCGCGAGCAGCAAACGAGGTCGGGTGCGGTCCACCAGGATGCCGCCGGGAATCTGCAGCAGCGCATACGACCAGCCGAACGCCGAGAACACGAGGCCCATCTGGGCCGGATCGAGTTGCAGATCCTGGCCGATCGCAGTCGCGGCGATCGACAGATTGCTGCGGTCGAGATACGTGATGACCACGGTGATGAACAGCATCGCAAGCAGGCGATGGCGTTTGCCGGTCGCTTGCGTGCGCACGTCAATGTGGGTTGTCTCCACGGAGGTAAGCCTCCTGATCTCTTCTTATCGACGGCGGGTGAGGATGAAACGCAAACCGCACGAAGCCGGAACGCCGCCCGCCGGCAGCATTCCGCCTGATTCGCTCAGGTGCTCAAATCACCACTCGGCGACGCTGCCGTCGGCGTGACGCCACACCGGATTGCGCCAGCGATGACCAACCTTCGCCATCTCGCGCACCTTCTCTTCGTTGACTTCGATGCCGAGTCCCGGGCCCTGCGGAATCGACACGAAGCCGTCTTCGTACTTGAAGACTTCGGGATTCCTGATGTAGTCGAGCAGGTCGTTGCCCTTGTTGTAGTGGATGCCGAGGCTCTGTTCCTGGATGAACGCGTTGTAGCTGACCGCGTCGATCTGCAGGCAGGTCGCGAGCGCGATCGGGCCGAGCGGGCAATGCAGCGCGAGCGCGACGTCGTAGGCTTCGGCCATCGCGGCGATCTTGCGGCACTCGGTGATGCCGCCCGCGTGCGACGCGTCTGGCTGGATGATGTCGACGTAGCCGCCCGACAGGATGTGCTTGAAGTCCCAGCGCGAATACAGACGCTCGCCGAGCGCGATCGGCGTGTTGGTCTGATTGACGATGTCGCGCAGCGCCTCGGCGTTCTCCGACAGCACCGGCTCTTCGATGAACAGCAGCTTGTACGGATCGAGTTCCTTGGCGAGCACCTTCGCCATCGGCTTGTGCACGCGGCCGTGGAAGTCCACGCCGATGCCGATGTTCGGCCCGACCGCCTCGCGCACCGCCGCGACGTTGTTGATGACGCCTTGCACCTTGTCGAAGGTGTCGATGATCTGCAACTCTTCCGAGCCGTTCATCTTGACGGCCTTGAAGCCGCGCTCGACCACCGCGCGCGCGTTGTTCGCGACATCGCTCGGACGGTCGCCGCCGATCCACGAGTACACCTTGATTTTGTCGCGCACCTGGCCGCCGAGCAGCGCATGCACGGGCACGCCATGATGCTTGCCCTTGATGTCCCACAGCGCCTGGTCGACGCCGGCGATCGCGCTCATTGTGATCGGGCCGCCGCGATAGAAGCCCGAGCGGTACATCACCTGCCAATGATCTTCGATCAGCAGCGGGTCCTTGCCGACCAGATAGTCGGACAGTTCCTCGACGGCCGCGGCCACCGTATGCGCGCGGCCTTCCACCACCGGCTCGCCCCATCCGACGATACCCTCATCGGTCTCGATCTTGAGGAAGCACCAGCGCGGCGGGACGATGAAGGTTTCGAGCTTGGTGATTTTCATGGTCAGTGTCTCCTTGCGGCCAACGCGCATCCAGAAATATTCGGGAATCCCATGCTACAACAAAAGCGCGTTAAAGTACTATTAATAGTATTATTTGCCACATAGTGGTCAGCCTGGAAGAATCACGGCCGCGTTGCGCCACGAGACCACCCACCGCGAGGAGATCACCATTCCGCACGACCTGCACGGGCAAGTCGCCCAACTACTCGCGACCGCGATTCTGCGCGGCGACTACGCACCGGCGTCGATCCTGCCGCGCGAAGCCGAACTGATGGAGACGTTCGGCGTGAGTCGCACGGTGCTGCGCGAGGCGTTGCGCACGTTGACGTCGAAAGGGCTGATCGAATCGCGGCCACGCGTCGGCACGCGGGTGCGGCGCAAGTCCGCCTGGAATCTGCTCGATGTCGATCTGCTCGACTGGTACTCGCGGGTCGCCGAGCCGATGGCGTTTGCGCTCAAGCTGCAGGAAATGCGCGAGATGATCGAGCCATACGCGGCGAGCCTTGCTGCCTCCGCGTACACCGACGACACCTTGCGCTCGCTCGCGTCCGCGCATGCCTCGATGGTGGCGGCGCGTAATGTCGACGAATGGGTGCGCGCGGATCTGCAGTTCCACCTGAGCGTGCTCACC
>DATAQT010000486.1:0-22017 GCA_036264535.1 Paraburkholderia sp. | reverse complement strand
TGCCGGCTTACCGGTTGCGAGACTAAACGATGTCGGTGGCGGCGTTGCCTGCAAAACCGTCGCGCATCATGAGCCGATCCCGACGGTCAATTCCGGATCGTCTGAATGAACCACTCGCGTGGCAATGTCATGCCAACACCCCGCCTTACCGCCTCACGGTACACCTGTCCGCCGACGGCCGCGAACTGCACGCCCCAGTTGCCCACCGTGTAATAGAACGTGATCTGCTCCGCGCTCGTGCGGCCGGGCGCGCGCCCCGCGATCACATCGCTGTAGACGGGCCATGCGCTGGTATCCACACGCTCTCCGCGCGAAACGGGCAGACGTTGCCGTTCGGCCGCACTGCCGCCGATAAATGCGTTCGGGCTTCCCGAAATGTGCTGGCTGAAGCGCTCGCTTTCCGCCAACGGCAAGCGCTCGCGGCCCTGCGCAATCGCGATGTCGAAGCGTCGCACGACACTATCGTCGAATTCGCGCGGCGTCAGCGCGACGACGTGCATTCCGGCTTCGAGCCACGTGGCGTCGAGCACGGGCGACATGCTGTCGGTGCAGGTCGCGACGATGTCCATCCCGCGCACCGCATCGTGAGCACTATCCACGGCTTGGACGTCGATCTGCAACCTGTCGGCCATCGCGCGCGCGAAACGGCGACGGTTTTCTTCGCGCCGGCTATACACCCGCACGCGGCGAATTTCGCGCACGCAGCACAGCGCATCGAGAAACGTTTCGGCCATGCCGCCCGAGCCGATCATGCCGACGTCGTGCGCGTCGTCGCGCGCCAGGAGCCGCGTGCCGAGCCCCGCCGCGCCGCCGACGCGCATATGCTGAAGATGACCATCGTTGATGATCGCGAGCGGCTCGCCATTCTCGGTGCTGAACAGAATCACGAGACCGCAGTACGTGCCAGGCTCGATGCAATACTTCTGCTCGCTACCCGCGCGTTGCGCGCCGGCATCGCCGCTTCCGGCATCGCGTGGCCATACCATCACGTCCGACTTCAGGCGTACGGCGAGGATGCCATCAGTCGCGCCGTCGACAGAGCCGAAGCGGTAATAGCCATCGTCGCGCGCGGTGGCCACATAGGTGTCGAAGCGTGGCCGGCCGATCGACGCGCCATCCGCCAGCCCCGCGAACGCGCGCGCCTGCGCGTCGATGCAGTCGCGCATCGTCAGGAGCCGCGCGACGCATTCATTGTCCAGTAGCAACATCGAAGAACGCCTCCCCGGCGATGCGGCGTTCAGCGGGCGGCCACGCGCGCCGCGGCTTCGCCCGCGCGCCTGCCGAACACGACGCCTGCGACCAGTCCCGTGCCGCTGCCGTAGTTATGGTAGTAAAGGCCACCGACGATTTCGCCCGCCGCGTACAGTCCACCGATCGGCGCGCCCGACACATCGAGCACTTCGGCATCCGTCGACACCTTCAGCCCGCCGAACGTAAACGTCACGCCCGCGGTAACGCCGTATGCCTCGTAGGGCGGCGTGTCGAGGCGGTTCGCCCAGTTGGTCTTGTCGATCGCGAGCCCGCGCGTGCGCAGCCCGTCGTGCACGTTCGGATTGAACGGCACCTCGGGACGCGCGGCCTCGTTGTACGCGCGCACCGTGCGCAGAAAGCCCTCCGGATCGACGCCCGTCAGCTTCGGCGCGAGCTCTTCGAGCGTATTGGCCGTTTCCTTCGTGATGCGCGCGATCCGGTATTCGTCGCGCAGCAGCTTCACCACCTTCTGATCGAAGATTTGCCACGCGAACAGGCCAGGCTGGCGCAGCACTTCATGGCCGTACTTCGCGTACGTGAAGCTGTGAAAGTCGAGTCCCTCGTCGAGGAAGCGCTCGCCTTTCGCATTCACCAGAATCCCGAACGGATAGTTGTGCTTCTGGAAGCGGTCGCCGATCGTCAGATCGCCATACTCGGGTGCATTCATGTCCCACTGCACCGCGTGCGCGCCGGACCAGTGGCCCGTCACGGCCGCCCCGATCTCCATGGCCATGCGGTGTCCCCAGCCCGTGTTGTAGCGCGTGCCGCGCACCTTCGCGAGATCCCAGTTCGGCCCGAGATAGCGCGCGCGCATCTCCGGGTTGGACTCGAAGCCGCCACACGCGAGCACGACGGCCTTGGCGCGGATCTCGACGGGACGTCCCCGATGCAACGCGCGCACGCCTTCGATCCGTCCGTCGCCCTGCAGAAGCCCCGTCGCCTGCGTTTGATAGACGACGCCGACTTCGGCGCGCTTCAGTGCCTCGTGCAGCGTCTCGACCAGATGCGTGCCGCCGCCGAGGATATGGCATGCGAGGCCGCCCCAGAAACGGAACTTGCCTTCGACGCGAAACGCCTGACGCCCCAGCGCGGGCTGAAAGCGTACGCCGTGCCGCTTGAGCCACAACGCCGCCTCATAGCTGTTGCCGATCAGCACTTCGGTGAGCTCCGGGTCCGCGCGATATTCGGTCAATCGGCCGACGTCGTCGAAATACTGCTCGCGCGTATAGGTGCCGAAGTCGATGTTCGGCAGATCGAGTTCGGCAATGTCGGGCGCGAGTTTCAGCAGATCGTCGACCGAGTCGTAGACGAAACGGAACGCACCGCCCGTGAACGCCGAATTGCCGCCGCGCGCATTTTCAGGCGCGCTTTCGAGCAGCGCGACGCGGCGCGCGCCGCCTTCGCGCGCGGCCAGCGCCGCATTGGCGGCGGCATTGCCGGCGCCAATCACGAGGACGTCGATATCGTTGAGTTCATCGAGGGTCATCAGTCAGGTCTCCAGTGCGAAATTCAGCGGCGCGGATAGTCCGCGAGCGGTTCGAGCGAAGCGTCGCCGGCAAGGTCCGCGGCGACGGCGGGGCTCAGCGTTTCGAGGCTGCGGCCCGTCGTCCGCGGACCGAACATCAGGGTGATCAGCGCAGTGAGCATCCATGCGCTCGCGATATACATGAACACCGTCACGTACCCATGGCTCGTGAAGATCGCCGCGATCACGAACGCGTTTGCCACATTGGCGACGCGGCCCGCGCCATACGTCAGGCCCGTCGCGCTGTTGCGCACGCCGGTCGGAAACTGCTCGGGTGTGTAGGAGTACAGCAGCGTCGCGAAGGTCTGCGTGAGCATGCCGACGCCGAAGCCGAACGTGACGATCAGAACCGGCTGGAAGCTCAGCCCGTACAGCAAGCCGAAGCACGCGATCAGAAATGCGACGAGCGCAATCAGGTGCTTGCGTTCGAAGCGATCCGCAAGACCGACGGCGAGCAACGCGCCGAGCGGTGCGCCGACGTTGATCAGCGTGAAGTACGTGAGGCTGCGTGCGATCGTGATGCCGTGATGCACGAGCAGCGTCGGCACCCACGCTTCGAAGCCGTAGAAGCCGATCGTCTGCAGCAGCCAGATCGCGCACAGCGCGAGCGTGCGGCGACGGTAGACGCGATTGAACATCGCGGTCCACGGCTCGCGCGCTTCTGGCGCGCGTCCGACTGATGCGGGGGCGGCGAGCTGATGGCCTTCGGCCGCAACGCGCGTTTCCATCGCGGCGACGGCGCCTTCCGCTTCGTCGAGCCTGCCGGCGCGCGCGCTCCAGCGCGGCGATTCGGGCAGCCGCCGCGCGATCAGCGGAAACACGATGCCGAGCGCCCCCCATACGAACACCCAGCGCCAGCCGTCGGGACCGAAGGGCACGACGAGCCGCGCGACGAGATTGGTCAACGGAATCGCGCACAGATTGATGACCATTGCCCACGACTGCCACGTGCCGCGCGACTTCGCGGGAAACAGTTCGGCGATGTACGTCATCACCGTGACCATGCCCGCCGAGATGCCGAAGCCCGTCACCACGCGCGCCGCGAACAGATACGGGACGCTGGGCACGAGCGCGGTGGCCAGCGAGCCGAGCGACGAGATCAGCACGAACGCGATCAGGGAACGCCGCCGTCCCAGACGATCCGACAACATGCCGCCTAAGGTCGCGCCGAAGAACATGCCGATGAAGCTCGCGGACGTGATCAGCGCAATCTCGTTGATTGCGATGTGCCAGTGGCGCATCAGCGCGGGCGCGGCGGACGCAAACGTGTTGATGTCGCAGCTGTCGAAGAACAGCGGGATCGCGAACAGCAGCATCCATTCGCGATGCATCCGCGAGTTCGGCAAACGGTCGACGCGCGCTGCGACGAGTGAATCGTTCATGCCTGTCTCCTTCGAGTCCGCGCGTTCGAGCTCGCGCGATCCGGCATCGGGTGTCGTAGCGCGGGGCGATGCCGTACCCATCCTCGCGTGCGTCGATCCGGCTTCAATCAGGTTTGAGACCCGCCTCGATCTGGCTCGTGAAAGCGCTGATATCTTCGATGCGCTCGACCTGCCACAACGCCGCGAGCGCGCGCTCGCTCGCATCATTGGTCAGCGCGTGCGCAGCGCAGTCCAGAAACTTCGCCTCGATGCGCTCGTCGGGCAGCGGGTTCGCCGAGGTGCGCCCCGCCGCGCGCGCGACACGCTTCGACACGCGGCGCCCGTCGCGCAACTCGACGACGACCTCCGCGCCGAAATGATCGGGCTGCTGGTCCGCGAGCGGATCGGGTTCGGCCGTCACTTTCTTCATCACCGCCTGGATCGACGGGTCCGCGTAGGCGTCCCATTCGAAATCGGAGAGCACGACGCGCCCTTGCGCAAGCGCTCTCGCAACGCAGTACTGCACGCTGAACTTCAGGTGGAGCGCGCTCTTCGGCTGCGGACGGTTCGTATGCTGCAAGCGGCGCGGATGGGTGCGCGAAATCACGCGTTCAACGAGCTCCGGCGTCAAGCCGTGTTCGGCGACGAGCATGAGCATCGCGTCGATGGCGGGATGCGTGCTGCCACAACACGGGTATTGCTTGATGGCGATGCCCGGCTCGACGATGTCGAACGGATCGGCCCACGCGCGCGTCGCCGCGGCGGCATCGAAGTTGCCCGCGCCGTTGTAGACATTGAAGAAGCCCTGGCGATGCTCGAACGCGTCCTCGCTGGAAGTGAAGCCTTCGCGTGCAAGCTGCGCCGCAATGAGCCCGTTGCGCGACGCGTGACCGACATGCAGCGGCTTCGTCATCGTGCCGAAGTTCGCTTTCACGCCCGACGCGAAAGATGCGGCGATCGACAACGCCATCGCGGTTCGCGAAGCGTCGAGTCGCATGAGCCGCGACGCTGCCGCGCACGCGCCGAATACGCCGAGCGTCGAGGTCGGATGCCAGCCTTTGTCGTAGTGGTGAAAGTTCACCGCATGCGCAAGCCGCGCCTGCGTTTCGAAGCCGGCGACATACGCGCTCACGAACTCGCGGCCGCTTGCGTGGACGTGTTCCGCGAGCGCAAAAAGAGCTGGCAGGACCGGCGCGGAAGGGTGCCCGCCCAGCGTGTTACTGCAATCGTCGAAATCGAGCGCATGCGCGGCCGTGCCATTGACGAACGCCGCATCGGACGGCTTCATGCGTTCGCGTCGGCCGAACACGAGCGCAGCGCCCGTCGACGGTGCCGTCACCGCATGCGCGAGACGCGCGCAAGGCTCGCTCGCACCGGCGAGCGTCACGCCGACGGTATCGATGATGCCGATACGAGCCCAGCGCAGCGCGGCGGGCGGCAGGTCTTCGAAACGCAACGCGGCGATCCTGTCGCCGAGCCACCGGGCCATCGTCATGCGCGTGCTCCTCGGGTTCGCGACGCCGCGGCGTCGAGCCAATGCAGGTCCGCTTCCTCTTCGATACGATCGAGGCGCTCGAATAGCGTTGCCGCCTCATCGCCGAGCCTGTGCGTCAGCCGCATGAATTTGGCGCGCAACAGTTCGCGCGAAAGCGGCGAACTCGGGCAGCCCGGGAAATCGGCGCGCGCCTCTTCGTAGAACGTGCCGTCGTCGAGCGTAATGCGCGTCACGCTCGACAACCCCTGTGCCGTGCCTGCGACGACGCTCACACGCTGCGCGAGGCGGCCGACGGCCGGATCGTCGAGCAGCCGCTTGCCGAAGGTCGCGGGGTCATCGGCGTCGTGCAGCAGCGCGGCGGCCACGCAGTACGGCACGCTGTACTGCGCGAGCGTCGAATCGGCCGGCGACCTGATGTCGTGATTCGCGGCGAGCCGCGCCGCGCCCTCGATGCGAATCGACACGATGCGGCGCGCGTCGATGTCGTGCGCGGCACGCAGACGCTGAGCTGCGTAGACAGGTGTGTGCGCGACGATATGGCATGCGTAGCGTTTCAGGCAAAGCGTCGGTATGTCGAAGCGGGTGCCGAGACCGTCCGTCAACAGCGACGCGTCCGGATGCTCGCAATAGGCCTGCAGAAAACCGTAGCGCCCCTCGAGCGCGCTCGACGGACCGTCGAAACCCGCGCGCGCCAGTTGCACGGCGACGATCCCGGCCTGTGCCGCGCGGCCGAGATGTACGCGCTTGACGAGCCCGCCGTCGCCCGCTTTGGCGAATTCGAGCAGTCCGCCGCCCAGCGATGCCGCGATGCCGAGCGCGCGCCGCAGGGTATCGCCGTCGACGCCCGCCAGCTTGCCCGCAACGATCGCCGCGCCGAACGGGCCCGTCAGGCCAGGCGCATGAAAGCCGCGCGCTTCCGCCGAATGCTTCGTCGCCGCGCCGATCCGGAACAGCACTTCGATGCCCGCCACGAGCGCGGCCAGCACCTCGCGTCCCGACGCGCCCGACATCTGCGCGATGGCGAGCGCGGGCGGCACGAGCACCGCGCCGGGATGAACGCCCGCGCCGGGCTGCCGCAGGCTGTCCAGTTCGGCCGCATGCACGAGCACGCCGCCCGCGAATGCGGCCGCCTCGGCGCCATAGCGTCGCTCGGCGAGTCCCGGCACGGCGCACGGTCCCGGCGAAGTATCCGCGAGATAGCGTCGCACGGCTTCTCCGGCGGCGACTTCATGACCATAGACGGCCGCGCCGATCGCATCGATCAGACAATCCTTCGCGAGCCGCACGACATGGGCGGGCAAGGCTTCGTATCGCAGGCCATGCGCGTAGTCCGCGAGCGCGTGCCCCGCCGTGATCGTCGTCGATTCGTGCATCGTGTCGTCTCTTTGCGTGCTTTGCATGGCGTGTACCGTCAGCCTCGCGCTTCTTCATCGATGACGGAGCGATGGCGCGTCTCCGGCATCAGCAGATAGGTGACGAGCGAGATCGCCGCGCACGCGCTCACGTAGTAGAAGAACCACGACTCGTGACCCGCGTGCTTGAACTTCAACGCGAGGTATTCCGTCGTGCCGCCCATCACCGAGGACACCACCGCGAACGGCAAACCGACGCCGAGGGCGCGCAGCCTGGCAGGAAACAGCTCCGATTTCACGAGCCAATGGATCGACGAGAAGCCGCTGAGAATCGCGAGCGCCGCCAGGTTCAGCGCGAATGCCGCCCACACGCTATGCGTCGTGCCGAGCGCATGCATCAGCGGCACCGTGCCGAACGTGCCGCCGATGCCGAACACCAGCATGACGGGGCGCCGCCCAATGGCATCCGACAACAATCCGTAGAGCGGCTGGAGACACATGTAGATCACGAGCGCGACGGTGGTGATCAGCGTCGCCGTGCCGCGGCTGAAGCCCGTCGTGTTGACCATGTACTTCTGCAGATAGATCGTGAAGGTATAGAACGCAACGGTGCCGCCGATGCTGATGCCGATCGTCCATAACGTCTGCATGCGATGCCGGACCAGCAATGCCACGAGACTGCCGCGCCCGGCATCGTCGTGCTGTCCGGCCGAGGCGAGCGCATCGGAGCGTTCGAACGCATCCGTTTCCGCGATGCCGCGCCGCAAATACAGTGCGAAGATCGCGAGCGCTCCACCGATGGCGAACGGAATGCGCCAACCCCAGGCTTCGAGTTGCGCGGGCGAGAGCATGAGCCACTGCAGCACCAGCATCAAGGCAAGCGCGACCAGTTGCCCCATCACCACCGTCACCTGCACGAAGCCGACGAAGAAGCCGCGCCGGCCCGGCGGGGCCATTTCGCTCAGATAGGTCGCGCTCGTGCCCGCCTCGCCGCCCATGCTGAAGCCTTGCAGCAGCCGCGCGCAGATCAGCACCCCGGGCGCCGCGACGCCGATCGTCGCGTAGGTCGGCGTGAGCGCGATGATCAACGAACCGATGCTCATCATCGCCACCGATACGCTCAAGGCGACGCGCCTTCCTTGTCGGTCCGCGAGGGCGCCGATCGCCCAGCTGCCGAGCGGGCGCACCACATAACCGATCGCGGCGACGGCGGCCGCGTTCAGCAGTTGCGCCGTCTGATTGCCGCCCGGAAAGAAAGCCTTGCTGAAATAGATCGAGAAGATCGAGTAAGCGAGAAAGTCGTACCACTCGATGACGTTGCCCGCGCTGCCGCCAATGATCGAGCGCAGACGTTCGCGCCGGCCGCCGAGAGAAGCCCGTAGCGAAAGATCATGAGGCGTTGCGGCCATCCTGTGTCCCCTTGCGGCCTTGTGGCCGCATTTGTCTGGCGCCTGGATTGCTGCTTTGCTGCTTTCCTGCAATGCCACTTTTGCTGCCGCGCTGCTGTCACGCGGCACGCGTGCTACGCGTGCATCGCTAACGCTGGGCCACTACCCCTCGGCCGCGAGCAGGTGCACGAGTTCGGCTGCGTCCGTCTGTTCTTCGGCGTGCATCACCCAGTCCACGATGCGTCCGATCCGCTCGCCGTCGATCCGGTGCGCCGCGAGCTTCGTCATCTTGCCGACGATCTCCCCATCGCTCGCGAACGCATGTTCACTACCGCGCTGGGACTGCACGGTCTCCTCGAGCCGGGTTCCGTCGAACAGTTTCACCTCGACCCTCACCGTATGGCGTGCGCCGCGTCCGCGCGCGGTGATCGACGGATCTTCGAGCACCTGGACGCGCTCGGCCAGCGCCATGCGCTGAGGGTCGGCGACCTTGTCCTCGCTGAACTGGTCGACGAACACGTCGCCTTCGAGCAGCAGCGTGGCCACGCAGTACGGCAGGTTCAGTTGCGCGGAAGTCAAGCCCTGCGGTACATATCGCCAGCCCACGTGATCGACGGTCACACGCGAGCCGTGCACGACGATCGACTCCACCTCGCTCGCCGCAAACGGGTGACGCGCCTGCATCGCGCGGATCGCGTCGAGCGTCGTGTGATTGCTGCCGACGCACGAGTAGAACTTCAGCGCGATGTTCATCGTCTCGAAGCGATCGCCGAGGCCGTCGATCAGCTGCGTCAGATCGAAGCGGTCCGTCGAGCGCGAGAACGTGCTGCAAAAGCCTCCGTACGGGTTCTCGAATACGTCGACGATGCCCGTGAAGCCGTTCTGCGCCAGCAACGCGCCATACAAGCCGCTTTGCGCGGCGCGTCCCGCATGCATGCGCTTGACCATTGCGCCGAACTGCGCCGCCATCAGTCCCGCCGACTGCGTGCCGCCGATGCCGAGTGCGTGCACCGTCCGCGCCACATCGAGACGCAACGCGGCCGCCGCTCCCGCCGCCGCCGAAAATACGCCGACGGTCGCACCCGAATGCCAGCCTTGCGCGATGTGCTCGGGTCCCATGCACATACCGACGCGCGGCCCCACTTCGTAGCCGGCCACGCACGCGCGCAGAAACTCACGGCCGCTCATTCGCGCATCGGCGGGGCGGTTTTCCGCGATCGCGAGGATCGGCGGCAGCGTGACTGCACCGACATGCAACACACCTGCGCGATGCACGTCGTCGAGCTCGAAGCTCTGGATCATCGTCCCATTGACGAGGGCCGCGTGCGGCGCCGAAAGCTTCGTCGGCATGCCCCACACCTGGCAACCCTGGGTCGTATCGACGCGCGCGAGCGTGTCCGAAAGGATCTGACTCCACTCGAGGCCAGAGCCGAATAACGCACAGCCGAGCGAATCGAGAATCAGCAGCTTGATGCGAGCGCGCACCTCGTCGGGAATCGCTTCGTAACGCAATCCGGACACGAAGGCCGCGACGCCGCCGGTATAAGGGTTTGTTCCGATGTCGTTGTGCTGGTTCATCGCGTGACGGGCGCAGTGGCGCGGTAGTGGGTTGAGCGGGGCAAACCTTGTTCCTGTCACCCAGTATCCGCACGCGCCGGAGATTTGTGAATTGCGTGCGACGCGATTATTATTGCTTCACACGCAATAGTCTCCAGCCTGCGCTCGTCCACCAACCGCTACCCATGGTCCGTTTTCCTGGCGTCGATCTCGATGCGCTTCGTGCCTTCGTCGCAGTCGCTTCGCACGCATCATTCAACGATGCCGCGATCGAACTGAGTCTGTCCGCCTCGGCGCTCACGCGTCGCATCAAGCGGCTCGAAGAGGCGCTCGACCTGATGCTGTTCGAGCGCACGACACGCACGGTCTCGCTCACCTCGTCAGGAGAACTGCTTTTGCCGCGCGCGCAAGGCGTGCTGCGCGAGCTCGACGCGTCGTTGCAACTCGTCACCGAGGCCACTCGCATTAGCGCGGGTCAACTGACGATTGCGTGCATCTCGACTGTCGCGAAGTTCCTGCTGCCGAAGATCGTGAGCAGCTATCACCACAAGCGCCCCGAAGTCCGCTTGAGACTGATCGAAGCCGATCTCGCGACAGTCGCACGGCGCGTCGTCGATGGGGACGCGGAGTTCGGCATTGCGTTTCTGGTCAACGAAACGCCGGAACTCGCGATCGACGAGCTGCTGGTGGACCCGTATGTACTGGCGTGCCCCGCCGATCATCCGCTCGCGAAGAGCGAACATGTCGCGTGGCGGGAGCTGAGACCCTGGCCGTTGATCGTCTCGGGCACGACGAGCGGCAATCGACGCATGCTCGATGCCGCATTGCGCGACATCGACTGGCGGCCGGACCGGCTGATTGAAATCGAGCATCTGACGACGTCGCTCGGACTCGTCGAAGCGGGACTCGGCATCTCGATCATTCCGCGTTGCGCGGCGCCCCGCGACGCTCAATCGCGAATCGCGATCCGTCCACTCGTCGAGCCGACGGTTGCGCGCACGATCGGTTTGCTGCGACGACGCGATGCGACGTTGTCCGCCGTCGCGCGGGACTTTCGACTGACGTTGCGCAGAATGGCGCCGCTCGATCCCGCGTGGATGCAGCCCGAGTGATCGCGTAGCGGCTGGCGGCCAGTCACACCTATCCGGCACTCAAGCCAGCATAGCCTTCTCTCCCGCGTACGCCGCCAGCCGAACCAGCATTGCATCGCAGCGTTCCAACTGTTCGACCGTGACGAATTCATCGGGCTTGTGACCTTGATCCATGCTGCCCGGCCCACACACGACCGTCGGTATGCCTGCTCGTGTAAAGAGGCCACCTTCGGTGCCGAATGCCACCGTGCCGAACTCATCGGATCCGCTCAGCCGCGCGAGCAGACGCGCCGCATCGCTATCCGGTGAGGTGGCCAGCTCCGGATAGGCGTTCAGCGGCTGCAAATGGATGCCGGTATCCGCCTTCGTAGCGCGCATTTTGGGTAGCAGTTCCGCTTCGGCATAGCGCAGCAGCTGGTCCGCGACCGTGTTCGCATCGAAACCCGGCACCGAACGCACCTCGAAATCGAACTCGCATTCGGCGGGCACGATATTCAGTGCACGTCCACCTTTGATGACACCCGTCTGCACCGTCGAAAACGGCGGATCGAAACGCTCGTCGTGATTTTCGGGCTGCGCGAGTTCATCGCCGATCGACTCCAGCCGGTTGATCAAGCGCGCCGCATACTGGATCGCGTTGACTCCATACGGTGCATACGCCGAATGACACGCCGCCCCTTTCACCTGACAACGCATCGCGAGCTTGCCCTTATGACCCAAGACCGGCTTCAGTTCGGTCGGCTCGCCGATCAGGCAAAGCCGTGGCTTGTGCGCGCGCTTCTCCAGTTCGGCGAGCATAGGCCGCACGCCGAGACAGCCCACTTCTTCATCGTACGAGAACGCCAGATGCACCGGCACTTCGAGTTTGCGCTGGAGAAATACCGGCACGGCCGCGAGTACCGAGGCCAGATAGCCTTTCATGTCGGCGGTGCCGCGCCCATACAAGCGCCCATCTTTCTCTGTCAGCCGGAACGGATCGACGCTCCACGCCTGACCGTCGACCGGTACGACGTCGGTATGACCGGACAGCACGATGCCGCCACGGTCGCGGGGACCAATCGTCGCAAACAGGTTGGCCTTGGTACGCTCGGCGTTATGAAACAACTCGCTTTCGACGCCAAGGTCCGCGAGGTATTGCTGCACGAACGCGATCAGTTCGAGATTCGAGTCGCGGCTGACAGTCGCGAAACCGATCAGTCGTTCCAGCAGCGTGCGGCTCGTGTGATCATTCATCGCCGGGCACGCCATAGCTTGGCGCGGCAGTCGGATTCAGCGCACGCGTCACATAGTCCTGCATCTGCGGACGATAGGCCTGCCAAAGCGCGTCGAGTTGGCCGAGCGGATCGTCGTCGGCCCAATCGACGCGCAGATCGACGATAGGCCAGACCTGCGTATCGGCGATCTTCAGCGCGGCCGAATGCACGGGCCCGGCTTCGCCGCCCGCTTTCAGTGCCGCGTGCATCGCGGCAAGCAGCCGGTCGGCAAGCGCGCCCGCCGACGACTCGAATGCCTTGACCATCGAATCGATCACCTGCGTATTCGCGAGCATGTTGCCCGCCGCGACACATTGGTCCCCGGCGACCGCGTGATGCAGACCCAGCGCTTCGTCGCCGGTGAACATCGCCGTGCGGCCTTCGCTGTCGACTACGGCCACCTGTCGGTACGCCCGCCATTCGTGCTCACCGAGCGCTGCGTCGAGCGCCGCGTCGGCTGCGAGCCCTCGGGTTTCGATGAGATCGAGAATCTGTGGCCCCAGTGCCGGCAGGGTCACATTCTGCGTCGCCACCACGCCGACACCGGCGCGCACCCACGGACAGCGTGCCCCCACTGAAATGCTCGAAGAACTGATGGCAATGCCGAGCTGGCCGGTCTGCCGGCAGCGTGCGACGATCGAGAACGTCATGGCATCGCTCCTTAAGCCTGAGGCGGCGACCAGTTGTCCGGAATGACCGCGATCACGTCGATTTCCATCAGCCATTGCGGCTGGCCGAGCGCACTGATGCACAGGCCCGTCGAAATCGGAAACACGCCCTTGAGCCACTTGCCGACTTCCTGATACACCGGCTCGCGATAGCGCGGGTCGATGATGTAGGTCGTCGTCTTGACGATGTGCGACAGATCGCTGCCCGCTTCTTCGAGCAACTGCTTGACGTTCTTCATCGCCTGTTCGGCCTGGGCGCGCGGGTCGCCGAGACCCACGAGATTGCCTTCGAAGTCCGTGCCGACCTGGCCGCGCACATAGACCGTGTTGCCCGCGCGTACCGCCTGGCAAAGATCGTTGTCGAGCGACTGGTTCGGATAGGTGTCCTTCGTGTTGAACATCCGGATGCGAGTATGGGTCGGCATCAGATCACTCCTTGTTCGTTGGTTTTCAGAGCATGCGAAAGGTCGGACGCGTGCGGTTTGTCGCAAACCTGGGCGCGCTGCACATCGTCCTTGCGTTGCGACGCGTCGCGATAGTCCAGATATTTATGTTGCGTGCCGATGTGATCGGCGATGTGCTTCGCGTCGTGCCACACCCCCCAGATGAACGACGAGCCGCGGCGCGACAACCAGGGCAAGCCGAGAAAATAGATGCCCGGCTCTTTCGAGACGCCGCGTTGATGCTTCGGCTTGCCTTTCTCGTCGAACGCATCGACGTGCAGCCAGCTAAAGTCGACCGCATAGCCGGTCGCCCAGATAATGGTGTTGACGTTCGCCTTCGCGAGATCGAGTTCGTGCAGCGGATGGGTCACGCAGTCGGGATCGGGCGGAATGTCGCGCGCTGTCGGCTCGACGGGCAGATCGATGCCGGTGCGTGCCACGTAGGCATCGGCGGCATCGAGCAGCGACATCAGATTTTCGTCGCCGCGCTTCAGGTTCGCGGCAAGGTCCTGTTCGAACTTCACCACACCGTTCTCGAACTGCTTCGTCAAGCCGACGAGCGTCATGCCCTCGTGCGCGAGACGACGGAAGTCGATGGTCTTGCCGCCATAGGCGCCGCTCACCGCGATCGTCACGTGTTCGCGCCCGGGCGTGGCGACTTCCTTGTCCCATTCGCCGAGCACGCCGAGCCACCAGCAGAAGTCGCGATTACGATAGCTGCGCGGCGGACGGTCATGCGCGCCGACCGACAGATACACGGTGCGACCCGCGCGCCGTAATTCGTCGGCGATCTGCGTGCCCGAGGAGCCCGCCCCCACCACCAGCACGGCACCGTCGGGCAACTGCGCGGGATTGCGGTAGTCGGCCGAATGGAGCTGCGTAATGGACGTGTCGCGCGGCGCGATGGGCGGAATCACCGGGCGCTGGAACGGTCCGGTCGCCACCACCACGCGGTTCGCCGTGAGCGTGCCGTCGGAGGTCTCGACGACGAAACCCGGCCGTCCCTCGTTGCGCGTGACATTCGTCACTTCCACGCCGGTGCGGATCGGCGCGTTGAACTGCTTCGCGTAAGCGACGAAGTAGTCCGCCACCTGCTCCTTGCCCGGAAATCCGTCTGGATCGCCGGCAAATTCCAGATTGGGAAAGCGGTCGTGCCATGCGGGGCCGTTGGCGACCAGCGAATCCCAGCGTCCGGTGCGCCAGCGTTCGGCGATGCGGTCGCGCTCCAGCACGAGATGCTGCACGCCCAGCTTGCCGAGGTGTTCGCTCATCGCCACGCCGGCCTGCCCCGCGCCTATGACCAGCGTGTCGATCGACATCGTTTCAGCCGTCATGGCCGTCTCCTTTCAAAGCAGCACGAGGTTCATTACCGTTGGATCCGGACAGAATGTACGCTCAGCGCCCGGCAATCAAAAATACATTCAAAAAATGCTATGCATTGCTTTTACCTATGCAAAGATTTTTTTTGGGCGCAGAATTCGTGTCGTTCGGACGCGAGGAGATGCGGATGGAAGGCCAGCCGGTACGGTATTCGCTGCGTCAGTTGCGATACTTCGTGGTCACCGCGGAAACGCTGTCGTTCACCGCCGCGGCGAAACGCTTGCACATCTCGCAGCCGTCCATTTCCACTGCCCTGGCGGACCTGGAAGAGTCGTTCGGAGTCCAGCTTTTCATTCGCCATCATGCGAGCGGACTGTCGCTGACGCAACCGGGGCGGGACCTGCTGGGCCATGCGCGCAATCTGCTTAAAAATGCGGAGGAGTTGCAACTGACCGCGAAAGAGCTCGACGGCGGCATGTCCGGTTCGATTTCGCTGGGCTGCATGGTGTCGCTCGCGCCACCGTTGATGCCGGCAATCATCAGCCATTTCGTCAAGGATCACCCGTCGATCACCTTCCGCACCACCGAGGCGCATCAGGACACGCTGCTGAGCGGACTCGCCGATGGTTCGCTCGATATTGCGCTGACGTATAGCCTCGACATCACGGACGGCATCACCTTCACGCCGCTGCTTTCGCTGCCGCCGTACGCTATTCTTCCCAGTACGCACCGCCTTGCGCGCGCGCGCCGGATCTCGCTGGCGGACCTGCTTCCCGAGCCTTATGTGATGCTGGATCTGCCGCATAGCCGCGAGTACTTCTCGGCGCTTTTCGATGCGGTCGGCAGCCGTCCGGTGGCGGCGTTCCGCTCGTCCCAACCGGAAGTGGTACGCGGCATGGTGGCCAACGGTCTTGGCTACAGCATCCTCAACTTTCCGCTCAAGTCGAGCCGCACGGTCGACGGCGAGGACTTCGTGATTAAGCGTTTCAAGGAGAACGTCAATGCGACTACGCTCGGCATCGCGATGTCCAGTTCGATGAAGCCGCGCGAAATCGTGAAGCGGTTCTCGGCCTTTTGCGAGACCTTTATCCGCCGCTTGCACATCGAATAGCCAGCAGCGGGCCCGCATTGTTTTTGCCTATGCAATGCATCAAAAAACAGTATTTTGACTAGAAATTTGGATTGTTAGATTGATGCTCATCGCAATGTAGACGCTGAGCCGACCGGAGGCCGCATGGCAGCTCTTTCGTTCTCGACAGAAACCGGATCAGACCTGGTCCGGGCGCTACGCGCAAACTGCGAGCGCCCGTTCGGGGATGCCCGCTCGATGCCGCCCGGGGTCTACACGTCGGAGGCGTTTCTGGCGCTGGAACAGCGTGACGTGTTCCGCAACGAATGGCTATGCGTGGGCCGCGCGAGCGCGCTCGCGCAAACCGGCGACTATCTGACCGCGCAAATCGCCGACCAGCCGGTCGTGGTGCTGCGTGAACCAGGCGGCGAATTGCGTGCGTTCTCCAACGTTTGCCTGCACCGCATGTCGGTATTGCTGGAGGGACGCGGCAACGTGCGCCGCATCGTTTGCCCGTATCACGCGTGGAATTACGCGCTCGACGGCACGCTCGCCGGTGCGCCGCTGATGGATCGTCAGCCCGGCTTCTGCAAGGACCAGTACGCCCTGCCCGCGGTGCGCTGCGAGACGTGGCAAGGCTGGATCTACGTGACGCTGAACGACGAGGCGCCCTCGGTCTCGACGCAGCTTGCCGAACTGACGTCGCTGATCGAGCCATACGGGATGACCGACTACGTCGAGACGTTCCACGAAGAGCACCTGTGGGACACCAACTGGAAGATCCTCGCGGAAAATTTCATGGAGAGCTACCACCTGCCGATGCTGCATCGCGCCACGGTGGGGCCGCATTCGAAGCTCGAGGAAATGGAGTGTCCGCCGGGGCTGCCCGCGTTCAACTATCACTGGATCACCAAGGAAGCGACGCTGCCGATCGGCAACGCCCACCCGGCCAACACCCGGCTCGAGGGACACTGGCGCCGTACCACCGCGCTGCTGGCGATCTACCCGACGCACCTCGTCACGCTCACGCCCGGCTACTTCTGGTATCTGATCCTGCAACCGCAGGGCGTCGGCCGCGTGCACATCCGCTTCGGCGGCGGGCTCGCGCCGGAGTTCATCGACGACCCAAAAGCAGCCGAGTACATGGGCGCGCTCAAGGCGCTGCTCGACGCAGTGAATGCCGAAGACCGGCGCGGCGTCGAGGCGGTGTTTCGCGGCGTGCATGCACCGCTCGCGAAGCCCGGCCACCTGAGCCCCCTCGAGCGGCCCAATTACGATTTCGCGCGCTATCTCGCGCAACGCATCAGTGCGGCATGACGCCGATGCCGCGCACGACCAGCCGACCCATCGCCGACACTCCTATGCCTGATCAATCGTTCATCTCTTTCTCGGGCGTCAGCAAGTCATACGACGGCACGCACAGCGTGGTCGAAGGGCTCGATCTCGACGTCGCGCGCGGCGAGTTCGTTTCGCTGCTCGGGCCGTCGGGCTCCGGCAAGACCACGACGCTGATGATGCTCGCCGGCTTCGAATCGCCCACCCGCGGCGAAATCCGGCTCGCGGGCAAACGCCTCGACGACAAGCCGCCGCATCAACGCGACATCGGCATGGTGTTTCAGAACTACGCGCTGTTCCCGCACATGACCATCGCGGAGAACGTCGCGTTTCCGCTCTCGGTGCGCAGGGTGAGCCGCGGCGAACAGAAGGCGCGCACGCTGCGCGCGCTCGAGATGGTGGAGCTCGCTCATCTCGGGGGCCGTCGGCCGGCGCAACTGTCGGGCGGCCAGCAGCAGCGTGTCGCGCTGGCTCGCGCGCTGGTGTTCGAGCCGAGCGTGGTGCTGATGGACGAGCCGCTCGGCGCGCTCGACAAACGTCTGCGCGAGACGATGCAATACGAAATCATGCGTCTTCACCGCGATCTGTCGCTGACGATCGTCTACGTCACGCACGACCAGAACGAAGCGCTGACGATGTCGGACCGCGTCGCGGTGTTTTCCGATGGCCGCATCCAGCAAGCCGCCACGCCGACCGAACTCTACGAAAACGCGGCGAATGCTTTCGTCGCGAACTTCGTCGGCGAGAACAACGGCCTCATGGGTCGCGTCGCGTCGAACGAAGCCGACTGGGCCGCGCTGCAGCTCGCCGACGGCAGCATCGTCCAGGGCCGCGCGGGCAGCGGTCTCGGCAGCGGCGACACCGCGATGCTCGCGCTGCGCCCCGAACGCGCGCACATCGCCGCGACGCCGGAAAGCGTCGCGCAGGCCGCGCAACAAAACATGAATGTCGTGCACGGGCTCGTGCAGGAAGTCGTCTACTGCGGCGACCATCACCGTATCCATCTGAAGCTCGGTGCTGGTGAAACCGTGGTGGTCAAGGTCCCCAATACGCAGCATCAGGACCTGCCCGCACTGGGCCGTCAGACCGCCGTCGTGTGGCGGCGCGACGACTGCAAGGTTCTCCCGGCCACCGCCGCCGCCCGCGCCGCCGCGTCGCCCGACGACGCCAGCCATGCCGCTTCCTCGTCTTCTTCGTCCGCTTCGCCACTCATCGCAGGAGTCAACTAGACATGAAAAGCAACCATTCTGTGTTCCGGGTCACCGTCGCTGCTTGCACGCTCGGCGTCCTCGCTGTGGCCACGGCTCACGCGGCCGATACGATTTCGGTCGTCACGTTCGGCGGCGCGTATGAAAACGCCGCGAAACAGGCCTGGTTCGTGCCGTTCACCGCCAGGACGGGCGATCAGTTCGCCACCGAGTCGTATGACGGCGGGCTTGCCAAGCTCCAGGCGATGGAACAGGCGAAGAATCCGACGTGGGACCTGATCGACCTCGAAACCAACGACGCCATCACCGCTTGCGACGAAGGCCTGATCGCGAAGTTCGACAAAAAGTTGCTCGGCAACACCAGCGACTTCCTGCCCGGCTCGATCAGCGATTGCGCGGTCGCCGCGATGGTGTGGTCCACGGTCTATGCGTACGACACGACGAAGCTCAAGACTGCGCCGACTTCGATCAACGACTTCTTCGACCTGAAGAAATATCCGGGCAAGCGCGGCATGCGCAAGTCGCCGAAGGTGGCCATGGAGTGGGCGCTGATCGCCGACGGCGTCGCGCCGAAGGATGTCTACAAAGTGCTCGCCACGCCGGCCGGCGTCGATCGCGCGTTCAAGAAGCTCGATACGATCAAGTCGAGCATCGTCTGGTGGGAAGCGGGCGCGCAGGCGCCGCAGCTGCTCGCCGACGGCGCCGTCGTGATGACCCAGGCCTACAACGGCCGGATCGACGACGCGGTGCACAAGGACAAGAAGCCGTTCAAGGTGGTGTGGGACGGGCAGGTGTACGACTACGAGTGGTGGGCGGTCGTGAGCGGCGCAAAGCACGCTGACGCCGCAACGAAGTTCATCGTGTCCGCATCGACGCCGCAGGCCTATGCCGATCTGTCGAAATACATTGCGTATGCGCCGCCGCGCAAGGACGCGATTCCGCTGATCGACAAGGCACGGCTGAACGACCTGCCGACCGCGCCGGAAAACTTCAAGCGTCCGGTGCAGATCGATGCGCAGTTCTGGGCCGACAATTCGGATGCGATCAACAAGCGCTTCCAGAACTGGCTGGCGCAATAAGACCGCCGTCGATCCACGAATCACGAGGAGCCCCGCGCGCCGATGAACACGCCGCTTCCATCCACTGCCCCATTCGGCCACGGCACGCCCGCTGAGAACCGCGCCGCGTTCCGGGCCGTGCGCCGCAAGGCGGCGCTGCGTGCGCTGCTGCTCGCGCTGCCGCTCCTCGTGTTCCTGCTTGCCACGTTCGTTGGACCGATCGCCAGTCTGCTCGCCCGCAGCGTGCAGAATCCCGAAGTTCGCCACGGCATGCCGCAGCTGACCGCGGCGCTCGACGCGTGGGGCGGCACGGGCGTGCCGGACGAACCCGTGTTTGCCGCGCTCGCGCACGATCTGAAGGACGCGGCCGGGTCCGGCGATCTCGGCAATATCGCGCGACGCATGAACTTCTATCAGCCGGAGTTTCGCAGCCTGCTGTTCAAGACCGCGCGCGCGAGCCGCGCCCAAACGCCGGCGCAGTGGAAGCCCGCGCTGATCGATGTCGACGCGCGCTGGAACGACCCGCAGACATGGCGGCTGCTGAAACGGGCCTCCATCTCGCCGACGCCCGACTACCTGCTGAACGCCGTCGACGCAACGGTCGCGCCGGACGGCTCGGTCGCGCAAGTGCCCGCCGATAGCGCCGTCTATCGCGCGGCGTTCCTGCGCACGGTGGCGATCGGCGCGACGGTGACGGTGCTGTGCCTGCTGTTCGGCTATCCGGTGGCCTATCTGCTTGCGACCTTGCCGGCGAGGCAAAGCAACCGTCTGATGCTGTTCGTGATCGTGCCGTTCTGGACCTCGCTGCTCGTGCGCACGACCGCGTGGTACGTGCTGCTGCAGCCGGGCGGCGTGATCAACAGCCTGCTGATGAGTCTTGGGCTCGTCAGTCATCCGGTGCCGCTCATCTTCAATCGTACCGGCGTGCTGATCGGCATGACGCACATCCTGTTGCCGTACATGATCCTTGCGATCTACTCGGTGATGAAAAACGTGTCGCCGTCGTACATGCGCGCGGCGCAGTCGCTCGGCGCCCATCCGGCAGTCGCGTTCGTCCGCGTCTATATTCCGCAGACGCTGCCGGGCGTCGGCGCGGGCTGTTTTCTGGTGTTCGTGCTCGCGCTCGGCTACTACATCACGCCAGCGCTGCTCGGCGGTGCCGGTGACGAGATGATCTCGCAGCTGATCGCCTCGCAGACCAACGAACAATTGAACTGGGGACTCGCGGGTGCGCTGTCGCTCTATCTCGTGGCGTTTACCGCGGTGTTCTATTTCATCTTCAACCGGCTGGTCGGCATCGACCGCCTGCGCTTCGGTTGAGTGAACCGTCGCACATCCGTCTCAGGAGGCGTACCCACATGAAAGACGGGCGCACCCGGCTTCTTTCCGAACGCTTCGCCGGCGCGGGCTTGCGCGTGCATTGCGCGATCGTTTTCTTCTTCCTCGTCGCACCGATTCTTGCGATCGTGCCGCTGTCGTTCAATTCGGGGTCGTTCTTTTCGTATCCGATGCAGGGGTTCTCGCTGCGCTGGTACGCGCAGGCGCTCGGCTCGGCAGACTGGCAACGCGCGTTCACGAACAGCATTGGCATCGGTGCGGCGGCCACGCTGATCGCGACCGTCCTCGGCACGCTCGCGGCACTTGGCTTGAGCCGCGCGCAGTTTCCGTTCCGCTCGATCGTGATGCCGATCATCGTGTCGCCGATGATCGTGCCGATCGTGGTCGTCGCGGCGGGCTTCTATCTGGTGTTCGCGCCGCTCGGCCTCGTCAATTCGTATCTCGGCGTCGTGCTGGCGCACGCGGCGCTCGGCACGCCTTTCGTGGTGATCACGGTCACCGCGTCGCTGCTGTCGTTCGATCAATCGCTATTGCGCGCGGCGTCGGGGCTTGGCGCGCCACCGTGGATCGCGTTCCGGCGCGTGACGCTGCCGCTGATCACACCCGCCGTCGCGACGGGCAGCGTGTTCGCGTTCGCCACGTCGTTCGATGAAGTGATCGTGATCCTTTTCATTGGCGGCCCGGATCAGCGCACGGTGCCGCGCCAGATGTGGAGCGGCATTCGCGATTCGATCGACCCTTCGATTCTCGCGGTCGCCACGCTGTTGATGGTTTTCGCCATCGCCCTGTTCGCCTGCTTGACCTGGCTTCGCAAACGCTCCGCGGCGGCTAGCCAGGCTTTTGCCTGAGCAGTGGCTTGCGGGTACTTCTTCCGCAATTTCATCACACGGATTACTAGCACTGAGCGAGTCGGGCAAGGACGTGCGCGTAGTCCTCCGGCGTGTCCATATCGAGCGCGAAACGATCGTGGGCAGCGGCGTGAATGAACACTTCGTCCGGATGCTCCTCGATCAGTTTGCGGCATCCCGGATTCACGTGACCGCTGACGACTTCGGCCGCATAGCTTGCGGAAAACACTACGGGGTTGCCGCGTCGTCCGTTGAAGAACGGCACCAGAATCGAGCCTCGTGGCATCGCGGCGAACGCGTCGATCAACTCGCGATAGTCGGCGGTATCGGGGAGCACCTGATCGGCCAGACACACATCACGGCGCTGCAGGGCGCGTTCAGGGCGGCCACGCCGACGGCGACGGAACTCATCTGCCCGTCCTGATAGCGTGGATTGTTCCGGAACGTCACCGGCAGC
>DATAQT010000479.1:0-22429 GCA_036264535.1 Paraburkholderia sp. | reverse complement strand
CGAACCGACCGCCGGGGTGGACGTCGAGTTGCGGCGCGACATGTGGAAGCTGGTGCGTTCGCTCGCCGCGAGCGGCGTGACGATCATCCTCACCACGCACTACATCGACGAAGCGGAGGAGATGGCCGACCGCATCGGCGTGATCAACGCGGGCGAGATCATGCTGGTCGAGGAGAAGACCGAGCTGATGCGCAAGCTCGGCAAGAAGCAGTTGACGCTGCAACTGGAGAGCCCGCTCGACGAGGTACCGGCAATGCTTGCCGGCTACGGGCTCGCGGTCGCGAACGGCGGCAACGAACTGACCTACACGTACGAGGGCGAGGGCGGCCGCACCGACATCATCGCGCTGCTGAAATCGCTCGACGACGCCGGCATCCGCTTCAAGGACCTGCACACGACGCAGAGTTCGCTCGAAGACATTTTCGTCAGTCTGCTGCGGGGGGACCAATGAACATCTACGCAATGCGCGCGATCTACAAGTTCGAAATGGCGCGCACGTGGCGCACTTTGATGCAAAGCATCATCGCGCCGGTGATTTCCACGTCGCTGTACTTCGTCGTGTTCGGCTCGGCGATCGGCTCGCGCATCAAGGAAGTGGAGGGCATCAGCTACGGCGCGTTCATCGTGCCGGGGCTGATCATGCTGTCGTTGCTGTCGCAAAGCATCGCGAACGCGTCGTTCGGGATTTACTTTCCGCGTTTTACCGGCACGATCTACGAGCTGCTGTCGGCGCCCGTGTCGTATCTGGAGATCGTCGTCAGCTACGTGGGTGCGGCGGCCACCAAGTCGATCCTGCTCGGGCTCATCATTCTCGCGACCGCCGCGCTGTTCGTGCCGTTGCAGATCATGCATCCACTCTGGATGGTGCTGTTTCTCGTGCTGACGGCGGTCACGTTCAGTCTGCTCGGCTTCATCATCGGTATCTGGGCCGACAGTTTCGAGAAGCTGCAACTGGTGCCGCTCCTGATCGTCACGCCGCTCACGTTCCTCGGTGGCAGCTTCTATTCGGTGAACATGCTGCCGCCGTTCTGGCGCGGCGTCACGCTGTTCAATCCGATCGTCTATCTGGTCAGCGGGTTTCGCTGGAGTTTCTTCGAGTTGGGCGACGTCGACGTTGGCCTGAGTCTTGGCATGACGCTGCTGTTTCTCGCGGTGTTCCTCGTGATCGTCGGCTGGATCTTCAGGACCGGCTATCGGCTGAAAAGTTGAATTGCCGATGCGGATCGCACCGCGCCGGCCAGCGCGGCATGCGACACTAAACGCTCCCCTGACCACCGGAGCCGATAGTCGCCATGTCCATTGATTTGAGTCTGATCGAGCGAAGCGCGTGCGACGTCGTCGAGTTGCTGCGCACGCAAGCCGTGAGTCCGCATGATCTGCTGGATACGCTCGCCGCGCAGATCGAGCGTGTCGAGCCGCAGGTCAACGCGTTGCCCACGCTGTGTTTCGAGCGCGCGCACGCGCATGCCGACGCGCTTCTGAAGAAGCCGGTCGCCGAACGCGGCCTGTTGTGCGGCTTGCCCGTGCCGATCAAGGATCTGACCGACGTGGCCGGCGTGCGTACGACGCGCGGCTCGCTCGTCTATCGCGACCGCGTGCCCGACACCTCCGACGCCGGCGTCACGCATCTCGAAGCGCGCGGCGGCGTGGTCTACGCGAAGTCGAGCACGCCCGAGTTCGGTTCGGGCGGCCATACCTACAACAGCGTGTCCGGTATCACGCGCAATCCGTGGGACCTGTCGCGCTCGGCGGGCGGGTCGTCGGGCGGCGCGGCGGCCGCGCTCGCGTCGGGCAGCGCGTGGGTCGCGCAGGGTTCGGACCTGGCGGGCTCGCTGCGCACGCCGTCGGCGTTCTGCGGCGTGGTCGGCCTGCGGCCGACGCCCGGGCGCGTGTCGTACGCGCCGCTCGCCGATCCGTACGGCACGCTGAGCATCGTTGGACCGATGGCGCGCAACGTCACCGACGCGGCCCTGCTGCTCGACGCGATGTGCGGCGAGGTCGATGGCGCGCCCTTGTCGCTGGCCGAACCGGCCACGCCGTTTCTCACGCATGCGCGCAGCCCGCGCCGGCCAGCGCGCGTCGCGTTCAGCGCGGGGCTCGGCATCGCGACCGCCGAGCCGGAAATCCTCGCGATCTGCCGCCGGACCATGGACCGGCTTGCGGCGAACGGCATCGGCGTCGACGAAAGCGACATCGATCTGAGCGCGGCCACCCAGGCGTTCCATACGCTGCGCGGCATCGCTTACGCGACCAACTACGAGGAGGTGCTCGCGCAGCATCGCGAGGTGCTGAACCCGAACGTGATCTGGAACATCGAGTTCGGCCTGCAACTCGATAACCGCGCGATGCGTTCGGCACAGCGCACGCGCGCCGAACTGTTCTACAGGATGAACGCGCTGCTGCAGCGCTACGACGTGCTGATCTGCCCGGCCTCGATCGTGTTGCCGTTTCCGGTCGAAGCACGCGACGTGCGCGAGGCCGCGGGCCGCCGCTTCGACACCTACATTGACTGGCTCGCGATCACCTATGCGCTGACGATGACCGGCATGCCGGTCATCGCGATTCCGTGCGGCATGAGCGAGAGCGGCTTGCCGGTGGGCATCCAGATCGTCGGCCGGGCGCGTGGCGAGGCGGCGTTGCTGTCGGCGGCGCGCGCGATCGAGGAGATCATCGGCACATGGGCGACCCGCAAACCACAGGTGTCCTGAACATCGTCCGAGAAGCAGAGAGCGCGACGGCGAAAAACCGCCACGCCCTCTTCGTCGATACCCGGCGATACCAGCTACGACAGATACGCCTGCGCGACATTGATCAACTGCACGCGGTTGCGCACGTTGAACAGCTGCCGCAAGCGCCGCAGATGATAGTCGACGTTATGCGGCGACAGGCCGAGGAAATACGCGATTTCCTTGTCGCGCTGCCCCTGCACGACCGCCTTCAGCACCGCATGCTGCAGCTTGCTCAGCGCGACGCGCTGCTGCTGCGCGGGCGCGATGCCGATCACGCTTTTCGCGTGCGTCCAGATGAACTCGTGAATCGTGTGCGCGAACATCAGCGTTTCCGCGACGATCGATTCGGTCATCCAGCGCGGGTTGCCGATCTCCGAGTTGAAGCACAGGCTTGCGCTCAACTCCGGCTCGGGCAGCGGCATCTGCGTGAGAACGCCGCTCTTGCGACCGGTCGCCTCCAGCATGTCGATCAGAGCGCCCAGCCGCTCGCTGCGCAACTGCGCGCGCGGCAGGTCGGCGCGCAGGTCGGCGGTATTCCACAGAAACGGCATGCCGGTCGGCGACGCGAGCGCGACGCGCGGATCGAGCTCGAAATAGCGCTCGCGGAAATAGCGCGTGAGCCACGCCGACGACTCGTAGCTCGTCAACACGAACATCGTCTTGTGTTGCGACGACGTGCGCGTGGCGGTATAGCTGAACGAGTCGAAGCCCAGCTGCCTGATGCGCTGGCGCACGAACTCCATGCGGTCCTGCGCGCTGCCGAACCGTCCAAGCGGACTGATCAGCGGCGCGGCCCGGCGCGCCGCGGGCGACGGCGTGCCGATCTCCTCCTCGGTGAACAGAGTCAGAAAGCCACTGCGCGTCGCGCCGTTCGTGGCGCGCAGAGACGTCTTCGATGCTTCAGCCGCGTGGGCTGATTTCGCGGCGTACCGCGCGCCGGCCGGGTAAGCCGGTTGGGCGGATGCCGCTCTCGGGTTTGCTGCCGACGCGTGCCCGGCTTCGCCTTGCGGCGAGCCGGTCAGCCATTGCGGCAGCGTATCGCATTCATGTTCCATGAAACGGTAGCTCCGGCGTTCTAAACGCGTGAAAGACGAGAACCTCAATGATTAGCGATTTCGTGAAATATCGGTAGCCGGTTCCTTGCTATCATTTTTGTGATCTTGCGCTGACAGTGGACCGGCAACACGGGTACGGCGGCGCTTCTCCTTCCATACGGCACCTCCTTTGAAGGGATGTGATGGCACGAATTCCCAAGCTCACGACGACGCTCGCCTACGACCGCTACATGGCCGGCCAGCGGCTCGTGTCGAGCGTGGATCGCGAGTGGCGGCATCTCGTGCTGCGCTCGTATCTCGAGCCGGTGCGGCAAGACCTGCTCGAAGCGCCCGGTTTGCGCGACTTCACGCTGATGACGCTCGCGAGCGGCGCCGAGCATCTCGAACGCAACCTCGGCGGACGCTGGGAAAGCGCCGACATGCGCGTGAACGACCTGTGGTTCGTGCCGCCCGCGCCGATTTCGTGGCGCTGGCACTCGATCAGCGATGAGCCGCTGTCGACCTTGCACGTGCACATCGAGCGCGGTTTGATCGACAGCATCGCGCAACAGATGGGGCTCGACGCGTCGCACGAACTGTCGCTCGGCGACGCGATGCGCTTCAACGATCCGCTGATCGCCGCGATGCTTGCCGCACTGCATCACGCCGCCCGCGATCCGGCCGACTCGCGTCTGTATGTCGATACGCTGGCTCATGCGCTCGCCGCACACCTGCTGCAGCATTATTCGAGCGGCAACGACGCGCGGCGCGGCAGCGCGACGCGGCCCGAACGGCTGGTGCCGCGCCGGATTCGGCGGGTGACCGACTACGTCCGCGCCAATCTCGCCGAAGATCTGTCGATCGCAGAACTGGCCGAGCAAGCCGGGTTAAGCAGTTTTCATTTTGCCCGGGTGTTTCGCCGCGAGACGGGTGAGACGCCGCATCAGTTCGTCACGCGCTTGCGGCTCGAAGAAGCGGCGAGGCTGCTGCGCGCCACGGATCGAACCGTGCTGCAAATCGCACTCGAAGTTGGCTTCGAGAATGCCAGTCATTTCTCCGTGCAGTTCAAGCGTGGCTATGGCGCGACGCCGCTCGCTTTCCGGCTGCGCGGCTGAGACGCGCGCCGGGTACCGCGCCAGCCGGAATCACGCACTTGCGCAGTGTGCGTTGCATTGCGCGGCTTGCAAACTACGAACTTTCGTGGCGGCGCACGACGGAAACTGGCATGGCCGGCCGCGCAAGGTTTTGCGGCTGCGCCGTCCACGCACGCTCGAGCTGGTCTAACTGGCCTGACCGCGTTACGGGTAACTGTACCTGTCGAAGCCTTGCATCGGACGACAGAATCGAAGCGACTTTCAACCTCACACACCGGATGACCCGCCATGACCCGACTCAAAATGACCGCCTGCGGCCACACCTTCATCGCCGAAACCCATCCCGATGCGCCGCAGACCGTGGCCGCGTTCCTGAAGCTGCTGCCGTACCGGCAGAAGCTGATCCACGTGCGCTGGAGCGGCGAGGGCTGCTGGGTGCCGCTCGGCGAGTTCAAACTGGAGAACGATGGCGTCGCGGTCGGCTTCGAGAATCACACGAGCCATCCATCGGTCGGCGACATCCTGTTTTATCCGGGCGGCTATAGCGAGACCGAGATCATCCTTGCGTATGGCTCGTGCTGCTTCGCGAGCAAGATGGGGCAGCTCGCGGGCAATCACTTTCTGACCGTCGTCGAAGGCAAGGAGAAACTGCGCGAGCTCGGCACGAAGGTGTTGTGGGAAGGCGCGCAGGAGGTAGTGTTCGAGAGGATCTGAGCGGACTTCATCTTCTTGCTGGGCATGCGCGATGCGTGTCTGAAGAGCCACGCGCGAGCAGCCGCCGATCAGGTACCCGAGGCACTGGCGCGCCCGGCGAGGAGGAGCAAATGCGAGGCATAAATGACAAGGTCCGCGCTGTAGTTTTTGCCATCTCGACTGTGTTGCTGTCGTCCTGTGGCGGGGGCGGCAACGGCGGCGGTGGCTCGGGTAGCGGCGGCAGCCCGGCGGCCGGGCCGGCCGGCGGCGTCAACCTGCAGGTGGTCTCATTCGGCGACAGCCTGTCGGACGTCGGGACTTATGCGCCGCTCGCGAGCGCGGTGGGCGGCGGGCGGTTCACGACCAATCCCGGCCAGGTGTGGAGCCAGGACGTCGCGCAATACTACGGCGACACGCTCAGCGCCGCGTACACGATCGACCTCACACACAAGCTCAGTGCGCAGAACGGCTTTGGCTATGCGGAAGGCGGCTCGACGGTGGCGACGCCGGCGAACCAGTACGATTTTCTGAGCGATGTGATCGGCAACATCGAAATGCCTGTCAATCAGCAGGTGTCGAGCTATCTGAGCGCTCACGGCAGCTTCAACGCCAATCAGCTCGTGCTCGTGTGGGCGGGCGCGAACGATGTGCTGCGCGCCGGCAACCTGCCCGCCGCGGCCCCGGTCGTGCAGGCGGCGGCCACGACGCTCGCCCAGCTCGTCGGGCAGATCGTGCAGAACGGCGGCGCGCATGTGGTGGTGGTCAATCTGCCGAATATCGGGCTATCGCCGAAGGGGCTCGCCATGGCCGACGGTGGCGCGAACCTCACGCAGTTGTCGCAGCTTTTCAACGACACGTTGAATACCGCGCTGCAAACCGATGGGCTGCAGCCGAAGGTGATCGAGGTCGATTCGTACACGTGGAGCAATCAGCTCATCGCTAACTTTCAGGCGAACGGTTTCACGGTGTCGAATACGGGGCAGGCCTGCGATCCGAAGAAAACGCCCGATGACACTTCATTGCTATGTTCGCCGGCAACCTATGTGAGTGCCAATGCGGATCAGACTTACATGTTCGCCGATGATCTTCATCCGACGACGCATATGCATGCGTTGTTTGCGCAGTTCGTCGAGCAGCAGATTGCGCGTAGTGGGTTGGGGCATTGAGGGGGATGCCCCGGTGCGGCACGCCATCGATTATGGGCACCCCGTCCCTCAACCAGGCCGGGGTGCGCGCCACGTCACATCATCACCTGAACAACTTCATCGCCTGCGACAGCGTATTGATCACGCCCCACGCAAGCGGAATCATCACGTACAGCCAGAACACCGCGAGCTTCACCTTGTTGGTCGGATGAGCGGTTTGAACGGTCGACATACGAATCTCCTCACGCGCCCTTGGCGACTTGTGCATCGGTCATGTGGTGCTTCGCATCCACGCGCTTGACCAGCAGGTTGCAGATAAAGCCGATCACGAGCAGCACGGCCATGATGTGCACGGTCATCGTGTACGCATCCGCTTTTGCGACGCCGTTCGCGACTTCGTACGCGCGGATGTAATTGACGAGCACCGGCCCCGCGACCCCGGCCGCGGCCCATGCGGTCAACAGACGTCCATGAATGCCGCCGACGAACGTCGTGCCGAACATGTCCGCGAGATAGGCGGGCACCGTCGCGAAGCCGCCACCGTACATCGACAGGATGATGCAGTACGTCAGCACGAACAGCGCGATCTGTCCGTTCGCGGCAAAGCTCGGCACGAGGTAGTAGAGCACCGCGCCGAGCACGAAGAAGATGGAGTAGGTGTTCTTGCGGCCGATCCAGTCCGACGTCGACGCCCACACGAAACGCCCGCCCATGTTGAACAGTGACAACAGCCCGACGAAGCCGGCCGCCGCCGCCGCCGTCACCGTGTTCTTGAAGCTTTCCTGGATCATCACCGAAGCCTGGCCGAGAATGCCGATGCCCGCTGTCACGTTGAGGAACAGCACGAGCCAGATCAGATAGAACTGCGGGGTCTTCAGCGCCTGATCGATATGCACGTGGTTGCGCGAGATCAGCCGGTTCTGCGTGGTCGTGGGCGGCGTCCAGCCGGCCGGCTTCCAGTCCGTCGGCGGCACGCGGATCGCGAGTGCGCCGATCGTCATCGAGATGAAATAGACGATGCCGAGCACGACGAAGGTCTCCGCGACGCCAACGCTCGTCGCGCTATGAAAGTGGTTCATCAGCGCGACCGACAACGGCGCCGCGATCATCGCGCCGCCGCCGAAGCCCATGATCGCCATGCCGGTCGCCATGCCGCGGCGGTCCGGAAACCAGCGGATCAGCGTCGACACCGGCGACACATAACCGAGCCCCAGCCCAATGCCGCCAATCACGCCATAGCCGAGATACAGCAGCACGATCTGATGCAGATACACGCCGAGCGCGGACACGAGGAAGCCGCCGCCGAAGCAGCACGCGGCCGTGAACATGGTGCGGCGCGGGCCGACGTGTTCGAGCCATTTGCCCGCGAATGCCGCCGACAATCCGAGGAACACGATCGCAAGCGAAAAGATCCAGCCGAGACTGGTCAGCGTCCAGTCGTCGGGCGCCGACTGCGTGATGCCGATCACTTTGGTCAGCGGCCCATTGAACACGGAGAACGCGTAGGCCTGACCGATGCACAGGTGCACGGCGAGCGCGGCCGGCGGCACCATCCAGCGCGAAAAACCGGGCTGCGCGATCGTGGCCTGTTTGGAAAAGAATGGGGCGGACCCTCGTTGGCCGCCCGGTTCGCTGATGCTGCTCATAGTCGGTCTCCTTCCAGTTGTCTTGTTATCGGCGGGTCGTGGATTTTTTTTAGGGCGCGCAGTGTAACGGGCGCAGGGCGTCTCGTCACCGCTATATGTATTTTTATTTCATATGACCGATGCTCGCGCACCGGGATTCGCGCCTGGCTCGACAATAGGACGTGCTTCATGGCTTCGCAATATGAAGTGCGCTGACATAAGGATCGATCCTGGTGAAACGCGGGTGTCCCCTCCCGGCTTGCTCCGAACGTCCAATTCGAAGTGCCATACCGAGCCAGCAAAAAACGAGCCGCGCAAAAACGCGGCACCAAAAAGCAAACGGGCCGGCGTGGCTTGTTCGCCGCGCCGGCCCGTCGTGTGTGTCGACGGCGGGTTCCGCGCCTGTCAATCGGTCTTGCGTCCGGTCTTCATGCGCGCTGCGACGAGCACCGAGATCAGACAGCCGATCGCCAGATACGCGGCCACCGGATGCCACGAGCCGCCCGCGAAGCTGACCAGCGCGACCGCGATGAACGGCGTGAAGCCGCCGCCGACCACGCTCGCCACCTGATAGCCGACGCCCGCGCCGCTATAGCGGTACTCGGTGCCGAACAGTTCGGTGAACATCGGCTGCTGCACGCTGACGACCATGTCGTGCGCGAGGTTCGCGAGCATCACCGCGAACACGACGATCCACACGGTCGAACGCGCTTCGAGCGCGAGGAAGAACGGCACCGCGCTGAACATGCCGATAAGCGCGCCGATCATATAGATGCGCCGGCGACCGAAGCGATCCGCGAGCCACGCGAAGCACGGGATCGTCACGCAACTGAGCGCGCCGACGACGAAGCCGATCGTCAGGAAGAACTCGCGCGGCATGTGCAGGTTCGCGGTCGAGTAGCTCAGCGCGAACGCGGTCACGATGTACATCGTGAACAACTCGGCGAGCCGCAGCGCGATGATCAGCAGAAACGCCTTCGGATGGCGCAGCAGCGCTTCGACGATCGGCAGGCGCATGCGGCCCTCGCCATGCTGGCCGACTTTCTCGACGAACTCCCGCGACTCCTCCATGCTCGAGCGGATCCACAGCGCGATCAGCACCAGCACGACGCTGAAGAGGAACGGCAGACGCCAGCCCCAGCTGAGGAACGCGGCGTTGTCCATCGAGCGGCTGATCAGCGCGGTGAGACCCGTCGACAGCACGAGTCCGACGCCGTAGCCGACCTGCACGCCACTGCTGTAAAAGGCCTTCTTTTTCTCTGGCGCGCTTTCGACGGCCATCAGCGCCGCGCCGCCCCATTCTCCACCGACCGCGAAGCCCTGGATCGCACGCAGCGTGACGAGCAGCACCGGCGCCAGCCAGCCGATCATCGAAAACGACGGCAGCAGGCCGATCGCGGCCGTCGACAGACCCATCATCATCACGGTCAGCACGAGCATGCGCTTGCGTCCGAGCCGGTCGCCGTAGTGGCCGAACACGAATCCGCCGAGCGGGCGGAACAGGAAGCCGACGCCGAAGGTCGCGAACGCGGCCAGCGTGCCCATCGCCGGGCCAACGTTCGGGAAGAACTCGGCGTTGAACACGAGCGCGGCGACGATGCCGTACAGCAGGAAGTCGTACCAGTCGACCACGGCGCCGATAAAGCTGCCGAGCGCCGCCTTGCGAGCCTGGCTGCGCGCATTGCGCCGAGTGGCCACTGCGGCCTGCGGGTGGGTAGTGCTCATCACGTCTCCTCAGTGTTGCGGGGGCCTGGATGGATCGCGCCGCGCCGGCAGGGCATTTGACGCGATCGATCGGCGGCAGGATGTCCCGAAGGTTAATGACGCGACCCGGATTACACAATCCGCGCGATGGCGAAAATGCGCGATCATCGCACGCGACTGCGCGCGTAGCGCGCGTTTTACGCGTTTACACGGAACGCTTCGAGCATCGTCACAAGTCGCGTGACGTGGGCACACCCGCGGAGCCGGCGGCGTGCTAACGTGAAAGTAATCTTAAAAACAACAGGCGTTGATATACTACATACCGGATATTGAAAAATGCGGCGTTGCAGCATATAATTGAGAAATCCATCTTCTCAATCGTCCGGAGTTACACGTGGAATTCGTGCCTCTCGCGCTGTTCGCCATGGCTGTCGTAGGGTTGGGCTGTGCCGCCACCGTTCTGATGACCGACTGCATTCCCGACTCGGTCGCAGCGCTTGCATCGCAACATGGCCGCTTCCTGGGTCTGGGCGAGCAGCGCGGCAAAGCGAGGGCGCCGTATCGCGCGCATGTTCACGCAGAGGCGATGAATGTCGTCAGAACTTCCAATTGAAACAGTGGCCACGCCGCTGACCCTGTCGTTGCAGCCTATCGGCGCGAGCGCGAGCTTGCGCGACCAGGCGTATGCGATGCTGCGTCAGGCAATCGCCGATGCGGATATCTACCAGAATCGCGAAGAAATCCGTCTCGATGAGCGCGTTCTCAGCGAATCGCTCAGCGTGAGCCGCACGCCGGTGCGTGAGGCGATGACGCTGCTCGAGCAGGAGGGCTTCCTGCGGATGGTGCCGCGGCGCGGTATCTACATCGTGCGCAAGAGCAAGCGCGAAATCGTCGAGATGATCCAGATGTGGGCCGCGCTCGAAAGCATGGCCGCGCGGCTCGCCACGCTGCATGCGACCGATGAGGAAATCGGCCGCCTGCGCCATATGTTCGACAATTTCCGCGACACGACGCCGGCCGAACATATCGCCGACTATTCGGACGCGAACATCGCGTTTCATCAGGCGATCGTCGAGCTGTCGAAGTCGCGGATCATTCTCGATACGATCAAGAACATCTTCATCCACGTGCGCGCCATCCGGCGCATGACGATCTCGCAGAGCGACCGGGCCGCGCGTTCGATCGTTGATCATCTGCGCATCATCGAAGCGCTCGAGAAGCGCGATACCGAACTCGCCGAGCGGCTCACGCGCCAGCATTCGCTCGATCTCGCGGCGTTCGTCGAAGCCAATTGCGATTTTCTCGATTGATGGCGGCGTAGGCGCCAGATTGCTTGCTGATTTCGAAAGCCCGCGGTGTGCAAGCACCGCGGGCTTTTTTTCGCGCGTGCATGCACTTCGCGCGCGGTAGGCAGGTTGCGGCCGTGGCTGACAAGACAGGGAGGCTTACGCCGCGCTGCGGGATAAACCATGATTGACGGCCTTAAAAATATGGTATGTGATATATCAACAAGGACTGCCGTGGCCCGCGACTCAGTGTTTTCCCTTGAAGCGGCTGCTGCACCGTGCGCGAATTCGGGCGCAAAGCCGCGCCCGACAAGCGTAAGCATCACCAAATGACACCATTCTTGTCTCAAAAATTGGCTTGAATGAATGTGATATATCACATACGGTATCTTCGAAGCCGTGAGTCGTCGGTGCAGCCGGACGTATATCGAAGCGGACGCGTCCGTCGATAACCGTTGCACATCCGATTGATGAGGAGATGACCATGTCTGCAGTTGTTTCGTCCCTGAGTCCGGCCACGGCCAACACGACCGCCGACGACACGCTCAAGCAGAAGGCCCGTGACGCGGGCGTCGTCTCGGGCGGCCATCTGGTCGCGAAGGCGCTGAAAAACGAGGGGGTCGACACGATCTTCACGCTGTGCGGCGGCCACATCATCGATATCTACGACGGCTGCGTCGACGAAGGCATCCGCATCATCGACGTGCGCCACGAGCAGGTCGCCGCGCACGCGGCCGACGGCTACGCGCGGCAGACCGGCAGGCTCGGCTGCGTCGTGACGACCGCCGGCCCCGGCTGCACGAACGCCGTGACCGGCATCGCGACCGCATTCCGCTCGGAAAGCCCGATCCTGCACATCGGCGGGCAGGGCGCGCTCACGCAGCACAAGATGGGCTCCCTGCAGGACCTGCCGCACGTCGACATCATGGCGCCGATCACGAAGTTCGCCGCGAGCGTGTCGAGCACCGAGCGCGTCGCGGACATGATCTCGATGGCCGCGCGCGAATGCTTCAACGGCGCGCCCGGTCCGGCCTACCTGGAAATTCCGCGCGACGTGCTCGACCGCGAAGTCGACGCGACGCGTGCGATCGTGCCGCAGCCGGGCCGCTATCGGGCGTCGACGAAATCAATCGGCGATCCGCGCGACATCGAGAAACTCGCGGACATACTCGTCAATGCCGAACGTCCCGCGATCCTTTACGGCCAGCAGGTGTGGACCGCGCGCGGTCACGAGGAAGCGATCGCGCTGCTGCGCGGCCTCGAGATTCCCGGCTACTTCAACGGCGCGAGCCGTGGGCTGCTACCGCCCGGCGATCCGCATCATTTCGATCGCACGCGATCGCAGGCGTTTGCGAATGCCGACGTGCTGATCGTGGTCGGCACGCCGTTCGATTTCCGCATGGGCTACGGCCGACGTATCAGCAAGGAACTGACGCTCGTGCAGATCGACATGGACTACCGGACAGTCGGCAAGAATCGCGATATCGATCTCGGCCTCGTCGGCGATCCGGGCGCGATTCTCGCCGCGGTGCTGCAGGCTGCGAGTGGTCGGATCAAGGACGACAAGCGTCAGGCGCGCCGCAAATGGATGGTGCAGTTGCGTGACGCCGAGGCGAGCGCCACCGAAAAACTGATGCCGCTGTTCCGCTCGAATAGCACGCCGATTCATCCGTATCGCGTCGCTTACGAGCTCAACGAGTTCCTGTCCGACGACACCGTCTATATCGGCGACGGCGGTGACGTCGTGACGATTTCCGCGCAAGCGGTGCGCCCGCGCCGCCCGGGACAGTGGATGGACCCCGGCGCGCTGGGCTCGCTCGGTGTCGGCACCGGCTTCGCGCTCGCGGCGAAGCTCGCGCATCCGCACAAGGAAGTGCTCTGCTATTACGGCGATGGCTCGTTCGGCATGACCGCGTTCGACATGGAAACCGCGAACCGCTTCGGCGCGCCGTATCTCGCGGTGATCGGCAACAACTCGGCGATGAATCAGATCCGCTACGGCCAGCTTGCCAAATACGGCGAGGAACGCGGCAACGTCGGCAATCTGCTCGGCGACGTGCCGTTCAGCAAATTCGCCGAAATGCTCGGCGGCTATGGCGAGGAAGTGCGCGATCCCGCGCAGATCGCTAGCGCGTTGCAGCGTGCGCGCGAGGCGATTCATCGCACCGGCCGCTCGGCGGTGGTCAACATCTGGGTCGACCCGCGCGAATACGCACCGGGCACGAAGAACCAGACCATGTACAAATAACCCTCATCGTTCAGGAGATACGACATGGCCAAGGCACTCGACGGTGTGCGCATTCTCGATTTCACGCATGTGCAATCGGGTCCGACCTGCACACAATTGCTCGCATGGTTCGGCGCGGACGTCATCAAGGTGGAGCGGGCAGGCGCAGGCGACATCACGCGCGAGCAACTGCGTGATATTCCCGACGTGGATAGCCTCTACTTCACGATGCTCAATCACAACAAGCGTTCGGTCACGATCGACACCAAGCATCCAGAAGGCAAGCAGGTACTCGAAGCACTGATCCAGAAATGCGATGTACTGGTCGAAAACTTCGCACCGGGCGCGCTCGATCGGATGGGTTTCACCTGGGAGCGGATTCAGGAATTGAACCCGCGCATGATCGTCGCGTCGGTGAAGGGTTTCGGTCCCGGTCCTTATGAGGACTGCAAAGTCTATGAGAACGTCGCGCAATGCGCGGGCGGCGCGGCGTCGACCACCGGCTTCGACGACGGCCCGCCGGTCGTGACCGGCGCGCAGATCGGCGATAGCGGCACGGGTCTGCATCTCGCGCTTGGCATCGTCACCGCGCTCTATCAACGTACGCATACGGGACGCGGCCAGCGCGTGCTCGCGGCCATGCAGGACGGCGTGCTCAATCTGTGCCGCGTCAAACTGCGCGATCAGCAGCGGCTGGATCGCACCGGCGTGATGAAAGAGTATCCGCAATACCCGAACGGGACCTTCGGCGAGGCGGTGCCGCGTTCGGGCAATGCGTCGGGCGGCGGGCAGCCCGGATGGATTCTGAAATGCAAGGGCTGGGAGACCGATCCGAACGCGTACATCTACTTCATCACGCAGGCGCCGGTGTGGGCGAAGATCTGCAACGTGATCGGCAAGGAGGAGTGGGCCACGGACCCCGACTATGCGACGGCGCCCGCGCGCCTGCCGCGACTGAAGGAGATCTTCGCCGAGATCGAAAGCTGGACGATGACGAAGACCAAGTTCGAGGCAATGCAGATCCTGAACAAGTACGACATTCCGTGCGGCCCCATCCTCTCGATGAAGGAAATCGCCGAGGAGCCGTCGCTGCGCAAAACCGGCACGATCGTCGAAGTCGATCATCCGAAGCGCGGCAAATATCTGACGGTTGGCAACCCGATCAAACTGTCCGACAGCCCGACCGACGTCAGACGCTCGCCGCTGCTAGGCGAACATACCGATGAAGTGATGGCCGAACTCGGTTATTCGGCCGAGCAAATTTCGGCGCTGCGCACGGCTGGCGCGATCTAGGAGCGAGGCATGCAGACGTGGATGCGGTTCATGTCGAGCGACGGCGGCATCGTGTTTGGCCGCGTCGAAGGCGCCTATCTGCACGAGTACGAAAGTCTCGCGCAGCCGGTGCCGACCGGCGCGGTACTGTCGCTGCGTGCATCGACGCCGCTGGCGCCGTGCGCGCCCGGCAAGATCGTCGCGCTGTGGAATAACTATCACGCGCTCGCGGCGAAGCTGGACAAACCGGTGCCCACGCATCCGCTGTTTCTGCTGAAGCCCGCGGCCTCGGTGATCGGCACGGGCGAGCCGATTCGCAGGCCGCGTCACTACGCGGGCAAGATCGTCTACGAAGGCGAGCTTGGCATCGTGATCGGCACGCGTTGCCGCGATGTGGATGTGCAGCAGGCGGAGGAAGCGATCTTCGGCTACACGCTCGTCAACGATGTCACCGCGGCCGATCTGCTCAACGAGAATCCGCATTTTCCGCAGTGGTGTCGCGCGAAAGGCTTCGATACGTTCTGCTGTATCGGCCCGGCAATCGTCTCCGGTTTCGACTGGCGGGCGGCGCGCCTGCTGACGACGCTCGACGGCGTCGAGCGTCAGAACTATCCGCTCTCCGATATGGTTTTTTCGCCGGCCGAGCAGGTGAGTCTGATTTCGCAGGATCTGACGCTCGAACCCGGTGACGTGATTGCGGTTGGCACCTCGGTGGGCGTGGGGTCGATCAGGGACGGTGCCACGGTGTCGATCACGATCGATGGGATTGGCACGCTGACCAATACCTTGAACGCTGCGGAGCGCGACGAGTCGCGGCGATTGGGCGATACGGCGAACGTCGTTTGATGGTGGTGGGGCCGCGCAGTCGCGCGGCCAGTGGATCTTCATCGCATCACGGAGGATCGCGCATGCCGCAAGCCTGTGGGAGTACCGTGTGGATGGACCTGTTGATGCTGCTCGCCGTGACCGTCGCCGCTGCGTTGGTCGCGGTGCTGACGTTGGCGTTGGCCGCGCTAGGGCGGCGACTGTCCGGATGGCGTTCGGCGCATCGACACTCGTTCGTGCGCGGACGCGATCTGACACGCAGGCCCCGGATCGTTGCGTTGCTGGGCAGCGGCATCGGTTTGGCGGTCGCGTCGATCGGCGTTGCGCGTTATCTGTCGGCGGCGGCGCGCGAGAACACCGAGCGCATCGAGCTATTTGCGGCCGTATTGATCGGCGCGCTGATCTTCGCGACCTCCGCGATCGCGTTCTGCAAGCTGCGCGGCGCATTGCAATTCGAGGCGGTCGCGGGGCCAGGACATCACGTCGTCAATCTGTCTGCGCTGCTGTTGTGCGGATGGCTCGGCTACAGCTTCGTCACCGAACAGGCACAGCCCTTCGGACTCGCGGCATTGCTCGCGACAGGCGCGCTAGCGGTGGCCATGGGCGCGCATCTGATGCTCAGTCGCGAATACTCGGGCGATCCCGCTCACGCCGCGAATCGCGACAGTTGCGCACTGCGCATGCGTCCCTTTGCAGCGCGTAGCGAAGGTGTCGTGACCGGCAAGCCGGGCCTGCTCGCGAACCTCGAATGGCATGGTGGGGACGAACAGATGTGGGCGCTTCGCGATGTCGTGCCGGCGATGATGCGCGTGAGCGCTTATGCGGATCGTCGAGGTGTGCGTGACGGCAGACACGGCAATGGCCGCCAGCGTGAGTGTGCACGCTTATGTACCCGCAAGCGGCCGGTTCATTTCACTACGCGTCGCTAATCAATGATGCACGCTCCGCCAATAGACCTGACCGCCAATTGCAAAGACGGCGGGACGATGATCCCGCCGCGCGAGTTTTTCTCAATGCTTCTATTCACTAACTGCCGCGCCGAATTCACTGTAGTACTTTGTCTTCCTTTGCAGAATCAGTTGCGCGAGAAAGTCGGCATCGTAGGCGCGATGCAGATGACTGTGATAGCGCTCGATATAAGCGGTGATTCGCGCCAACTCGCCATTGAACTCTTTGAGCAGATCGAGCGTCGCATGGTCCCAGCGAAACCGCAGCCCAAGATCGCTGAACGCTGCATTGTAGGCGCTCAGGTGCGCATCGTCGGGATGGTCTTCGCGGTCCGCCGTCGCTGTGCGAGCGTTGCGTGTGCTGATACGGGATTCAACCGGAGCGTGGTTCATGATCGGCCTCCTCGGCTCGCAAGTGAGAGAACTCGCTTGCAGAATAGAAGTCGCGATCGATTTGCAATAGTTAAAGTTTTATTGGCTTTCCATAGCCTAAGGCTTATGCACGCTCAATTCCTTCACGCGTGTGATCTTCTCGATCAGATTCGCGCCTTCCTCCATCAGGAAGCGTTTGAAGGCGACGGCGACCGGCGGCAGACGTTTGTTCTTCCGATGCACGACGTACCAGTTGAGCATGACCGGAAAGCTCTCGACGTCGAGCACGACCAGATGACCCAGTTGCAATTCGAGGCTGATCGTATGGGCGGACAGAAACGCGATGCCCATGCCGGCGATGACCGCCTGCTTGATCGTCTCGGTGCTCTTGATCTCCATCGCAATCTTCAGATTGGACAGACGGCCGGCAAATCCCTCTTCCATCGAATTCCACGTATCCGAACCGCGTTCGCGCACGATGAACGCTTCGTCGGCGAGTTGACTGAAGCGGATATTGCGCTTGTGCGCAAGCGGATGGGTGGGCGCCGCGACGATGACGTACGGATGCGGCGCAAACGGTTCATTGGTCGCGTCGGTTTCGTGCGGCGGACGCACCATGACTGCGAGGTCGGTCTGATTGGTTGCCAGTTGATGCAGCAGCTCTTCACGATTGTGCACCGCGAGGTTCAGATCCACACCCGAATAGCGACGCGTGAATTCGGCGAGAAGCCGCGGAAAGAAGTAGTCGCCGGCACTGATCACGGCGACATTCAGCTTGCCGCCGGAGACGCCCTTCAACTGACTCATCGCTTCGTCGACTTCATGGAACTGCTGCATGATCGCGCGGCTGTAATGGAGCATTTCGGTACCGGCCGCCGTCAGATAGATTTTTTTGCCGAGTTGCTCGAACAGCGGCAGCCCCGCATGTTCCTCGAGTTGCCGGACCTGTGTGGAGACGGCCGGCTGAGTCAGATGCAATTCCTCGGCGGCGCGCGAAAAGCTCAGGTGGCGCGCCACCGTTTCAAAGACCTTCAGTTGCCGCAGAGTTGCATTGCGCATCGTCATGGTCGATGTATAAGGAATCGTGAATCAACATAATAACAAACTTTAATTATTGGTAATTCAGCAATGACCCTAGCATGCAACGTATAAGAAGCCGAATTGCCCCAGTGAAATACGCGGGTTAACGCATGGATGTGTGGTGTGGCGGACTCAATAGTTGGAAATAAGCTGTAATGCTTACCACCTGAAGCGTGTTTCTGGTCGGAATAAAGCAAAAACTGTCGTCGAAAGCCGAGCTCGGGGGATCAGCGGAAGACGTAAAAAACGCATCCATTTTCGATATTTCCCCGAATAGAAAAATTCTCGGGCCATAACGACAAGGCGGGGCGCATCCAGCGCGGCGCGTAAGCCGGCTGCACTAAATAAATAGTGGAGACAAGGCTCATGGACGATATCACCCAGCAATCGACGACGACCCGCATGTCCTGGCGTAACCGATGGTGGCAGCTCGTCATCGGCATGGTGTGCATGGCACTGGTGGCGAACCTGCAATATGCGTGGACGTTGTTCGTGGCGCCCATGCATGCGCGGCATCACTGGAGCGAGGCGTCCATTCAGCTTGCTTTCTCGATCTTCATTCTGACCGAAACGTGGCTCGTGCCGTTCGAGGGCTGGCTCGTCGATCGATTCGGGCCGCGTCCCGTGGTGGCCGCCGGCGCCGTATGCGCAGGTTTGTCGTGGATTCTCAATTCGTATGCGACGACGCTCGGCATGTTGTACTTCGCTGCGGTGATCGGCGGCATAGGCGCGGGAGGCGTGTATGGAACGTGTGTCGGCAATGCGCTCAAATGGTTTCCCGACCGGCGCGGTCTCGCCGCGGGTTTGACGGCCGCGGGATTTGGCGCGGGCGCGGCGCTGACGGTGATTCCGATTGCGAACATGATTACGCGCCGTGGCTATGAAGACACGTTCTTTTTCTTCGGCGTCGTTCAAGGCGTCAGCATTCTGCTGCTTGCGATGCTGTTGACGCGGCCGAGCTTGCGCCAGAAGGGGATACGCAAGAGCCGTTTCGCGGTGTCGAAAGTCGATTTCACCGCACGCCAGATGATCAGAACGCCGGTGTTCTGGGTGATCTATGCGTCGTTCGTCGCGGTCGCGGCGGGCGGCTTGATGGCGACTGCGCAGATCGGCCCGATCGCGAAAGACTGGGGCCTGGCTCGCATTCCGATGTCGTTCCTCGGTATGACGCTGCCACTGCTGACCGTCACGCTATCGATCGACAATATCTTCAACGGCTTGACACGTCCGCTGTGCGGTTTCATTTCCGACAAGATCGGCCGTGAAAACACGATGTTCGTGATCTTCATCGGCGAGGGGCTCGCGTTGCTCGGCATGATGCAGTTCGGCAGCAATCCGTATGCGTTCATGGTCTTTGCCGCGCTGATCTTCCTGTTCTGGGGCGAAATTTTCTCGATCTTCCCGGCGATCTGTGCCGACACATTCGGCAGCAAGTACGCGACCGCCAATGCCGGCACGTTGTACACCGCGAAGGGCACGGCCTCGTTGCTGGTGCCAATTGCGTCGGTACTCGCGACGACGGGCGGCTGGAGCCTTGTTTTCGTCGTCTCCGCCGTCATCACGATCGCGGCGGGCATCTCCGCGAAGTTCATACTCGAGCCGATGCGCGCGCGTTGGATCGAATCGCACAATCAACCTCAGGGCGGGCTGGCCGTCGCGGGGCACGGCAATAGCAACTCGTCGCGCATGAGCCACTGGCCCGAGCAGAGTGGCGAATAGCGTAGGCGTAGCGCGCCCGGAACCGACGTCATGAACGTTTCGCTGCAGCAACTAAAGGTATTCGTGGCGGTCGCGCGTGAGCGGAGTTTCACGCGCGCGGCGCGCGAGTTCGATCTGACGCAGTCGGCCGTGAGCCGTTGCGTGCGTGAACTGGAAGATGCGGTCGAATTGAAGCTGTTCGATCGCACCACGCGCCAGGTCGAACTGACGAATGCGGGCACGAGTCTCGAGCGAAGAATCGGCCGTTTGCTCGACGAAATCGAATTGACGCTGCTCGAAGAGCGCGCTGCTTACGACGGACACACGGGCGTCGTCGTATTCGCGAGTACTCCGGTGTTGTCATCGGGCTGGGTGCCGCAGGCTTTGGCGCAGTGTGCGTCGGTTTTTCCCGAGCTGATCGTGTCGGTGCGGGATCAGCCTCAAAGCAGCGTGCTGGCCAGTGTCGAGCATGGCGAGGTGGATTTTGGTGCCGTCTGCATGGCCGAATCCGTAAATAGTCCTCTATTGCATGCGCAAGTCCTTTTCACGACGCCGCTGCATGCGGTGATTCCAACCACTCATCCGTTGGCGCGGCACGACAGCATCGGATGGCGCGCGTTGCGCGAGTGCCCGCTAATCACGTTGAACGCCGATACCGGTGTGCGCGCAGCGCTCGACCCGGCACTCGTCGCGAACGAATTGAAACATCGGCCGATGCAGGAACTCGGACACGTCACGGCGGTAGCCCGCATGGTGGAGTTGGGTCTTGGTGTCGGCGTGCTGCCCGTCGATCAATATTGGCACTCGACGGGCGCTCGGTTAGTGAGTCGTCCGCTGGTTCCCGAAACCACCGTGACGACGGTACTCGTGCACCGCAGGAACCGCTCGCTTCGCCCCAATGCGGCTGCTGCGTGGGCCCAGTTTGCAGCGGCGACGAGTGAGCATTTGCGGCTCGCGGACGCACTGCCTGGCGCTACCGCGACGCACACCTCCGACTGGCCGTCCCTGCCGCGAAGCCTGCTGCAAGAAACCTGAACTCAAGGAGCTTCATGATGGAAATCCAGACCGACCTCAGGCACCATGATCTGCTGATCGACGGCAAGCGTGTGCCGCCAGGCACCGGAGAATATTCCGTCGATATCAACCCCGCGACCGAGGAGCCGATTGCACGGGTCGCGCAAGGCAGCGCGGCCGACGTGGATGCCGCCGTGCGCGCCGCACGCAGCGCCTTGAAAGTATGGAATTCGATCCGGGCCGCCGAACGCGGTCGTATCCTGCAACGGCTCGCGGCCTTGATGCGCGAGAACATCGAAGAACTCGCCGCACTCGAAAGCCTCGACGGCGGCAAGCCGATTTCCGCGGTGATGCGTCAGGACGTGCCCGCCGCGATCGATACCGTCGAATACTACGCAGGCTGGTGCGACAAGATCAACGGCCAGGTGGTGCCGACGCGTCCCGATGCACTGACCTATACGTTGCGCGAACCGGTCGGCGTGGTCGCCGCAATCGTGCCCTGGAATTTTCCGCTGATGATCGGCATGTGGAAGATTGCGCCCGCGCTCGCATGCGGTTGCACGCTGATCGTCAAGCCGGCCGAAATCACGCCGCTCACTGCGTTGCGAATCGGCGAGCTGGCGCTCGAAGCGGGCGTGCCGCCCGGTGTGCTCAATATCGTCACCGGCAAGGGCAGTGTGGTGGGCGACGCAATGGTCTCGCATCCCGGTATCGACAAGGTCACGTTCACCGGTTCGCCTTCGGTCGGACGAGGCATTCTGCAAGGGGCGGCCGGCAACTTCAAACGTGTGACGCTGGAACTCGGTGGCAAGTCGGCGAACGTGATCTTTGCCGACGCGAATCTCGACAATGCAGTACGAGCCGCGGCGTCCGGCATATTCTTCAACACCGGGCAGGTATGCTCGGCTGGATCGCGGATACTCGCGCATCGTGACGTGTATGACGAAGTGGTCGAGCGCCTCGCCACGCGTGCGAAGTCGATCAGGGTCGGCGATCCGTCGCTGCGCGAGACGTCGATGGGGCCGCTGATCTCGGCCGCGCAAATGAAGACCGTATTGAGTTATGTCGAAACAGGACGTTCCGAGGGCGCATCGCTCGTGACCGGCGGCGCGCGGGTCGGCAATCGCGGATTTTTCGTCGAGCCGACTGTGTTCGCCCATGTCGAACACGAAATGCGCATTTCACAGGAAGAGATTTTCGGGCCGGTGGCGAGCGTGATTCGTTTCAACGACGAAGCCGACGCGATCAGAATCGCCAATGGCACGTCGTATAGCCTCGCGGCCGGCGTGTGGAGCACGGACCTGAGCCGCGTGCATCGAGTGGCGCGCGACCTGAAAGCGGGCACCGTGTGGATCAATACCTATGGCTATACGGACGTGCGTTTGCCGTGGGGTGGTGCCGGTGATTCGGGATTCGGTCGCGAGCATGGCGACGTCGCGATCGAGAACTTTACGGATCCGAAGGCCGTGTGGGTGGCGATCGATCAATAACGTCTAATACGAAAGGGATCGGATGCATGGCATCCGATCCCTTGGTTGATCTTGCAAGACAAAACAGGAGCTTGCGAGTACCAGGTCAATCACCCTGCAATGCCATCTTCTCGCGCAGTTTGATCAGTGCGAGCACGACGTCGATGGTGGGTGTCGGTTCAGCAACGAGCCGGCCCATTTCCTGTACGACGGTC
>DATAQT010000429.1:0-11000 GCA_036264535.1 Paraburkholderia sp. | reverse complement strand
ATCAGCCCGATGCCGATCGTGCCGACCACCGTCCACGAACTGCCGATACTCATCGACACGACACCGCAGATCGCGGCCGCGGTCACGTAGAAATAGTTAGGGTTCAGAAGCTTCAGGCCGTAATACACCATGCCGACCAGTGTGCCGCTGAGCGCCCACGTGCCGATCAGCGCGCCGACCGCGAACAGGATGAAGATTGCGCCGATGCCGGTGCTGACACTCGCCACCGCGGCCTCGCCGAGCGAAGCCAGGGAGTGTCCGCGGCGCCAGCCGATAAACACGGCGATCATCGCCGCGACGGTGAGTCCCACCTGGTTCGGGCCGCTCGCGCCCGCATCGCCGAACAGGAAATATGACAGACCGACCAGTACAACGAGGCTGGCGATCGGAATGATCGCTTCGGTCAGCGTGACCGGCTGGGGTGATTCGGGCCTGTTCATTTGAGCTAGTCCCCGTATCGGCAACCACTGCCACCTCGCTGCCGTCGCCAGGCAAGACTCGGCCCTGCCAGCGACGCGCCTCCACCCGCTCGCCACTTCGGCGAGCGGGCGGCGCTCTGTCAGTCACCCGCGAGATTGATTCGCCTGACTGATCAATAGTCGACCGCATCGCGGATGATCGGGCAGGTCATGCAGTGACCGCCGCCACGTCCACGGCCCAGCTCCGCACCGACGATCGTAATCACCTCGATGCCCTGCTTGCGCAGCAGCGTGTTCGTGTAGGTGTTGCGGTCGTACGCATAGACGACGCCCGGCGACGCGCACACGAGGTTCGCGCCGCTATCCCACTGCGTGCGCTCGCGCTGATAGTCGCTGCCGCCCGCCTCGACCACGCGCAGTTGCTTCAGTCCAAGCGCCTCGGCAACCACGTCGGTGAACGGTTTGTTTTCCGCGTGCAATTCCACGCCGCTCGGATGGCTGCTCGGCCGGTACGAATAGGTGCGCGTCTTCGCCATGAAGTCCGGCGCGACCAGCACGCAATCGCGATCGGCGAACGTGAACACCGTGTCGAGATGCATCGCCGCGCGAATCTTCGGCATCGCCGCGACGATCACGCGTTCGGCCGCGCCCTTCTTGAACAGCGTCGCCGCCAGCTGACTGATGGCCTGACGCGAGGTGCGCTCGCTCATGCCGATCAGCACGACGCCCTTGCCGATCGGCATCACGTCGCCGCCTTCCAGCGTAGCGAGACCGTGGTCCTGGGTCGGATCGCCCCACCACACGTTGACCTTGCCCGCGAAATCCGGGTGGAACTTGTAGATCGCCGTGGTGAGAATCGTCTCCTCGTGGCGCGCCGGCCAGTACAGCGCATTGAGCGTGACGCCGCCATAGATCCAGCAGGTCGTGTCGCGCGTGTACAGTGTGTTCGGCAGCGGCGGCAGCAGATATTCCGTGCCGCCCGCCGCTTCTTTCGCGACCTCCAGCGCCTTGCCACCGTGCGCTTCCGGGAAATCGTGCGTGGATAGCCCGCCAATCAGCGTTTCGGCCAGCTTGCGATCGTCGAGCCCTTCCAGATAGCTTCTCAATTCATCGATAAAGCCGAGGCCGACCTGATTCGGCACCACCTGATTGTCGAGAATCCACTTCTTGCCTTCGGCCACCGCGACCGTTTCGGCAAGCAGATTGTGCATCTCCACCACTTCGACGCCGCGATCGCGCATCTTCGTGACGAAGTCGAAGTGGTCGCGCTTCGCGTTCTCGACCCATAGCACGTCGTCGAACAGCAGTTCATCGCAATTGCTCGGGGTAAGACGCTGATGCGCGAGCCCTGGTGCGCAGACCATCACTTTGCGCAGTTGCCCGACCTCCGAGTGGACACCCAATTCACCCGCTTTCGCGTCTGTGTTCGCCATGATGATCTCCTGAATATCAGTGTTGATCCGCTCTGTTCAACCGGATGTCGTCAGATCGTGATCCTTCCGGTTACGAGGGCGTAGATGCCGATGATCGCGCCAATGCCGATGACGATAAAGATGATCCAATCGGAAGTGATGAAAACGTTCTTGTTCTGTTCGCGTCGCGCCCAGAAATACAGCGCCGTTCCCGGCGCAAACAGCACGGCAGAAAGCAGAATGAATTTGATGCCGCCCGCAAAGATCATGAAGGCGGTATAGATCACGGCGATTGCGGCCATGATCATGTCGCGCCGGCGTTCTTCGGGGCGCACGTCGTAACCGTCGCCACGATTCGCGTTCATGACGCCGAACACCGCGACGAACAGGTACGGAATCAACGACATCGCGCTCGTCAGATTCAGCATCAGCGCGAACGCATCTCGCGAGAAGTACGTGCTGATCACGAGCAGCTGCACCACGATGTTGGTCAGCCACAATGCGTTAGCAGGCGTTTTGTTGGCGTTTTCCTTGCCAAAGATGGAGGGCATGTCTTTGGTCCTTGCCGCCGTGAACAACACTTCGGCGCAGATCAGCGACCAGGCGAGATAAGCGCCTAGCACCGAAATCAGCAGACCTATGCTGACAAAAACCGCGCCCCAGTGACCGACCACCGCTTCGAGCACCGCCGCCATCGACGGCTGCCGCATGGCTGCGATGTCCGCGCGCTGGAGCACCGCGTAAGGCAGCATCGTCACGAGCACCATCAGCGTAGTCACGACGATGAAGCCGAGAATCGTCGCCTGTCCGACGTCGGTGCGCTTCTTTGCATAACGGGAATAAACGCTTGCCCCTTCGATGCCGATGAACACGAACACCGTAACCAGCATCGTGGCCCGCACCTGCTCGAAGATATTGCCTTCGAGGCCTCCGCCGTAGAGGTTGGCCCGGAACAGGTCCATGCGGAAGCCGAAGATCAGGATCACGATGAACACAAGAATCGGAATGATCTTGGCGACCGTGACGATACTGTTGATGAAGGCCGCCTGCTGCACGCCCTTCAGAATCATGAAATGAAATAGCCAGATACCGATCGATGCAACGACGATCGCGACGACCGTATTGCCGTCGCCGAACACGGGAAAAAACGCGCCGAGTGTCGATTTGATCAGCACCCAGTAAGAGACGTTGCCGATACAACTGCTGATCCAGTAGCCGAATGCCGAGAGAAAGCCCGGATAGTCGCCAAAGCCCGCTTTCGCATATGCGAACACACCAGCGTCGAGTTCAGGCTTTCGTTCCGCCAGCGCCTGAAACACGCGCGCCAGCATATACATACCGGTGCCCGCAATGATCCACGCAATCACGGCGCCCAACGGACCGGTGGCATTAGCAAACGTACGCGGCAGGGAAAAGATCCCGGCGCCGACCATGCCGCCCACCACCATCCCGGCGAGTTGCATCTTCGACATTTTTTGTGAAGTGGACGCCATTCGGATTCCTTTTTAGTGACCTTTTTAACAAGGATCTGTAATCAGATTCGAACGAAACGTGTCTCTCGGCCAATCTTGCCCTCGATCAGCCGCGTTACTCTGCAACCACCACCCGAAAAGAATGGGCTGTCCGTTGAGGTTTGTCAATTAATCGCCGGACCGGCTCACGGTTTGCGGCAAGCTGTGCGAACGAATCGCGGATCAATGCTGCATTGCCGAATTTCATTGAAAGCGCGAATTAACAATTTACGATGCCCCATGTGTCATATGACACGTGATGCAAAATCTCTGAACCGAACGCATCGATAAATCGCGTTTCGCTATCGATGATTTAACAATGATGCGACCTGCCGCATCATCGATACGGTTACTCAAATGGTGGGCAATCGCCAAACAGGGGGCATTAATCGTACGAGCCTGATGACGATTTCGCAGTGGCGGCTTTGCGAACTTTGCGGGATTTCTAACCTGAGGCCTTGTCCACGACGCAGCACGGCCAACTACGACTCGCGCAACTTCCGCAGCGTCAACCGCGCTTCGAGACCGCCGCCAACACGGTTGTGCAGCGTGAGCGTGGCGTCCATCGCGAGCGCGAGTTGCCGGGCGATCGCGAGCCCCAGTCCCGTGCCGCCCGTTTGACGGTTGCGCGAGCCTTCGAGCCGAACGAACGGCTCGAACACGGTCTCCAGCGACTCGGCCGGAATGCCGGGACCACGATCGAGCACCGACACGGTGGCCTCGCCATCGTGCAGCTCACCGATATCGATTTGCGCGGCACCACCGTACTTCAGCGCGTTATCGACCAGATTGCCGACGACGCGCCGCAACGCCTGCGGACGCAACGTCAGCGACTGGCCGAAGTGGCCCTGCAGGGACACGCTCTGCCCGGCGTCGACGTAATCGCAGACGAGACTGTCGAACAGCGCGTCGGGGTCGATGCGGCGCGGCACCTCGGTCGTGCCATGCATCGTGCGCGCATAAGTCACCCCTTCCTTGACCAGCGCTTCCATTTCCTGCAGATCCTGGCGCAACTTCGCAGCTTCGGCTTCGTTGTCCATCGTGTCGACGCGCAGGCGCATGCGCGTGATCGGGGTCTGCAGATCGTGCGAGATCGCCGCGAGAATCTGCATGCGTTCGGTCATGTAGGTGGCGATGCGGTCCTGCATCGCGTTGAACGCGCGCGCGGCGCGCGCCACTTCGGACGGACCGCCTTCGGGCAGACGCTCGGCCTTCAGGTCGGGGCCGAGCGTATCGGCTGCGACGGCGAGCTGCTTTAGCGGGCGCGTCGCGAGCCGCACCGCGAGCCAGCAGCAGAGAGCTAGCACGAGCAGCTGTAGCGTCAGCACGAGCGGCAGCCAGCGCGACAACGGTGCGCCGGGCATCGGCCGCATGTCGATGGTGAGCGGCGTGCCGTCGCTCAGTTTCAGGTGCACCTGCAGACGCTCGCGATCGCCGGGCACCGCGTTGACGGTCAACGGATATCGCGCTCCGATGCCCGCGCTGATCGATTGCGCGACACGCTCCGACAGGCTCGCGTCGACCGGCGCGCCGGGCACGCCGGGGCCGAGCACGAACTCGTAGCTGCGCCGCGCGAGCTGCGGCAGCCACCGCGCGCGCTCGTCGGGCGGCAGATGATCGAGCAGTGCGACCGAGCTCGCCATCTCGCGCTCGATGTAGCCCATCATGATGTTGGTCATCGTCTGATCGCGCTCGGTCATCGTGAGCCAGACCGATAGCCCCTGCGCGAGCGCGAGACCGACGAACAGGATCACCGCCAGCCGCGTGAACAGCGTGCGTGGCCAATGCGGCCAGCGCAGCACGGATGGTGATGGTGTCGCGTTCATTGCGGGTCTCCGATCGCGGTCACCGTCGCCGAAAACACGTAGCCCTCGCTGCGCAGCGTCTTGATGTAGCGCGGCTCGCGTGCGCCGTCCCGCAGTCGTTGACGCAGGCGGCTCACCATCAGATCGATCGAGCGGTCGAACGGATCGGCCTGGCGGCCTTGCGTGAGATTCAGCAGCTGATCGCGCGTGAGCACGCGCTGCGGATGATCGAGGAACACGCGCAACAGACGGTACTCGGCGCCGCTCAACGCAACCTCCGTGCCGTCCGCGTCGAGCAGATGGCGCGCGGTCGTGTCGAGCCGCCAGTCGCCGAAGCACAGCATCGGCGCCGATTCGGTCACCTGCATGCCGGGTGGCAGCATGCGTGCGCGGCGCAGCACCGAACGGATGCGCGCGAGCAGCTCGCGCGCGGCGAACGGCTTGGTCAGATAGTCGTCGGCGCCCATTTCGAGGCCGACGATCCGGTCCGCTTCCTCGCTACGTGCCGTCAGCATCAGGATCGGCACGGTGCGGAACTTGCTGGCGCGCAGCTCACGGCACAGCACGAGGCCGTCTTCGCCCGGCAGCATCAGGTCGAGCACGATCAGGTCCGGCGCGCCGTTCTCGAGCGCGGCGCGCATCTGGCGCCCATTGGCCGCGAGCGAGACGCGCACGCCGTTTTTCTCGAGGTATCCGGCGAGCAGTTCGCGGATGCCGCGATCGTCATCGACGATCAGTACGTGGTCGGAGGTTTCCATCGACGGATTATCTGTTGCGGCGTTTGAGTTGCACACCGCCCGGCTGGATCAATGAACACTGCAACGGATGCGCGAATTCAGCCGCGAAGCCGCCCGCGACGAACAATGCGATGGCAAAGAGGCGTTTCATGCGTCCTCCAGTACGGAAAGACTCGCGCCGTCGGCCACGCCGGCTTCGAGCGCATAAGGATCCACCCCTTCGAGGCAGCCGATATTGACGCGCCATTGCTGCGGATCCTTGCGCGTCTGATGAAAAGGATAGATGCCGCAATGCTTGCAGAAGTAGTGCCTCGCGACCTTCGTGTTGAACTGGTACAGCGTCAGCGAATCCTCGCCACTCAGAATCTTCAACTGAGCGGCGGGAAAGAGCGGCGTCATCAGCGCGCCCTTGCGGCGGCAGAGGCTGCAGTTGCAACGGCCGGCGGGAACGATTTCGGTGCGAACCTCGAACTTGACGGCCCCGCAGTGACAGGACCCTTGCAGCAACTCGGCGCTCATGATGCTCTCCGTGATTTGACGATGCCTGCTTTATAGCCTGGTTCATCAGTCGAATTATGTCGTACTGTATCCGGTCGCCGAGCCGATACATTACATTGCAATAAGCCGCGTCGATTAGGGCAACGCGAAACAGCGGGGATAACGCGGGAATTAATATTCAACCGGCATGCGCAAACGAATAATCCACGCTTCATCACCGCGGCTTCGGTGCGGCCGCATCGTCGTACTCCTCTCGCAAAGATACTCCGCTTATCCATGTATAGGTAAGCGGCGCGCGAGCCGGATTCCCTACACGCTGTTTTTGACGTTGGCATGACGAGGCGGCTTGCCATATTCCGCTGGATTGGCCGGTATTGCTCGCACGCTCTGCCAATCAGCTTGAATGCGCTTGACTTTTAATCACTGGCCACTTCCAATACCCATGGTGCAGTGCGATGTTTCGCCATTGAAACACGCTGCATGTCATTCGGTAGTTCAAAGCATTGGCTAGCAGTTCATTCGTCCGCCGTGCATGCGGCGTCAGCTCGCGAAATGGAGCACTCCTCACTACCGGAGTCGTCTTGGCCGCAACTAAAAACCAACTCTCACGCAGTGACCCCGCCTTGATCGACCTTGCGTTGCAAGGCGGCGGTTCGCATGGTGCTTTTACATGGGGCGTCCTCGACCGTTTGCTCGAGGAGTCGTGGCTGCAGATCGAAGGCATATCGGGCACGTCGGCCGGTGCGATGAACGCCGCGGTGCTGGTGAGCGGCTATCAGGTCGATGGTGCGGCCGGCGCACGCGCCGCGCTCGAAGCGTTCTGGCGACGCGTGTTCGAAGCGTCGGTATTCAGCCCGTTTCGCCGCAGCCCATTCGACGTGGTCATGGGCCGCTGGACGCTCGACTACTCGCCGCTCTTCATCGCGATGGACCTCGCGGCGCGCATGTTTTCGCCCTACGACCTGAATCCGCGCGGCGTGCATCCGCTCGCGAAGATCCTGCAGGACTCGATCGACTTCGAGCATTTGCGCGACGCGCCGATCAAGCTCTTCATCACCGCCACGCGGGTGCGCACGGGTCAGGCGCGCGTGTTTCGCAATGCCGACCTGACACCGGACGTGCTGCTTGCCTCCGGCTGCCTGCCCACGCTGTTCCAGGCCGTGCAGATCGACGGCGAAGACTACTGGGACGGCGGCTACGCCGGTAATCCGACGATCACGCCGCTGGTGCGCGAGTGCTCGTCGAGCGACACGGTGCTGATCCAGGTCAATCCGGTCGAGCGCCGTGAAACGCCGCGCACCGCGCGCGACATCATCAGCCGCCTGAACGAGGTCGCGTTCAACGCACCGCTGCTCAAAGAGCTGCGCATGATCGCGCTGTTGCGCCGCGCGGCGGACGCCGGCAGCGACGAAGGCCGCCATTGGGCGGAGATGCGCATCCATCGGATCTCGAGCGAGGTGATGACCGAGCTTGGCTACTCGTCGAAGCTGAACGCGGAGTGGAGCTTTCTGACGATGCTGCGCGACGAAGGCCGACGTGCCGCGGAGGCGTTCCTCGCCGAGCACGGCGATTCGATCGGCGTGCGCTCCTCGCTGGATCTCGACGCGTTGCTCGACGGAGTCTGACCATGGACGTCATCACCCTGTCGCCGCTCGCGATCGGTCTCGGGCTCTTTGGCATGCTCGCGAGTCTCGCGCTGCTGATCGGATTCGCGTATCGCGGCTGGACCGTGCTGCTGCTTGCGCCATTCGCCGCGATGCTGGCCGCCGCGATTTCGGGCGAACCGATTCTCGCGCATTGGACGCAAACCTTCATGCTCAGCGCCGCGCGGTTTCTCGCGCAGTTCTTTCCGTTGTTCCTGCTCGGCGCGCTGTTCGGCAAGCTGATGGAAGACAGTGGCTCCGTGAAGGCGATCGCCAGTTACATGACGGAGAAGCTTGGCGCGCATCGGGCGATTCTTGCTGTCGTGATCGGTGGCGCGCTCGTCACCTATGGCGGCGTCAGCCTCTTCGTTGCGTTCTTCGTGCTCGGCCCGATGGCTACCGCCCTCTTCCAGGGGGCCAATATTCCGCGCCGTCTGATGCCGGCCGCGATCGCGCTCGGCACGTCGACCTTCACGATGTCCGCCCTGCCCGGCACGCCGGCGATCCAGAACGCGATCCCGATGCCGTTCTTCGGCACGACGCCGTTTGCCGCGCCGGGGCTCGGCATCATCGCGAGTATCGTGATGGCCGGGTTCGGCCTCTGGTGGCTGTCCTTGCAGCAATCGCGCGCGCAGGCGGCCAACGAAGGGTTCGACGGATTCAATGCAGCGGCGAAATCCACCAGGCCGCCGCCGAGTGACAACCTCGTGCGTGAACGCGCGACCGTATCGCAGAGTTTCGATCCGGAAGAAGCGAAGCGCGGGCATGTCAGCGAGGATCTGCCCTCGTTCGGCGTCGCGGTCGTGCCGCTCGTGCTCGTCGTGCTGACGAACTTCGTGATGAACGTGATCGTGCTGCCGCGCATCGACGCCGACTATCTGGCCGACGTGCGTTGGGGCGAGACCTCGCTTGCGGCGGTCGGCGGTGTGTGGGGCGTGTGCGTGGCGCTCACCGTCGCGATCGTCGTACTCGTACTGCTCAATCGACGCCGCTTGCCGGCGCTGCGCGAGACGATCGATGCGGGCGCGAACGCATCGGTGCTGCCGGTGCTGAGCGTCGGCAGTCTGGTCGGCTATGGCGCGGTGATCGCCGCGCTCCCCGCGTTCGCGCTCGTACGCGAATGGGTGCTCGGCATTGGCGGCGGTCCGCTGGTATCGCTCGCGGTCGCCACCAATCTGCTCGCGGCGTTGACCGGCTCGGCCTCGGGCGGTCTCACCATCGCGCTCGACGCCCTCGGCGGCACCTATCTGCAGCTCGCCCAGCAATACGGCATCGACCCCGCCCTGCTGCATCGTGTCGCCGTGATTTCCTCCGGCACACTCGACAGCCTGCCGCACAACGGCGCGGTCGTGACGCTGCTTGCGGTGTGCGGCTCGACGCATCGCGAAAGCTATCGCGACATCGTGGTCGTCGGGATTCTCGGCGCGCTGCTCGCGCTGGTGGTGGTGATCGTGCTGGGCTCGCTGGTCGGGTCGTTCTGAGCGTCTGAAGTATCAAGGGGTCTTGCATTGACGTTGCTGTACGTCAGTGCAAGACCCCTCTCCGTTTGCCCGGCTAATTCACTTCACGCCGTCGCGCGCGCCGCATTCATCCGGCCGAACACGAACTGCCCCAGATACCAGACCAGCTCGGTATTCGCGAAGATCGCATCTTCGGTGACCGTGGCCGGTTCGAGCTTCATCCGACGCAGCATCAGCTTGCCTTCGCGCGACGTCGTCCACGCGTGCATCAGTTCCTTGCGCGTCTTCGCATCGGCGGCGTTGAAATGGTCGCGGCCCTTGCGCGAATCCTCGTTCATCCGTGCGCGCACTTCCTCTTCCCGCGTGGCGATGGTGTGTGCCACGGTCTTTCTGGTTTCGGTCTTGACCGCCTGTTCCTGCGCTTCGTCGGCGATCAGTTTGGCCTGCACGTCGACCATGTTGCGCTCGGCGTCGGAGATCTTCCAGTTGTCGCGCAGCGCGCGCATCAGATAGCCCGAGGGGCTCTTCTTGACCTGGCCGCGCTTGATCCTGAAGCGCGTGTATTCGACGGCCTGCTGGATGCGCTCGTCGGTCCAGAGATCGCGGTTTTCCGAAATCTCGCTGAACTGCTTGGTCGACAGCCCGAATTCGTCGGTGAGAATTTTGTACAGATGGCTCGCATCCGCGAGGCTCGCGAGTACGGCGTCGGCGGTGTCCTTGCGCTTGAGCAGAAAACGGATGCGGTCGATTTTCTTCGAGGTCGTCGATGCGGTCCGCGTCTCGTACGACATCTCGACGTCCGACACTTCGTTGATCTCGCGCACCGCCGGCTCGAGCCAATCGCGCTTGAAATACTTGAAGATGGCGGCGTTCGCGCCCATTTTCCCGGGCCAGTTGCGCATTTCCTCGAGCTGGATCCAGTCGGTACGTCCCGCTGGGACATTAGGTAGAACCTTGTCGTAGATCGCGCGTGCGAGACTGCGCGTGAACGCGGTGGAAATGCGCAAGCTCAGCCAGTGCGATTTCTGCGGATCGCGGATGTGCGGCACGAGCCGCGGATGAACGTCGAAGCGCATGCGTCCACGGTGAAAGCCGACCATGCCGATCAACTGAACCTGCACCCACAGATCGTCTTCGTTGGGATCGCGGTCCGCCGGCGTATTCGTCACGCGGACTTTCGCGTTCTGCGCTTCGTCGGCAATCGTGCGCAAGTGCTTCAGGTTGCGGCTGTCGTAACGCATCAGCCACTTGAAATAATTGAGCTCGACATCGTACTGGTCACGCTGCTCGGGCTCCTGGGCGACGATGAAGTAGGCGGCATCGAGAAAGCGTCGCGCCGGCAGCCCCATGTTGACGATTTCGGTGAAGAAGTCGTTGCGCTGATAACCGATCTCGCGATTGGCCTCGTTGATGCGCAATCCCTGATCGAACATGTCTTCGAACAACGCGAGCGCCATCTGACGTGACGTCGCTTTCGACTTGCCCTCTTCCGGATGCTCCGCGGCCATTTTTTTC
>DATAQT010000384.1:0-7592 GCA_036264535.1 Paraburkholderia sp. | reverse complement strand
CGGCAAGGACGACTCGTTCTGGTTCCGGATTCCGGTCGGTTTCACGAAGACCTACTACAACGAAACCTGCAACTGGATGTACTACAGCGAAGCCGAAAAGGAGCTCGCCAATCGCTCGCTCTATTGCCCGCGCGGCAAGGTGCAGGGCGGCTCCGGCTCGATCAACGCGATGATCTTCGTACGCGGGCAGCAGCAGGACTTCGACGACTGGGCCGCGGCCGCCAACGCGGGCTGGGCGTATCAAGACGTGCTGCCTTACTTCCGCAAGCTCGAATCGCATCCGCTCGGCGCGACAGAGCATCATGGCGCGGACGGCCCGATCCGTATTTCGCCGATGAAAGACGCGGTGCATCCGATCTGCCACGTGTTCCTGAAGGGCTGCGAGCAGGCCGGCTACGCGCGCAGCGACGACTTCAACGGCGCGCAATTCGAAGGCGCCGGCATCTACGACGTCAACACGCGCAATGGCCAGCGTTCGTCGAGCAGCTTCGAGTATCTGCATCCGGCGCTGTCGCGCCGCAATCTGCGCGTCGAGCACGGGGTGCTCGCGCAACGCGTGCTGTTCGACGGGCAGCAGCGCGCGATCGGCGTCAGCGTCACACAGAACGGCAGCGCGCGACGGTTCATGGCGAATCGTGAAGTGATCCTTGCCGCGGGCGCGGTCGATTCGCCGAAGCTGCTGCAACTGTCGGGCGTCGGCGCGAGCGAACTGCTCGCGAAACACCGCATTACGCTCGTGAAGGAACTGCCGGCGGTCGGGCAGAATCTGCAGGACCATCTGTGCGTGAGCTTCTACTACCGCTCGAACGTGAAGACGCTGAACGACGAGATGCGGCCGCTACTCGGCAAGCTGAAGCTCGGCCTGCAATATCTGCTGACGCGCAAGGGACCGCTCGCGATGAGCGTGAACCAGTCCGGCGGCTTCTTCAAGGGTAGCGAACAGGAAGCGCTGCCGAATCTGCAGATCTACTTCAATCCGCTTTCGTATCGGATTCCGAAAAGCAGCAAGGCGAATCTCGAACCCGAGCCGTATTCGGGTTTTCTGCTGGCCTTCAATCCGTGCCGGCCGACGAGCCGAGGCTCGATCGAGATCGCGTCGAATCGTGCGGCGGATGCCGCGAAAATCCGTATTAACGCGTTGACCACGCAGAAGGATATCGACGAAGTCATTCAGGGCTGCGAGTTGGTGCGCAAGATCATGGCGTCGCCGGCGTTGCGGGCGATTACCGCCGAGGAAATCTCACCGGGGCCGCAGGTCGACACGCGCGAAGCTTTTCTGCGGTATTTCCGCGAGCAGTCCGGCTCGATCTATCACCTGTGCGGCTCGTGCGCGATGGGCGACGATCCGCGCACGTCGGTCGTCGACGCGCGTTTGCGCGTGCATGGCATCGCGAGCCTGCGTGTCGTCGATGCGTCGATCTTCCCGAACATCACCTCGGGCAACATCAACGCGCCGACGATGATGGTCGCGGAGAAGGGCGCCGAGATGATCCTCGAAGACGCGCGGGCCGAAGCCGCCCATGCGGCGCCGGCGGCGGAGTTTGCCGCCGCGGCTTGACCCTCGCGAGCCGCCTCACTGCGCTTCGCCCAGCGTCGCGGGCTCGGACGCATCGAGCACCCGTGTGCTCAACCAGATCTCCTGCCGCAGCCAGTCGCGAAACAGCGCGACGTGCGGCAGCGGATCCTGCTCGTCGCGCGTGACGAACCAGTAAGACTGGTGTCCGTCGACGTGCACGTTCAGCACCTGCACGAGCTGGCCCGTCGCGAGCTCGTGCGCGATCATGTGGCGATCGGCGATCGTCACGCCGAGGCCGTCGATGGCCGCGCGAATCGCGTGGTCAAGCAGGTCGAATTCATACCCGCCGCGGGTATCGACGTTTTCGATGCCGGCCGCTTTCAGCCAGTGCTGCCAGGTCAGGTAGCGCTGATCGGCGCTCGCGAGCACGTGCAGCAGGGTGAACTGGTTCAGATCGATGCCCGCGCGGCCGGTTTCGCGCGCGAGCAGCGCGGGCGAGCAGACGGCGATATGCCGCTCGTTCATCAGCAACAGATTGTCGACGCCGTCCCACTCGCCGTTGCCGAAACGGATCGCGCAATCGAGTACGCCCGACTCGGCGAGCTTGTCGTCGAGCCGCGTCGACAGGCTCAGTTCGAGATGCGGATACGCGTCGCGCAGCCGTCCGAGGCGCGGCATCAGCCAGCGGCTCGTGAAAGTGGGCGGCGCATTCAGGCGCAGGCGGTTGCGATGGGTCTTCTCCTGCAGGCCGCGCACCGTCAGCTCGATGCGGTCGAACGACTGCTGCAAGGCCTGCAGCAGAATGCGTCCAGCCGCCGACAGCTCCAGATGATGATGGTGACGAAGCAGCAGCGTCTCGCCGAGCTGCGCCTCGAGCTGCCGCACCTGGCGGCTTACTGCGCTTTGCGTGACGTTCAGCAGTTCCGCGGCGCGCGTGAAGCTGCCGGTGCGGCCTGCCACTTCGAAGGCTTTCAGCGCGTTGAGCGCCGGCATTTTGCGTTTCAAGGTATCCGGTCGAGAAGTGCGCGCGACGGCGAAGCCGCATATTTTACCGGCTTGCGGCGGTACGTCTGGCTAGCGCGACGGAATAATTCGGGCAAGCTGCAAAGCAGCGGGAAACAACGCAAAAGGGGCCAAAGATTGGCCCCCAAATCGCCGCAAAACTGGGAAGAAACGCGGGAACAAAAACCCGTGCGTGGCTAGTCGGCGATCCGCTTGTCGGCCAGCGCGCTCTGGCAATCGGCCAGAACCTGCCGGACGAGCCGCGCCTGCGGGTCGAGTTCGTCGGTATCGAGAATTTCCTCGACCGCGTCGCGCGCCCAGTCGGCGTCGACGAACCGCGCGTGGCGTCGCGCGATTTCGACCGCGGTGGCCGAGAGCTTCGCAACGCACAGCCAGTCGGCCTCGCGCGCGCGGCGGTCGAGCCACTTATGCGCGGCCTGCACGTGAAACGCCGCGTCGGGCCAGTCTTCGTTCAGATAATAAGCGCCGAGGCTTCCGCATGTGAGCCAGCACAACAGCTCCAGACGGTCACGGGGACTCAGATGTTGGCGTACATCACTCATGGCGACGCTCGCTGCAGTAGATGGCTTCCCGGTGAGGCCGGCGGGCGCCGTCCTCCGCTTTTACAAACATTAGCATGCGGAATTCCCGGGCGGCAATTCCTGACCTACCCTGGCGTGCGGCGTCGCAACAGGCGAGTTTCCGAAGACCTATCAGCGAGGTGTGCGCCAGAGCCGGACGACCCCGCCGGAGCGCCGCCGCGCCGGCTTCTGGAGCGCTGCGGCGGTGCTCGGCGCAGCCTCAGCGTTCGCCGCGCGTCGCGACGATGAAAAGCCGCGGAAACGGCAGCAGCACCGTGCCGTCGGCGAGCGCCGGGTAGGCCTTGGCGATTCCGTCGCGATAGCGTTGCAGGAACGCGCTGCGTTCGGCCTCGTCGAGCGCGGCGAGAAACGGCCGCAGCGCGCTGCCCTTGAACCATTCGACCACCGCGTCCGCGCCCGCGAGCGGGTGGTGGTAGACCGTGCGCCACACGTCGACGCGCGCGCACAGCGGCAAGAGCCGCGCGTAGTACCAGTTCGCGTCGTGGCGCATCGTGCGCTCGACGCCCTTCAGCTTCGGCGCCCAGGGCCCGTCGACCGCGATTTCGCGCAGCAGACGGTGCGCGGGCTCGTCGAGATTGACGGGCATCTGCACGGCGAGGCTGCCGCCCGGGGCAAGTTTCGCCACCAGCGCCGGGAAGAGCCGCTCGTGGTCCGGCACCCATTGCAGCACCGCGTTCGCGAGGATCACGTCGTAGGGGCCGCGCGCGTCCCACGTCGACACGTCGGCGAGGTCGAAGCGAAATTGCGGCAGACGCTGACGGGCCGCCGCGATCATGTCGGCGGAGCTGTCGATGCCGCTGACCGTCGCGCCCGGCACGCGTCCGGCCAGCACCTCGGTCGAATTGCCCGGCCCGCAGCCGATGTCGACCGCGAGACTCGCGCCGTCCAACGGCACCGCCGCGAGCAGGTCGCGCACCGGGCGCGTGCGCTCGTTCTCGAACATGACGTACTGCTTCGCGTACCAATCGCTGTGCTCGTTCGTGCTTGTGTCGGTCATCTTTTGCTCCTTCGTGGGGTTCGGTGCGGCCATTCTCGGCCGCTCCCCGCTCCCGGTAAAATGAATTTATGATTCCGATTACTTCATTTTTCTGATGAAAATCGACACCCTCGGCGTGCAGGCATTCGTCGCGATTGCCGATCGCGGCAGCTTCCAGAGCGCGGCGGATTCGCTGCACGTGACGCAAACGGCGATCACGCAGCGGCTGCGCAAGCTCGAAACCTATCTCGGCGTCACGCTGATCGAGCGCACCACGCGTTCGATGGCGCTCACCGAAATCGGCCGCAATTTTCTGCCGCAGGCGCGCCGGCTGCTCGGCGAGCTGGCCGACGCGCTGGTCGAGATCCGCGAAACGGGCATTGCCCGGCGCGGCGACGTGTCGATCGCGTGCGTGCCGACCGTCGGCGTGCAGTATCTGCCGCGCATTCTGCAGGCGTATTCGGCTCGCTATCCGCACAACCGCATCAAGATTCTCGATCACGCGTCGTCGGCGGTGGAGGAGGCGGTGTTGCGCAGGGAGGTCGAGTTCGGCATCAACTTCGCGCGCGAGCATCATCCCGATCTCGCCACGGTGCCGCTCACCGAAGATCGCTACGTGCTGATCTGCCACGAGGATCATCCGCTCGCGAAGCGACGCCGCATCGCGTGGCGGCAATTGCAGCCGTTTCCGTTGATTCTCGCGGGCGAAATCAGCGGCAACCGCGCGCTGCTCGACGTAGCCTTGGAATCGAGCGAGCTCGCACTGCGTTCGTTCTATGAGGTGCAGCGCAGTTCGACCGCGGTCGGGCTCGTTGCGCAAGGCGTCGGCGCGGCCGTCGTGCCGGCGCTCGCGCTGCAGAAGGGCGCGTACCCGAGCGTGCGCACCGTCGAGCTCATGCAGCCCGCCGTGTCGCGCACGCTGGTGCTGGTCGCGCGCAAGACCGCGCAGTTGTCGCCGGCCGCGCAGGCGCTGTACGACATGATCCACGAGCAGGCGACGCTGAAAACCGGATGACGGCGCGCGATGCGCAAGGCAAACTGGCTGGCTCCAGCGTTTCGCTCCTTCGACCCGTTCACCAATCAAGACACACGACAACCCGCTCATGCTGCAGATACTCGGCAAATCCACCTCGATCAACGTGCGCAAGGTGCTGTGGACCTGCGCGGAACTTGGGCTTTCGTTCGAACAGGAAGACTGGGGCTCGGGGTTCCGCTCGACCGATGTCGCGGAATTTCGCGCGCTCAATCCCAACGCCATGGTCCCCGTGATTCGCGATGGCGACTTCGTGCTGTGGGAGTCGAACTCGATCATCCGTTATCTTGCGAACCGCTATCACGGTGATGGCCTGTATCCGGCCGATCCGGTCAAGCGCGCGCGCTGCGATCAATGGATCGACTGGCAGGCGAGCGAGTTGAACCGCTCGTGGAGCTATGCGTTTCTCGCCCTGGTGCGGCGCTCGCCCGAGCATCAGGATCAGCAGCAGATCGAGCTGTCGTGCGCGAACTGGTCGAAGCATATGGCGATCGTCGAGCAGCAGCTCGCGCGCACCGGCGCGTATATCGCGGGCGATGCGTTCTCGCTCGCCGATATTCCGATCGCGCTGTCCGCGAACCGCTGGCTCGAAACGCCGCAGCGGCACGACGATTTTCCGGCGCTCGGCGCGTATATGGCGCGGCTGGCCGGGCGCGATGGGTATCGCACGTATTGCCGTAACGGCACGCCTTGATTACAAAAAGCCGTCGCTATAGCTTACGAATTCTCGCGCGCAACCGCTTCTGCGCATTGCACCCCGCGTCGCCTACAATGGCGGCCATTTAGCGACACTGAAGGTGCAACGATGCGGGTAACGAAATTCGCACTGGCTCTGTTGACGGCGTGCTTCACTCTGAACGCGAGCGCCGAGATGACGGCCGCCCAATATAAGAAATGGGCGCACGCCGACAACAACTCGATCTACGCGGCGTACATCACCGGCACGATCAACGCGTTCGGGTGGGCGAACGGCGATCTGGTTTCGAGGAAACTGAAGCCGCTGTTCTGTCCGCCGGAATCGCTTGCGATCGGCAATCAGACGGTTTATCCGCTGCTCGATGCGTTCTTCGCGAACCATCCGGGCATTTCCGAAAATTTCCCGATCGGGCTCGCGATTCTTCGCTCGTTGCAGGGCGAGTATCCGTGCTGAGGTATTGAAGGGTCCAACCTTCGTTTCTCATTCGTCGACGAAGGTAGGTGGCGCCGTCGCGCCAGGAAAGCGGTGAGGGGAGGGCGTAAAGAATGGGCGAACTCGCGCGAAGCGAGTCCGCCCCGCAGCATCAAACCTGCACGAGATTCGGAATCTGCACGTCCGGATTGACGTCCGCCTCGTAATCGACGCCCTTCATTTCAAAGCCGAACAGACGCAGAAAATCGGTCTTGTAGCCGGCGAAATCGGTGAGTTCGTAGATGTTGTCGTTGGTCACCTGGTCCCACAGCGCCTGCACGCGGCCTTGCACCTGCGGATCGAGCTCCTTGTAGTCGGCGCGCAGACGGCCTTCGTCGTCCAGATGCGGCTGGCTGCCGTAGAGGCTGTCCTTGTACAGGCCGTAGACCTGCTCGATGCAGCCCTCGTGCGTGCCTTGCTCCTTCATCACCTTGAACAGCAGGGAGAGATACAGCGGCATCATCGGAATCGCCGAGCTTGCCTGTGTGACGACCGCCTTCAGCACCGCGACGCGCGCATCGCCACCCTTGACCGCGAGCTTGGCGCGGATGCCGAGCACCTTCTGGTCGAGATCCTTCTTGGCCGCGCCGATCGAGCCGTTCCAGTAGATGTCGTGCGTGATCTTCTCGCCGAGATACGTGAACGCGGTGGTCTTCGCGCCGTCGGCGAGCACGCCCGCCTCAGACAGGGCGTCCATCCACATCTGCCAGTCTTCGCCGCCCATCACCGCGACCGTCTGCGCGATTTCTTCCGGCGTTGCCGGTTCGAGCACGGTTTCCTTGATTACTTCCTTGTCGGTGTCGATGCCGCGCAGGTTGACGGCTTTGCCGATCGGCTTGAGCACCGAGCTGAACACTTCACCCGTCTTCGGATGCTGGCGCTTCGGCGCCGCGAGGCTATAGACGACGAGATCGACCTGGCCGAGATCGCGCTTGATGACTTCGATCGTGCGCGCCTTCACTTCGTCGGAGAACGCATCGCCGTTGATGCTGGTCGCGTACAGGCCTTCGGCCGTGGCGAACTTCTCGAACGCGGCGGTGTTGTACCAGCCAGCCGTACCCGCCTTGGTTTCGCTGCCGGCACGCTCGAAGAACACGCCAAGGGTCGACGCGCCCGAGCCGAACGCGGCGCTGATGCGGGCGGCGAGGCCATAGCCGGTCGACGCGCCGATCACGAGCACCTTCTTCGGGCCGTTCGCGATGGGGCCGCGTGCCTTCACATAGTCGATCTGTTCCTTGACGTTGGCTTCGCAGCCGGTCGGATGGGTCGATACACAGATGAAGCCACGCACACGC
>DATAQT010000380.1:0-24103 GCA_036264535.1 Paraburkholderia sp. | reverse complement strand
CTCGTCGAAGGCTTGCAGCGTGCGAAGACGCTTTCCATCGAAGAACAGGAAACGCAGTTCTCGTGCGAAGTCATGCCGCTCGAACCCGACCACGCCGACAGCGCTGAAACCGAAGCGCTGCGTCGCGCGATCGTGTCGCAGTTCGACCAGTATGTGAAGCTGAACAAGAAGATCCCGCCGGAGATCCTGACGTCGCTGTCGGGTATCGACGAGGCCGGGCGTCTGGCCGACACGATCGCGGCGCATCTGCCGCTCAAGCTCGACCAGAAGCAGCACATCCTCGAGATGTTCCCGGTGATCGAGCGGCTCGAGCATCTGCTCGCGCAACTCGAAGCGGAGATCGACATCCTGCAGGTCGAAAAGCGTATCCGTGGGCGCGTGAAGCGTCAGATGGAGAAGAGCCAGCGCGAGTACTACCTGAACGAGCAGGTCAAGGCGATCCAGAAGGAACTCGGCGAAGGCGAAGAAGGTGCGGATCTCGAAGAACTCGAGAAGCGCATCACGGCCGCCCGCATGCCGAAGGAAGCGAAAAAGAAGGCCGACGCCGAGCTGAAAAAGCTCAAGCTGATGTCGCCGATGTCGGCGGAAGCGACGGTCGTGCGCAACTACATCGACACGCTGATCGGCCTGCCGTGGCGCAAGAAGAGCAAGGTCAACAACGACCTGTCGAATGCGGAGCGCGTGCTCGACGAAGACCACTTCGGTCTCGAGAAGGTGAAGGAACGGATTCTCGAGTATCTCGCGGTCCAGCAACGCGTCGACAAGGTCAAGGCGCCGATCCTGTGCCTCGTTGGGCCTCCGGGTGTTGGTAAGACTTCGCTTGGTCAGTCGATCGCGCGCGCGACGAACCGCAAGTTCGTGCGCATGGCATTGGGCGGCGTGCGTGACGAGGCCGAGATTCGCGGCCACCGTCGTACGTACATCGGTTCGATGCCGGGCAAGATCCTGCAAAGCCTGACCAAGGTCGGCGTGCGCAATCCGCTCTTCCTGCTCGACGAAGTCGACAAGATGGGCCAGGATTTCCGCGGCGATCCGTCGTCGGCGCTGCTCGAAGTGCTCGATCCGGAACAGAACCATACGTTCGCCGATCACTATGTCGAAGTCGACTTCGATCTGTCGGACGTGATGTTCGTCGCAACGTCGAACTCGCTGAACATTCCGCCGCCGCTGCTTGACCGGATGGAAGTGATCCGTCTGGCGGGCTACACGGAAGATGAGAAGGTCAGCATCGCTCAGCGATATCTGCTGCCGAAGCAGAAGAAGAACAACGGTCTCAAGGATGGCGAGATCGAAGTGGCGGAAACCGCGATCCGCGACATCATTCGTTACTACACGCGTGAAGCGGGCGTGCGTTCGCTCGAGCGTGAAGTGTCGAAGATCTGCCGCAAGGTCGTGAAGATGCTTCTGCTGAAGAAGGCTGAGGGCGCGGTGAAGGTCGACGGTAGCAATCTCGACACCTTCCTCGGCGTGCGCAAGTACGACTTCGGTCTGGCCGCGAAGGAAAATCAGGTGGGCCAGGTCACGGGTCTCGCGTGGACGGAAGTGGGCGGCGATCTGCTGACCATCGAAGCCGCGGTGATGCCGGGCAAGGGCAATGTGATCCGCACGGGTTCGCTCGGCGACGTGATGAAGGAATCGGTCGAAGCGGCGCGCTCGGTCGTGCGTTCGCGTTCGCGTCGTCTTGGCATCAAGGACGAAGCGTTCGACAAGCAGGATATTCACATTCACGTGCCGGAAGGCGCGACGCCGAAAGATGGTCCTTCGGCCGGTGGCGCGATGACGACCGCGCTGGTGTCGGTATTGACCGGCATTCCGGTGCGCGCTGACGTCGCGATGACGGGCGAAATCACGTTGCGCGGCGAAGTCCTGCCAATCGGCGGTCTCAAGGAGAAGCTGCTCGCGGCGCATCGTGGTGGCATCAAGCTCGTGCTGATCCCGGAAGAGAACGTCAAGGACTTGACCGAGATCCCGGACAACGTCAAGAACGCAATCGAAATCGTGCCGGTCCGCTGGATCGACAAGGTGCTCGAACTTGCGCTCGAACGTGTGCCGCAGTCGTTGCCGGAAGAAGAGCCGAAGCCTTCGGCGCCGGTTGGGGCTGAGCCGGATAAGGATGCCGCGACGGAGGTCGTCAAGCACTGAGGTCCGAAGCGCATGAGAATGCGCTGACGTCAAAGCAACCAGCGGCACTCCTGCTCGCTGAACCAGAAAACCCGCGGTCAAGGCCGCGGGTTTTTTATTGCCCGCACGGCCTCGCCGAAAAGTCGCATCGCCAGTCTTTCCCCTGCAATATGCGGTGATGAAAACACTCCCCTAAAACCTCTCGGATCAGGCTCAACCCCGGTTGACACAACGGTTTCGGCCGCTTCTAATGGGGCGGCCTGGCGTTAGCGCCGGCCGCGTGGCGCGAGGTGCTGGAAAGCACTGTCACGATTGCCAATAAACATTCACGGGGGTTTGAATGAACAAGACGGAATTGATCGATCACATCGCACAGCAAGCCGACATTTCCAAGGCCGCGGCCGGCCGTGCGCTCGATGCAGTGATCGCCGGTGTCAAAAACACGTTGAAGAAGGGCGACTCGGTCACGTTGGTCGGTTTTGGCACGTTTGCGGTCGGCAAGCGCACCGCGCGCACTGGGCGCAATCCGCGCACCGGCGCCGCGATCAAGATCAAGGCGGCGAAGGTCCCTAAATTTAGGCCTGGCAAAGCTCTGAAGGATGCGCTAAACTAACCGGCTTGCTGCTTGAGGAATTGCTGAAACCGGGTGGTTGAACGATCCGGGGAGAAAGCAGCGGCAAGTCGGGAAACATGAAGCACTGAATCACGAAACGGGTGCTTAGCTCAGTTGGTAGAGCGGCGCCCTTACAAGGCGTAGGTCGGGAGTTCGAGCCTCTCAGCACCCACCAGTTTCAGATTCGGTTCAGTGTTTCATTGCAGTAAGCGCAGTATAAGGAGTGGTAGTTCAGTCGGTTAGAATACCGGCCTGTCACGCCGGGGGTCGCGGGTTCGAGTCCCGTCCACTCCGCCAGTATCCACGAAAGGCGAACTCCGGTTCGCCTTTTTTGTTGCCCGCTGTTGTAAGATCGGGCGTTCTGTTTTTGGCACCCCTCACGCATGCTCGATTTTTTCCGCAATCACCAACGCCTGATGATGTTCATGCTCATCCTCGTCATTTTGCCGGGGTTGGGTTTCGTCGGTATTCAAGGCTTCCGCGGCTTCTTTGACGAAAGTGCAAACGTCGCGAGTGTCAACGGTCACAAGATCACCCGCGTCGAATACGACGACGCGATGCGCCAGCAGCTCGATCGCGCGCGTCAGATGCTCGGCGCGCAGTTCGACATGAAGTCGTTCGACACGCCGGAGCGCCGTCGCCAGATGCTCGACGGCATGATCGAGCAGCGGGTGCTCGCCGACGAAACGCAGCGCCAGCATCTGACCGCATCGGACGAAGCGGTGCGCCGCACGCTGCTGTCCGATCCGGTGATCTCGTCGCTGAAGAATCCCGACGGTTCGATCGACCTCGACCGCTACAAGCAGTTGCTCGCGATGCAAGGCATGACGCCCGATCAGTACGACGAGCGCGTGCGCTACAACCTCGCGATGCAACAGCTGCCCGCGAGCATCGAGGCGAGCGCGTTCACGTCGAAGACGCTCGCGCAGCACCTGACCGAACTCGCCGAGCAGCAGCGTGAGGTGCAGGGCATCGCGTTCCATCCGCACGACTATGCGGCGAAGATCCAGCCGACCGACGCGCAACTGCAAGCGTATTACGACGCGCATCGCAACGACTTCGCGACGCCGGCCACCGCGACGATCCAGTACCTGGTGATGTCGCCGGCCACGCTGAGCGCATCGGTGCAGCCGAGCGACGCGGACCTGAAGAAGTACTACGACGACAACATCGCGCACTTCCGCACCGAAGGCGAAGTGCGCGCGAGCCACATCCTGATCGCGGCACCGAAGGACGCGAGCGCGGCCGACAAGGCCAAGGCGAAGCAGAAGGCCGAGGAGTTGCTCGCGCAAGTCAAGGCGCATCCGGACCAGTTCGGGCAGATCGCGCAGCAGAACTCGCAGGACCCGGGCTCGGCAGCGAAGGGCGGCGATCTCGGTTACTTCGGCCGCGGCATGATTGCCGGCGGCCAGGCGTTCGACGACGCGGTGTTCGCGCTGAAAAAAGACGAAATCAGCGGCATCGTGCAGACCGACTTCGGTTTCCACATCATCAAGGTCACGGATGTGAAGCCGACGGTCACGAAGTCGTTCGACGAAGTGAAGGACCAGATCGCCCAGCAACTGAAGACGCAACTGGCGACCAAGGCTTTCACCGACAGCTCGGAAGGTTTCACGTCGCTCGTCTATGAAAAGGCGAAGACCCTGCAGCCGGCCGCGGACAAGTTCAAGCTGCAGATCCAGACCGCGACGGTCACGCCGCAGCCGGATCCGAAGCTGCCTCCCGACAGCCCGCTGAACAACCCTAAGCTCCTCGCGGCCGTGTTCGCGAACGACTCGGTGTCGGCGCACAACAATACGCAAGCCATCGACGTCGGCAACAACACGCTGATTGCCGCACGCGTCACCGACTACAAGCCCGCTGCCGTGCCCGCATTCGACGCGGTGAAAGATGCGGTGCGTCAGAAGGTGATCGCGGAGCAGTCGAACGAGGCGGCGAAGAAGGACGGCGCCGCAAAGCTGGCCGAGTTCGAGAAGTCGAAGTCGACCGCTGGTTTCTCGTCGCCGCTGAAGGTGTCGCGCAACGACGCGCAAGGCGTGCCGCCTGCCGCACTGAGCGCAATCTACAAGGTCGATGCGCAAAAACTGCCGGCCTACGTCGGTGTCGATCTCGGCGACGACGGCTATGCGATCTATCGCGTGAACCAGATCGTGCCGCCCGCGGCGACCGACGCCCAGCATCTTGCCGCCGCGCAGCAGCAGATTGCGCAGGTGGACGCGCAGTCGCAGGCCGAAGCCTATCTGAAGGCGCTGCGCGAGCGCTCGACCGTGAAGTTCTACGGCTCGCTCGATAGCGCCGCGCAAACGGCCGACCAGTAAGCTGCAGTAAGCATTACCTGCCTGTCAAAAGAAAAGCCCCGCCGAGCGGGGCTTTTTCATGTCACATGCGCGACAACATCACAGACAGCCGCTGATGGCGCCCGTGGCGTCACTACTGCCTGCGCCGCCGGCGCGGAAACCGACCCACGTGCCCTTGCCCGTATTCGACGGACGGACCACCGCGGCCGCGCCGTTAGGCGGCTGCTGGCCCGGGACGTAGACGTCCATTGCCTGACCGTTGGCGAGGATATTTTGCGAGACCACCTGTTGTTGCGAGCTATCTGCCCATTTCTGCGCAATGCAGGTCGAAACGGCGCCAGGCGGTTGCTGGCTTTGACCGACCGATTGAACGCCGGCCGGCGGTTGTGCTGCGCAGGCCGAGATGGCAACAGTCAAAGCGATTAACGGTAAATATTTCACGTTATCTCCTCAGAAGGCGCTCAGGAATGAGCCGGGTGGCACGGGACGGTGGATGTGTCGAGCGGCTCGACGATCCGTGCTCCCCAAGTTCCGGAAACAAGTTGTTGGCAGGCTTTTCAGCGCGGCGAACTTGTGCGAAGGAGTGGCTTGACAGCGGGCCACACGTTGTTGAGCAGCACGGGCTGTGCCTGCTGGGTCGGGTGGATCTGGTCGGCCTGGAACATGTCTGGTTTATCCACGATGCCGGCGAGCAAAAATGGCACGAGCGGCAGATGGAATTCCTTCGACAGCTCGCCGTAGAGGCCGTGGAACTTTTGCGTATAGTCGGGGCCGTAATTGGGCGGCACGTACATGCCGATGAGGACGACCTTCGCGTGGCCTTGCTGCGCCTGTTCGATGATCGTGCGCAGGTTGTCTTCGGTCGTGGAGAGCGGGACGCCGCGCAAGGCGTCGTTGGCGCCGAGTTCGACGATCACGATGCTCGGCTTGAGCCGTTCCATCAGCGCGGGCAGACGCGCGCGTCCGCCGCTCGTCGTGTCGCCGCTGATGCTCGCATTGGCAACGCTATAATCGATGCGCTCGTCGGCCAGACGCTGACGCATCAACGCGACCCAGCCCGTATCACGGGGCAGGCCATACTCGGCCGAGATGCTGTCGCCGAGCACGACGATCACCGGCTTCGCGGGTTCCGGCGCATTTGCCGCGTGAGCCCGCAACGGTAGCGAAACCAGCGCGGCGGCCATCATGGTGGCGCCGAATGCCGCAGTCAGCGCCGCGATGCGAGGGGTGATGGCGCGCACTTTCAACCTATGCTTCACCATGCCAAACATAACTGATCCAGTCATTGAAGTGCGGGGTTTGTGCAAGAGGGTTAAGGATGCAACGGGCGAACTGACGATTCTCGACGACATCGATCTTGCCATCCATGCGGGCAGCAGCGTGGCGATCGTCGGTGCATCCGGGTCGGGCAAGTCTACGCTGCTCGGCTTGCTCGCGGGCTTGGACAGCGCGAGCGCGGGCTCGGTTCGGCTGCTCGGCCGCGAACTCGGCGAGCTCGACGAAGACGGGCGCGCTGCGTTGCGCAGCGGGGCGGTCGGCTTCGTGTTCCAGTCGTTTCAATTGATGCCGCATCTGACCGCGCTCGAAAACGTCACGTTGCCGCTGGAACTGCAAGGCGGCATCGGCACACGCGAGGCCGCCACGCGCGCTCGCGAGCTACTCGAACAGGTCGGGCTCGGGCAGCGTACCGGTCATTATCCGAAGCTGTTGTCGGGCGGCGAGCAACAGCGCGTTGCTCTCGCGCGTGCGTTCGTCACGCACCCGGCGATCCTGTTCGCCGACGAACCCACCGGCAGCCTCGACGCGGCCACCGGCCACGCGGTGATCGATCTGATGTTCGAGATGAATCGCGCGCATGGCGCGACGCTCGTGCTCGTGACACACGACATCGAACTCGCGCGTCGCTGCGATACGACGGTGACGATCGACGCGGGGCGGCTCGCGTGATGATCTGACGGATCGCGTGCTTGCGCGCGCGTACTGCAAGCAAGCCGTCGTCGAAGCAAAAACAAAGCGGGCTGTAGCCCGCTTCGTCTATTGCGCACTTCAAACGTCCAACTCAGCGCTTCAACGCAGCCCGCGCCCGCGCGATCAACGCCGACGTGGACGAATCATGCTTCTTCACATCGGCACTCGCCGCATCCAGATCGGCCTCGACCACCTTGCCGAGGATCTTGCCGAGTTCGACACCCCATTGATCGAACGGGTTGATGTTCCAGACCGACGCCTGCACCAGCACCTTGTGCTCGTACAGCGCGATCAGCGCGCCTAGCGTGCGCGCGGTCAGCGCGTCGAGCAGCAGCGTCGCGGTCGGGCGATTGCCGGGGAACGTCAGATGCGGCGCGAGTTCGGGCTTGTCCGGGCCGGCCACCTTCTTCGCTTCCTCGAGCGTGCGACCGAGCATCAGCGCTTCGCTCTGCGCGAAGCAGTTCGCGAGTAGCTTCGGATGATGGCTCACGAGCGGATGCTCCGGTGTCATGACCGCGATGAAATCGATCGGCACGATTGTCGGGCCCTGGTGCAGCATCTGGAAGAACGCATGCTGGCCGTTCGTGCCCGGTTGACCCCACGTGACCGCGGAAGTCGCATAGTCGACCATCGCACCGTCGAGTCGCGCGGACTTGCCGTTGCTTTCCATCTCGAGTTGCTGCAGATACGACGGCAGAAAATGCAGCGCCTGCGAATACGGCGCCACCAGATAGCTCTGCGAGCCGAAGAAGTTGCGATACCAGATCCCGATCATGCCGAGCAGCACCGGGAGATTCTTTTCGAGCGGCGCGGTACGGAAATGCTGGTCCATCTCGTTGGCGCCGGCCAGCAGTTCATTGAACTGCTGCGGGCCGATCGCGATCATGATCGACAGACCGACGGCCGACCACAGCGAATAGCGGCCGCCGACCCAGTCCCACATCTCGAACACGTTCTCTCTCGCGATGCCAAATTTCACGACTTCGGCCGGATTCGCCGAGACACCGACGAAGTGCTTCGCGAGCGCATTTTCCGGGCAGCCTTTCTGGATGAAAAAGTCGCGCAGCGAGCGCGCATTGGTCATCGTTTCGAGCGTCGTGAAGGTCTTCGACACGATGATCGCGAGCGTCTCCTCGGGGTCGATCTGCTGCATCACGTCGTACAGATCGGCGCCGTCGACGTTCGACACGAAGTGCGTCGAGATCTCCGGCGTCGCGAGATGATGCAGCGCGTGCACGACCATCTTCGGCCCGAGATCCGAGCCGCCGATGCCGATGTTCACGACATGACGAATCCGCTTGCCGGTGTAGCCGGTCCACTCGCCGCTACGAATCTGCTCGGCGAACGTGCCCATTTTCTTGAGCTCGGCCTGCACTTCGGCGAAGAACGGTGCGTGCGGGTCAGTGGCGCGCAATGCAGTGTGCAGCGCGGCGCGGCCTTCGGTCGGATTGACGACCTCGCCCGCGAACATCGCGTCGCGGCGCTTCTCGACGCCGGCTTCGCGCGCGAGTTGCACGAGCAACTGCAAGGTTTCGTCGGTAATGCGGTGCTTCGAAAAATCGGCTGCGAGACCGCCGCCCGCGAACGTGAAGCGTTCGGCGCGCGTGGGAGCGGGATCGTTCTCGGGGGCGAACCAGTCGCGCAGATGCGCATCGCGAATCTTGTCGTAATGCGTCTGCAGCGAGGACCAGGAGGGGAGCGAGTTCTGGGTCATAGCGTCCGTCTAACCAAGGGGCACGAAGGAAGGCGCGCGCATGAAGCGCGGCCGAGAATGATGCGGCGATGCAGTCAGAGCGATGCCACGCGGCCGGGTTCGGGAGAGGGTGCCGGCGGTGCTTTACGAAGCGGGCGAACCTCGCGAAAACGCGAGGCGGCGCAAGCGCCCGCTAAAGTCTCGCCGCGACCCGCGATCGATCCGACGCGCGGCGCAGACGATCAGTATAGCGGGGATGCGTGACAGGCAGCAGGGCGTTGCGCCCGTCAGGCAACCGACGCTGGATAGAACAGCCGATTCAACAAGGTTCGCACCATCGGCGCCAGTTCGCCGGCCGTCAGACCCGCGGGGCCGTGGCCTTGCGCGCTCAACGTATCGGCGGCGAGGCCGTGTAGATAGACGCCCGCAAGCGCCGCCTCGAAGCGCGGCAGATGCTGCGCGAGCAGCGCACCGATAATGCCGCCGAGCACGTCGCCGGTGCCGCCCGTCGCGAGCGCGGCGTTGCCGGTCGGGTTCAGCGCGAGGCGGCCGTCGGGCGCGGCGATGATCGTGCCGACACCCTTGAGCACCACGACGCTCGCCAGGCGCGCCGCGAGCGCGCGCGCGGCCGCGAGCCGGTCGCGCTGGACGCTCGCGGCATCGCTGCCAAGCAGGCGCGCCGCTTCGAGCGGATGCGGCGTCAGGATGCACGGATCGCCTTGCACGCCGCGCGCGGTGACGTCTGCGGCGAGCGCGGGATCTTTCGCGATCAGGTTCAGCGCGTCGGCGTCGAACAGCTTCGGCACGTCGAGTTGCAGCACGTCGTGCAGGACGCGCGTCGCTCGTTCGCCATGCCCCATGCCGCAGCCGATCGCAAGTGCATCCATCGCATCGAGCGGCAGCGTGTCGAGCGGATGCAGCATCAGTTCCGGGTGCGGCGGATCGTAGGGCGGGGCGCCTTCGCCGAGCAGCGCGACGTGGACCTTGCCCGCGCCGGTGTAAAGCGCCGCGCGCGCCGCGAGGATCGGCGCGCCGCACATGCCGGTGTCGCCACCGACCACCGCGAGGCTGCCGAAGGTGCCCTTGTTGGTCGCGAAGTCGCGCGGGGGCATGAAGGGGCCGAAGAGGTCGGGGGCGCTGAGCTGGATTGCGGCACGGGGGACGCCCGCCACGTCCGGGTTGGCGTCGCCGTTGATCCCCGCAGCGAGCCCGATCGGTGCCACCGTCACCCGGCCCGCGAGGTCGCGGCCCTGCGCGGTGAAAAGCCCCGGCTTCGCGCCGATGAACGTGATCGTGTGCGTCGCGTGGACCGCCGCCGCGCCATTGCCGCCGATCACCGCGCCGGTGTCGCTGTCGAGCCCGCTCGGCACGTCGAGCGCGAGCACGGCGCCTCGAGTCGGACGCGTCTTCGTGCGCTGCGACAGCAGTCGCGCCACCGCCGCGAACACGCCGTCGAGCGGCCGCGCGAGGCCGATGCCGAACATGCCGTCGACGAGCCAGCCGTAGCCGTCGAGCGAGGCGGGCGGCGCCGTGTCGATCGGCACGCCCGCGGCGCGCGCGGCGTCGAGCGCCCAACGCGCGTCGGCGGCCTTCACTTCAACTGGCATGCAGACTTCGACGGCGATGCCGGCCTTGTGCAGCTCCGTCGCGACGACGAGCGCGTCGCCGCCGTTGTTGCCGGGACCGGCGACCAACCACACGCGCTGCTGCGATTTCGTCTGCGACGAATCCGCGGCGATCCGTTCAAGCAGCCAGCGTGCGGCCGCATGGCCGGCGCGCGCCATCAGCGTGTGCTCGGGCAACGCAGCGGCGGCCTGGGATTCGGCGATCCGCAGGTCGGTCAGCGTCAGCAGCGGCCACGCACGCGGCTGCGGATCGGTCAGCGGGTCGGCCAGCGGATCGGTCAGCGGGTCGAAAAGGGTGGGCAGCGAGTTTTCTGCGTCTGTCATGGCGAAGCCTGGCGGTGTGCCCGCGGCGCGGCGGGCAGACTTTGGATTCGCTATGGTAGTGCCGATAGGCACGCGGCGTGTGGCTCTTTCGGTGAGGGCGGCGGCAGTGACGCGATGCGCACGGGGGGCGTCGAGAGCGGGCGGCCAGCCGGCCATACCCGCCTCAAAGAGTGCGAAACCTTACTGGAACCGCTCCGGCCGCAATGCCGCGAGCGTGTCCTGCGGCAGCGTCGGCGTCTGTCCCGACACCAGCTCGGCAACGAGCTTGCCCGCGCCGCAAGCAAGGCCCCAGCCGGCCGGCCCATGCCCGACGTTGACGAACAGCCGCGGATGCAGCGCGTTGCCGATCACGGGCAAGCCATCGGGCGATAACAGCTTCACGCCTTCCCACGGCAGTGCCGCCGAAATGCGCGCGGCGCCTGGAATCCAGTCGTGCGTCGCCTGGCCGAGCAGCGCGAGCGCCTCTTTGGTCAGCGCTTCGCCGAGCGGCTTGTCGATCTGGCTGGCGCTTTGCAGCACCGCGCCGCCCGCGATCCGCAGCCGATGGTTCATACGGCTGACACCGATGCGCTTGACCGCATCGACGATCGCGACGTGCGGTGCGCATTCTTCGTGCGCGATCGGCGCGACCAGCGAATGCAGGCGCAGCGGATGCAGCGGCAGTTCGACCCCCGCGCGCTCGAGCAGCGCGAGGCTGCCGTAACCGGCCGCGACCACGACTGCGTCGGCCTGAACCACGTCGATTTCGCGCGAGCGCGGCGCGCGCTCGCGTGGCGCGCGCTCGCGTGGCGCCAGTTCGGCCGCCGCGCGCTGGCCATCGAGACGAATGCCCGTCACCTCGCAGTTCGGCATGAACTGCACACCGCCTAGCGTATCGAGCACCTGTTTGACGAGCTTCGTGAACAGCGGACAGTTCGCGGTGCGCTCGTGCTCGAACAGGACGCCGCCGGCGAATTCCGGATCGGTGGGCACCGCATGTTCGAACGCCGCGCATTCGGCCGGGCTCAGCACGTGATGCGGCACCTCGAACCGGCCCAGCAGATCGAGCGCGGTCGCGCTCAGCTCCCATTCGTGCGCGGCGCGCACCAGGTAAAGCAGCCCGCTCGCCTGTTCGAATTCGAGGCCGAAGCGCGCTTCGACGTCGGCCATCGCCTCCCGCGACGATTCGATCAGCGGCCGCAGCAACGCGTACTGGCGCGCGAACGCCTCGGGGTCCTGCCATTCTCCGAGCTGCTTGACGAACTGCCGCGCGGCGCCGTTGAAGCCGGTCTTGCTGATCACGCCGTTTTTCGCGTTGAAGCGGCTCGCCATGAAGGTCGGGCCGAACCAGACGTCGAGCGGCGTGGGCAGCACGGTGCCGCCCTGTCCGTAGGTGGCGCCTTGTGCGACGGTCGCGTGACGCTCGACGACGCATACCCGGTGACCGGCCGCGCGCAGGTGATAAGCGGTGGCGACGCCCGCTATCCCGCCGCCAATGACGATGACATCCATGCTCTGATTCGATATGCCGACGGGCCGCTCACGCGCGTTCCCGCTGGGTGTGACATGCGGCGCGCTGCACGGTGAAGCCCGGGCCGCACGCGCCGATCTGGTGAAACGCGAATGATAGCAGTCAAAGCACCCGCGCGGCGACGCCAGGGGCAGCGCGGCGAGGGCTCGCGCGACACCGCGCGGGCCGCCGCCCACGCACCCTGGAGCCCGTCGGACACCCGTTCCCGGGGTATAATCCCGGACTTCCTTTCCGCCTCACGTCGCCTGCATGCGCGACTCTCCGGCATCATTGAGCGACGCAACGTCAAGTCCCATGGCCCACTTCTCGTGTTTCCCCGGCGCTTCGGCCCTTTCCGATTTCCGTCAAACCCGCCTGCTCGACACGCTCACGCGCATCGACCCGAACATCACGGGCGTGCGCGGGCAGTATCTGCACTTCGTCAACGCCCAGGCCGAACTGTCCGCTGAAGACAGCGCGAAGGTCGAGGCGCTGATGCACTACGGCGATCCGTTCGAAGCAGGCAAGGAACGTGGCGCCGTCGAGAGCTTCCTCGTCGTGCCGCGCTTTGGCACCGTGTCGCCGTGGGCCAGCAAGGCAACCGACATCGCGCATCTGTGCGGCCTCACGCAGGTCCGCCGCATCGAACGCGGCGTCGAGTACACGGTCATGCTGAAAGGCGGGCTGCTCGGCGGCAAGAAGACGCTGTCCGACGAAGCGCGCGCGGCCGTCGCCGCGGCGCTGCACGACCGCATGACCGAGAGCGTCGCGCCGTCGCGCGACCACGCGCTGCATCTGTTCGACGAACTGCCGGCCAGGCCGCTGCAAACCGTCGACGTGCTCGCGAGCGGCCGCGCCGCGCTCGAGACCGCCAACGCGGAGCTCGGCCTCGCGCTTGCCGACGACGAAATCGACTACCTCGTCGACGCGTTCACGAAGCTCGGCCGCAACCCGACCGACGTCGAACTGATGATGTTCGCGCAGGCCAACAGCGAGCACTGCCGCCACAAGATCTTCAACGCGGACTGGACGATCGACGGCGAGAAGCAGGACATGTCGCTGTTCAACATGATCCGCAACACTGAAAAGCTGAACCCGCAGGGCACGATCGTCGCGTATTCGGACAACTCGGCGATCATGGTCGGCGGCATGGCCGAGCGCTGGTTCCCGCGCACGCCGGCCGAGCTCGGCGCAAGCGAATTGCCCGAGCGCTATGGGCGCAGCGTCGAGCTCACGCACACGCTGATGAAGGTGGAAACGCACAACCACCCGACCGCGATCTCGCCGTTCCCGGGCGCCGCGACCGGCGCGGGCGGCGAAATCCGCGATGAAGGCGCGACCGGCCGCGGCGCGCGTCCGAAGGCGGGCCTCGCGGGCTTCACCGTGTCGAACCTCGCACTGCCGGACGGCGTCGAGGCGTGGGAAAACGCGCGCGACACCGCGCAGCCGCTCGCGCAGCGCAATCCGGCCGACCAGCACGAAGCGTACGGCCGCCCGGACCGCATCGCCTCGCCGCTGCAAATCATGATCGACGGCCCGCTCGGCGGCGCCGCGTTCAACAACGAATTCGGCCGTCCGAACCTGGGCGGCTACTTCCGTGCCTACGAGCAGAACGTCGCGGGTCTCGTGCGCGGCTACCACAAGCCGATCATGATCGCGGGCGGCATCGGCAATATCTCCGACCAGCACACGCACAAGCACGATCTGCCGGAAGGCTCGCTGCTGATCCAGATCGGCGGCCCGGGCATGCGCATCGGCATGGGCGGCGGCGCCGCGAGCTCGATGGCAACCGGCACGAACACCGCTGAACTCGACTTCGACTCGGTGCAGCGCGGCAACCCGGAAATCGAGCGTCGCGCGCAGGAAGTGATCAACGCGTGCTGGCAGCTCGGCGACAAGAATCCGATCCTCAGCATTCACGACGTCGGCGCGGGCGGTCTGTCGAACGCGTTTCCCGAAGTCGTCGATGGCGCGGGCAAGGGCGCGCTGTTCGAGCTGCGCAAAATCCAGCTCGAAGAGAGCGGCCTGTCGCCGCGCGAAATCTGGTCGAACGAAGCGCAGGAGCGCTATGTGCTCGCGATCGCGCCGGCCGACCTGCCCGCGTTCGAAGCGATGTGCGAGCGCGAGCGCTGCCAGTTCGCGGTGATCGGCACGGCCACCGCCGAGCGTCAGCTGAGGCTGATCGATTCGGAGCAGCAGGCAGGCGCGCATCAGCCGGTCGACATGCCGATGGAAGTGCTGCTCGGCAAGGCGCCGCGCATGCATCGCGACGTCAAGCGTGTCGAGCGCGCGCTCGAACCGGTCGATGTGACCGGCCTCGCGCTGCAAGATGTCGCGCAGAGCGTGCTGCGTCATCCGACGGTCGCGAGCAAGTCGTTTCTGATCACGATCGGCGACCGCTCGGTCGGCGGCACGACCGCGCGCGACCAGATGGTCGGCCCGTGGCAGGTGCCCGTCGCCGACGTGGCGATCACGACGATGGACTACGCGGGCTTTAGTGGCGAAGCGATGACGATGTCCGAACGCACGCCGCTCGCCGTCATCAACGCGCCGGCGTCGGGCCGTATGGCGGTCGGCGAGGCGATCACGAACATCGCGGCGGCGCCGATTGCGTCGCTCGACAAGCTGAAGCTGTCGGCCAACTGGATGGCCGCGTGCGGCGCGCCGGGCGAAGACGCGGCGCTCTACGACACGGTCAAGGCGATCGGCATGGAGCTGTGCCCGGCGCTTGGCATCGGCATTCCGGTCGGCAAGGATTCGCTCTCGATGCGCACGCGCTGGGAAGAGAGCGGCGTCGAGAAGGAAGTGGTCGCGCCGGTGTCGCTGATCATCTCGGCATTCGCGCCGGTCGAGGACGTGCGCCGCCATCTGACGCCGCAATTGCGGCGCGTGAGCGAAGTCGGCGAGTCGGTGTTGATCGCGATCGATCTCGGCCGCGGCAAGCATCGTCTGGGCGGCAGCATCCTCGCGCAGGTCACGCAGCAGGTCGGCGACACGGTGCCCGATGTCGACGATCCCGAAGATCTGAAGCGCTTTTTCAACGCGATCCAGGCGCTCAATGGCGACGGCAAGCTGCTCGCCTATCACGACCGCTCGGACGGCGGCCTGTGGGCAACGGTCTGCGAAATGGCGTTCGCGGGTCACGCGGGCGTGTCGCTGAATGTCGACATGCTGGTGCTCGACGCGCACCACGAATCCGATTACGGCGACGCGAAGGATTGGGCGAAGCAGACCAGCGGCCGCCGCGAAGACCGCACGCTGCGTGCGCTCTTCAACGAAGAGCTCGGCGCCGTCGTGCAGGTGCGCGCGGCCGATCGCGACGCGGTGCTCACCGCGCTGCGCGAGCATGGCCTGTCGGCGTGTTCTCACGTGATCGGCAAGGCCAACGAACGCGATGTGATCGAGATCTATCGCGACGCGAAGAAGGTCTACGAGGCGCCGCGCGCGGAGCTGCATCGTACGTGGAGCGAAGTGAGCTGGCGCATCGCGCGTCTGCGTGACAATCCGGCTTGCGCCGACGCCGAACACGACACCTTGCTCGACGCCGCGGACCCTGGCATCACGCCGGTGCTGAGCTTCGATCCGGCTGACGATGTCGCCGCGCCGTTCATCCCCCAGGGGGACTTCCTTCGGGGCGTTGGCAAGGGCGCACGTCCGCGCGTCGCAGTCCTGCGCGAGCAGGGCGTGAACTCGCACCTCGAAACGGCCTATGCATTCGATCGTGCCGGCTTCGATGCGCACGACGTGCACATGAGCGATCTGCTCGCGGGTCGCGCGAACCTCGCCGATTTCGCGGGCGCGGTCGCGTGCGGCGGCTTCTCGTACGGCGATACGCTCGGCGCCGGTGAAGGCTGGGCGAAGACGATCCGCTTCAATGCGCAACTGGCCGACATGTTCGCCGCGTTCTTCGGTCGTCAGGACACGTTCGCGCTCGGCATCTGCAACGGCTGTCAGATGATGAGCAGCCTCGCTTCGATGATTCCCGGCGCCGAAGCATGGCCGAAGTTCACGCGCAACAAGTCGGAGAAATTCGAGGCGCGTTTCTCGCTCGTCGAGGTGCAGGCATCGCCGTCGATCTTCTTCGCCGGCATGGAAGGCTCGCGCATTCCGGTCGCGGTCGCGCACGGCGAAGGCTATGCGGACTTCTCGCAGCAGGGCGACAAGTCCAAGGTCGCGGTCGCGATGCGCTATGTCGATCATCGTGGTCAGGCGACCGAGCAGTATCCGTTCAACCCGAACGGCTCGCCCGAAGGCATCACGTCGGTCACGACGGCTGATGGCCGCTTCTCGGTGCTGATGCCGCACATGGAGCGCGTGCATCGCGCGGTGCAGATGAGCTGGCATCCGCAGGGCTGGGGCGAGATCGGCACGGATGCGAGCCCGTGGCTGCGCGTGTTCCAGAACGCGCGCCGCTGGCTCGGTTGATGAGTCGAGGGGCTGTCGCCACGAACCTCGCAGCAACAAAAATGCCGCCCACGGGCGGCATTTTTACACTCAGGCTTCAGCGTCAGGCGGATCATCCGAAGACAACTTCCCGCCCGCCGATCCTTACTGAATCTTCGCGTTCTTACGCAGGTTCTCTTCGAACGCCTGCAGCTTTTCCTGCTGGATCTGCTGGACGATCTGCGCGCGCACCTGCTCGAGCGGCGGGGGCGTGACGGCGCGGATGTCGTCGACACGGATGATGTGCCAGCCGAATTGCGTATGCACCGGCGTGTTGGTCATCTGGCCTTTCTGCAGATGCGTGGCCGCGTCCGCGAATTCAGGCACGTAGGCCTTCGGATCCGACCAGTCGAGGTCGCCGCCGTTCTTGCCCGATCCCGGATCCTTCGAGTACTGCCTGGCCAGATCCTCAAAGCTTGCGCCGGCCTTGATCTTCGCGATCAGGTCCTTGGCCTGCTGCTCGTTGTCGACGAGGATATGGTGCAGGTGATATTCCTTGCCGCCCGCATCCTTGACCAGCGCGTTGTAGCGCGCGGTGATTTCGGCGTCGGTCGGCTGGTTGTTCTTCACGAAGTCTTCGATCAGCGCGCGCAGCACGACGGTTTGCTGCGCGACCGCGACTTGCGCCTTGACGTCCGGACGGTTCGGCAGACCGCGACGCACGGCTTCCTGCATCAGGATTTCGCGATTCACGAGCTCTTCGCGCACGGCCTGCTGCAACTGCGGCGTGTCCTGCTGGCCCTGGTGAACCAGTTGTTCGATCAATGCATCGGCGCGCGACTTCGGAATCGGCGTACCGTTCACGACGGCGATGTTCTGTGCGAATGCAGGTGCGGCCGCGAACGCAGCCAGCAATACCCAAAGGCGGGTTTTCTTCAAGGTCATCGAAAGGTTCCTAGCGGGGCAACAAAGCAAATTCTTCGGGCGTATACGCCGTGATGGCAAGGGCATGAATGCCGCGCTGCATGGCATCGGCCAGCGCATCATACACCATGCGATGCCGCGCCACGCGGGGCTTGCCGGCGAATGCGACGGCCACGATCGTGACACTGAAATGACCGCCGGCCGAGGCGCCGGCGTGTCCCGCGTGCTGCGCGCTGTCGTCGGTGATGCGGATCGACTCGACGGGCGCGAGCGCGGCCGCGAGGCGCGCCTCGATCAGCGCGGCGCGCTCGGCGGTTGTGGCGTGCATGAACAGGTCGCTCATGTCATTCCTCCTTCATGTACTTGGACAGCCACAGGCTCTGTCCGACGATGAACACGAGCAGGCAGCCGGTCGCGCCGAACAGTTTGAAATTGACCCACTGATCGGTCGTGTAGTGATACGCGACGAACAGGTTCAGGAGGCCGAGCAGCACGAAAAACACCGCCCAGATCAGATTCAGCTTGCCCCAGATCGCGTGCGGCAGCGTGATCTGCTTGCCCATCATCGCTTCGATCAGGTTCTTGTTGAAGCCGAGCTGCGAGACGATCAGCGCGACGGAAAACGCCCAGTACAACACGGTCGGCTTCCATTTGATGAAGGTGTCGTTGTGCAGCACGAGCGTCGCGCCGCCAAACACGACGACGACGCCGAGGCTCACCCACAGCATCGGGTCGACCTTGCGGTGGCGGAACGCCACCCACGCGATCTGCACCAGCGTAGCGACGATCGCCACTGCCGTCGCCGTGAAAATGCCCCAGATCTTGAAGGCGACGAAGAACAGGATGATCGGGAACAGATCGAACAGGAATTTCATTATCTGGACGGGAAGTCGGAGAGTGAGTCGGACAGTGAAGGGCGCCCGCCTGGCGGGCAAGCTGCGCGGTGCCCGCTGGCGAGCGGAACGGCCGCATGAGAAGGGCGCCGTGCGCGGTTCGGGCCGCCCGAGGCGGGCAGACCCGCAGCCGCGCCGCGTTACTTGGGCTCGAATTGTAACGCAGCCGAATTGATGCAGTAACGCAGACCGGTCGGTGCCGGTCCGTCCTCGAACACGTGGCCCAGATGCGCGCCGCAGTTCTTGCACTGCACCTCGATGCGCAGCATGCCGTGCGCGCGATCGGTCTTCTCGGCGATCACCTCGCCGTTGATCGGCCGGAAGTAGCTCGGCCAGCCACAGCCGGCGTCGAACTTGGTGTCCGATTCGAACAGCGGGGTGCCGCAGCACACGCAGTCGTAGACGCCGCGTTCCCAGTGGTCGCTATAGCGGCCCGTGAACGGGCGCTCGGTGGCCGCGTGGCGCGTCACCCGGTATTCGATGTCGGACAGCTGCTCGCGCCACTCGGCGTCGCTTTTCTGCACGGCCGGGGCGTCATGCTTGAGATCGTCGGGGTTGCTCATGGTCGGGTTCCTGTCTCGGGTTTGTGTCGGTGTTTTCTGGCGGGGTAGACGTGGCAATTCAGTGGCGCTTCAGCCGCGCCGACGCGTCATGACGAACAGCTCACTTCCAGCGAGCTCGCCCAGTCCGGCGGCAGGCCCGCATACGCCGCGTATTCGGGCTGCTCGTCGAACGGGTGACGCAGTACGGCCGCGAGCCGTTCCACCTCGGTGAAATCCTTCTCCCTCGCGCGCTCGATCGCCGTTTCCGCCAGATGGTTGCGAAGTACGAATTTGGGGTTCACGCGGTTCATTGCAATGGCGCGCGCGGCGTCGTCGCGTGACTCTTCGGCGAGCCGCGCACGGTAGTCGTTCGCCCATGCGTCGAAGGCGACGCGATCGAGGAACAGGTCGCGCACCGGTGCATCGCCGCTCGCATCGTGTTTCGACAGGCGCGCGAGGTTGCGGAACGTCAGCGTGAAATCGGCGCGGTTCGCGTGCATCACTTCGAAAAGCCGGTTGACGAGCGCGTCGTCGCCGTCGCGTGCCTGTTCGAGGCCGAGCTTCGCGCGCATGCGGTTTTCGAGGGCCGGCGCGAAGCGCTCCTTGAAGCCGGCCAGCACGTGCTGCGCATCTTCGACCGCCTTCTCGGCGCGCACGCCTTCGTCGTGCCGTGCGCCGAACAGCGGCAGCAGTCCCTGCGCGAGGCAGAAGAGGTTCCAGTACGCGATTTGCGGTTGCAGCCGATAGGCATAACGGCCCTGCGTATCGGAGTGATTGCAGATGTGGCCGGCGTCGAAGCCATCCATGAAACCGAACGGGCCGTAGTCGATCGTGAGGCCGAGGATCGACATGTTGTCGGTATTCATCACGCCGTGACAGAAACCGACCGCCTGCCAGTCGACCATCAGATCCGCGGTGGAGCGCACCGCTTCGGCAAGCAGCGCGAGATACGGATCGTCGGCCTCCTTGCAATGCGGATAGAAGCGCTCGATCACGTGGTCGGCCAGCGCGCGCAACGCGTCGACGCGATCGTTCGCATAGAAGTGCTCGAAGTGGCCGAAGCGAACGAAGCTCGGCGCGACGCGCGTGACCACCGCGGCGGTTTCGATCGTCTCGCGCCGCACCGGCTGGTCGGAGCCGATCACGCACAACGCGCGCGTGGTCGGAATGCCGAGATGATGCATCGCCTCGGAGCACAGATATTCGCGGATCGACGAGCGCAGCACCGCGCGGCCGTCGCCCATGCGCGAATAGGGCGTGCGGCCCGCGCCTTTGAGCTGCAGTTCGAAGCGCTCGCCGCCATGTTCGAGCTCGCCGAGAACGAGCGCGCGACCGTCGCCGAGCTGGCCGGCCCATACGCCGAACTGATGGCCCGAGTACACCGACGCGTAAGGCAGCGCGTCGGCCGGCCAGTGACGTGTCGCGTTGCCGCAGAACAGCTCGACGAAGCCCGGATCGCGCTCGATGCCCTCGGGCAGGCCGAGCTGCGCGGCGGCCTCGGCCGAGAAGCCGACGAGGTAAGGTGCGTCGAGCGGCGCGGCGGGCAGGCGCGTGAGAAACGTGCCGCCGAGCCGCGCGAACGCGTTGGCTGGGGGAGTGGCGAGTGTGTTGGAAAGATCCGTCAAAGCTGCGGATAGCCCTGCAATGCTTGGGGAAAACGACATGTTGAGCGCCTCTGGATTAACCGATATTGTAAATCCGCACCCGCGGCGCTGCAGGCCGGCCGTCTTCATCGTTCGGACCATGCTGCTGCGTTCGACGCCGCGACGATCTTCCGCCTCGCACTAGCTGCCGCGTTATCCGTTTCACGATCACGTACCCAGCCGAACCCGACCGCAACCCAATCGACACTCACAAGCCGAGGAGACCCCGCCTTATGACGACGCCGCTGCTGGGCCAGATGATGGACGTGCCGCTCACCGTGTCATCGCTGCTCGCGCACGCCGCGCGGCATTTCGGCAGCACCGGGATCGTGTCGCGGCGCATCGAAGGCGATCTGCATCGCTACACGTATCGCGATTGCGAGAAGCGCGCCAAACAGCTCGCACAGGCGCTGCTCGCGCTCGGCGTCGAACCGGGCGAACGGGTCGGGACGCTCGCGTGGAACGGCTACCGGCATCTCGAAGCGTATTACGGCACCACCGGCTTCGGCGCCGTGTGTCACACGATCAACCCGCGCCTCTTCCCCGACCAGATCGCGTACATCATCAATCATGCCGACGACGCGTACGTGCTGTTCGACACCACGTTTGCCGCGCTCGTCGACACGCTCGCGCCGCAGTGCCCGCACGTGCGCGGCTGGATCGCACTGTGCGACGAAGCGCATTGCCCGCCGATGCAAACGCCGGTGCTGTGCTACGAAACGCTGATGGACGGGCAGGATGGCTGCTTCGACTGGCCCGCGCTCGACGAGCGCCAGGCCTCGTACCTCTGCTATACGTCGGGCACGACCGGCAATCCGAAGGGCGCGCTGTATTCACATCGCTCGACGGTGCTGCACGCGTTCGGCGCGGCGTTGCCCGACGCGATGAACCTGTCCGCGCGCGACTCGGTGCTGCCCGTCGTGCCGATGTTCCATGTGAACGCATGGGGACTTCCGCATGCGGTGCCGCTGAGCGGCGCGAAGCTCGTGTTGCCCGGCAAGGATCTCGACGGCAAGTCGCTGTACGACCTGATGGAAGGCGAACGGGTCACATGCTCGGCCGGCGTGCCGACCGTGTGGCTCGGTCTGCTGAACTACCTGCGCGAGACGGGCGCGAAGTTTTCGTCGCTCGAGCGCACGGTCATTGGTGGCTCCGCGTGTCCGCCGGCGATGCTGCGCATCCTCGAAGACGACTACGGCGTGCAGGTCATCCATGCATGGGGCATGACGGAGATGTCGCCGCTCGGCACGTTGTCGAAACTGACGTGGGAGCAGAGCCAGCGGCCCATCGCGGAGCAGCGCAAGCTGCTCGAGAAGCAGGGCCATGTGATCTACGGCGTCGACATGAAGATCGTCGGCGAGGACGGCCGTGAGCTTCCATGGGATGGCGTCGCGTTCGGCGATCTGCACGTGCGCGGGCCGTGGGTGATCGACCGGTATTTCCGCAAGGACGATGCGCCGCTCATCGACGGCTGGTTCCCGACCGGCGATGTCGCGACGATCGACCCCGACAGCTTCCTGCACATCACCGACCGCTCGAAGGACGTGATCAAGTCGGGTGGCGAATGGATCAGCTCGATCGACGTCGAGAACGTCGCGGTCGCGCATCCGGCGGTCGCCGAAGCCGCGTGCATCGCGTGCGCGCATCCGAGATGGACGGAGCGGCCGCTGCTCGTCGTCGTCAAACGCGCGGGGCATGACCTCACTCGCGACGAACTGCTCGCGTTCTACGAAGGCAAGGTCGCGAAGTGGTGGATTCCCGACGACGTCGTGTTCGTCGACGAGTTGCCGCACACGGCGACCGGCAAGCTGCAGAAGCTGAAGCTGCGCGATCTGTTCCGCGATCACGTGCTGCCCTCCGCGCTCGAAGACAGCCGCAACTGTCCGCTGACACCCGAGGCTTAGGGCAAACCCCGTCCGCCGATAAATTGAACGAGCGTGCTTTTTTGGTGTATTCTGCCTGCTGACCCCGGAACCGTCGCTTGAAAAAGCCTGACAATGAGCAGGCTCGATGGACCGGACGGGCGGCGCATCAGGCGCCGCCTCAATGCATGGATCGCACGGAGGCACGCAGATGGCAGTGGACTACACAACTCATGACGGCGTGGCCGTCCTCACGCTCAACAACCCTCCCGTCAATGGGCTAGGGTTGTCGACGCGAGCGGGTATCGTCGAAGGGCTCGAGCGCGCGCAGAACGATCCGGCCGTCAAGGCCATCGTGCTGACGGGCGCGGGCAAGGCCTTTTCGGGCGGCGCCGACATCACCGAATTCAATACGCCGAAGGCGACCCAGGAGCCGACGCTCGCAACGGTCATCAAGGCCGTCGAAGGTAGCGCGAAGCCGGTCGTCGCGGCAATCCACAGCGTCGCGATGGGCGGCGGGCTCGAGCTCGCGCTCGGCGCGCATTACCGCATCGCCGCGGCCGGCGCGCAGATCGCGCTGCCCGAAGTGAAGCTCGGCATCCTGCCGGGCGCGGGCGGCACGCAGCGTCTGCCGCGCGCCGTCGGTCTCGAAGCGTCGCTAAACATGATCGTGTCCGGCGCGCCGGTGCTCTCCGAGAAGCTCGCCGATTCGGGTCTGTTCGACGAAGTCGTCACGAATCCCGCCGAACTCGCCGAAGCCGCGCTCGCGTTCGCGCGCAAGGCCGGCGCGCAAGCCGGCCCGCATCCGAAGGTGCGAGACCGCAAGATCGAGCATCCGAACGCAGCCGGTTTCATCCAGTTCGCGCGCAATAGCGTAGCGGCAATCGCGAAGAATTTCCCGGCGCCGCACAAATGCATCGACGCGGTCGAAGCCGGTGTGAAGGACGGCTTCGACAAGGGCCTCGCGTTTGAGCGCGAATGCTTCATCGCGCTCGTGCAGACGCCGGAGAGCCACGCGCTGCGTCACGCGTTCTTCGGCGAGCGCGCCGCGAGCAAGATTCCCGACGTCCCGTCCGATACGCCGGTGCGCGAGATCAATCAGGTGGCCGTGATCGGCGCCGGCACGATGGGTGGCGGCATCGCGATGAACTTCATCAACGCGGGCATTCCGGTCATGCTGCTGGAAACGAAACAGGAAGCGCTCGATCGCGGGCTCGCGACGATCCGCAAGAACTACGAGGCGACCGTCAAGAAGGGCAAGCTGAAGCCCGAGGTGATGGAGCAGCGCCTCGCGCTGCTGAGCCCGACGCTCTCCTACGACGACCTGAACCAGGCCGACATGATCGTCGAGGCCGTGTTCGAGGAACTCGGCGTGAAGGAGCAGGTGTTCAAGCGTCTCGACGAAGTCGCGAAGCCCGGCGCGATCCTCGCGTCGAACACGTCGACGCTCGATGTCGACAAGATCGCCGCGTTCACGAAGCGTCCGCAGGATGTGGTCGGCATGCACTTCTTCAGCCCGGCCAACGTGATGAAGCTGCTCGAAGTCGTGCGCGGCAAGGACACCGCGAAGGACGTGCTCGCCACCGTGATGAAGCTGGCGAAGAAGATCAAGAAGACCGCGGTGGTGTCACGCGTGTGCGACGGCTTCATCGGCAACCGGATGATCGAGCAGTACGTTCGCCAGGCGCTCTTCATGCTCGAAGAGGGCGCACTGCCCGCGCAGGTC
>DATAQT010000324.1:0-1816 GCA_036264535.1 Paraburkholderia sp. | reverse complement strand
CCTCGCTCAAGCCGATCAGATAGCTGCTGTGTCCTTGCAGATTGCCGGCCGCGATCACACCCGACGCGAGCACGAGCCCGACGAACGCGGCCGCGATCCAGCCGAGCCGGTCCGCGCCGAGTCGCTCGTTGAACAGCGCCGCGCCGATCAGCACGACCCAGAACGGCTGCACATGAAACACCACGGTCGCCACCGCAATGCTGGTGCGATGAATCGCGTCGAAGAAACCGACCCACTGCGTGACCATCAGCACGCCGGAGATCAGCGCCAGCACGACGGTGCGGCGCGTGAAATGCGCTCGCGTGAAGAAACCCTTCCACGCGCAATACGCGGCAAGCGACAGAAAACCGAACAGGCAGCGAAAGAACACGAGCGTCAGCGCGCCGAGCCGCGCCTCCTCGACGAAGACGCCTAGCGTGCCCATCAGCAGCCCGCCGCTGGCGAGCGTGATCGCGCCTTGTTGACGTTGGGTGAGGGACATGCGAAGCGGCTCCGTGAAATGATGTCCCGAGTATTGCGCGGCTTGCGTGGCATCCACAAACGAATTAAATTGAGAAATTCCATAAGCTGGATTGATAAATCATGCACCCCGAATTCGACGTCGATCTGTTACGCAGCTTCGTCGCGGTCGTGGAAACGGGCAGCTTCACGAAGGCGGCGATCACCGTGCATCGCTCGCAGGCGGCCGTCAGCATGCAGATCAAGCGGCTCGAATCGATGCTCGGCACCACGCTGTTCGCCCGCAATACGCGCAATCTGTCGCTCACGCGGCCCGGCAATACGCTGCTCGAATACGCGCGGCGCGTGCTGGCGCTGCATGAGGAGGCGTGGTCGGCGATCGTGCGGCCCGAGGTGACCGGGCGCGTGGTGCTCGGCGCGCCGGACGATTACGTGTCGTCGCTGCTGTCGCCGGTGCTGCGGCGTTTCTCGAATCTGTATCCGCATGTCGAGATCGAGATTGTCTGCGCGCAAAGCACGTCGCTCGCGCCGATGCTGGCCGATAACAAGATCGATCTCGCGTTCGTCACGCGCGACCGCAAATTGCGCGGCGAATTCGTGCGCAGCGAGCCGATGGTGTGGGTGGGGGCGTCGGTGGACACGCCGGTGCTGGCGGCGTCGCCTTTGCCGGTGGGACTTTACGAGCCCGGTTGTGTCGCGCGCCAGCATACGCTGGCCGCACTGGACGGCGCGCGGATTCGCTATCGGGCGGCGTTCAGCAGCGCCAGTCTGATGGGGCTGGTGGCGACCGTGGATGCGGGGCTGTCGGTGATTGCGCTCACGCGTTGCAGCGTGCCGGTGCGGCTGGCGATTCTTGGCGAAGCGCAAGGCCTGCCGAAGATCGCGCCGCTGGAAATCGTGGTGGCGCGCAGCGCCAAGTCGGACCGGCCGACCTGCGACTATCTGGCCGCGCAGATGGTGCAGGATCTGTCGTTGCGGGCGCCGGCGCGCGGGGCGGCGGCGTAGGTGTGATGCGTTTGTGGTCGGCTCGCGGCCCACGCCTTTCAACCGCGCGGATAAGCGGTCACATTGCCATCCACCGCGAGCCGCACCTGTTCCCCCGGCCGTGGACACAGATAACCGGGCACGCGGGCGCGCACCGTCGTGCGCGTGCCGGACTGCAATTGCAGCGCCACGCCGGCGTCCTGCCCCTGGAAGATCACCTCGGTGACGATGGCGTCATAGACCGCGCGATCGGCCAGCGTCTCATCGGCGCGCAGCACACGGATCTGCTCGGGCCGCACCATCACGTCGACCGCGCCATTGCCCAGCGGCGCGGCCAACGCGAGTTCGCCAAGCTCGCAACTCACGCGATCCT
>DATAQT010000321.1:0-3773 GCA_036264535.1 Paraburkholderia sp. | reverse complement strand
GACCACGGCCGCCGTCGACGAAGCACTCGACGCGAGCCGCGTCGTCGCCGTCGACGCGTTGTTTCCGCTCGTCGGCGCGCAACGCCGCACGCTGATGAGCACGCCGGCCACGACGCGTGCCGCGCTCGATCGCGCGCATGCACTGTTCGCCGCTGACGGCGTCCCCGTCACCGTGATCCGTGATTCGACCGGCTTCGTCGCGCAACGCGTGGTCGCAACGATCGTCAACATCGGCTGCGAGATCGCGCAAAAGCAGATTGCGACGCCGGAGGACATCGACCTCGCCGTCACGCTCGGTCTCGGCTATCCGCGCGGACCGCTCGCGCTCGGCGATGCGCTCGGCGCCACTACCATTCTCACGATCCTGCGCAACATGCACAGCGTGCTGGGCGAGCCGCGCTACCGTCCGTCACCGTGGCTCGCGAGACGCGCGCAACTCGGCCTGTCCCTCACGCAACGCGACGCCGCCGACATCCATCCGGAGATCCAATCATGAGCGCCGCCCTGCTCGCTTCACGCCCGGCCAGCAGCGAATCCACGCTGGTCCTCACGCTGTCGAACCCCGGTGCGCGCAACGCCCTGCATCCGGACATGTACGCGGCCGGCATCGAGGCGTTCGACACCGTCGAGCGCGATCCGTCGATTCGTGCCGTCGTGATCACCGGCGCCGACGACTTCTTCTGCGCCGGTGGCAACCTGAACCGCCTGCTCGAAAATCGCGCGAAAGATCCGTCCGTGCAGGCCGATAGCATCGACATGCTCGCTCAATGGATTTCGGCGCTGCGGGTGTCGTCGAAACCGGTCATTGCCGCCGTGGAAGGCGCGGCGGCCGGCGCGGGATTTTCGCTCGCGCTCGCCTGCGATCTGATCGTCGCCGCCGACAACGCGAAGTTCGCGATGTCGTACGCGCGCGTCGGCTTGACCCCCGACGGCGGCGGCTCGTGGTTTCTCGCGCAGTCACTGCCGCGTCAATTGGCCACCGAGGTACTGATCGAAGCCAAGCCGATCGGCGCCGCGCGTCTGCACGAACTCGGGGTCGTCAACCGGCTGACGAAGGCCGGCACCGCGCTCGATAACGCGCTCGCCTGGGCCGACGAGCTCGGCGCGATTTCGCCCAATTCGGTCGCACGCATCAAGGGGCTGATCGCCGGGGCCGGCATGCAACCGCTCGCGGACCACCTGGTCGCCGAGCGCGATAACTTCGTCGCGTCGCTGCATCATCGCGACGGTCTCGAAGGCATCACGGCGTTCCTCGAAAAACGCGCGCCGATCTACAAATAAGCGACGGGAGAGCTGCCCGACATGCCTGACTATCAACTGCCGAAACGTCGGCGCATCTTCCTGATGCGGCACGGCGACGTCACCTACTTCGACGACTCCGGCCGCGCCATCGATCCCGAAACCGTGCCGCTGAACGCGAACGGCCGCGAGCAGGCGAGCGCGGCGGGCCGCGTGTTCGCCGCGCAGCAGGTGCGCTTTGACCGCGTGATCGTCAGCGGCTTGCCGCGTACGATCGAAACCGCTCGGCGAGTGCTCGCTGAAACGGATCAGCAGATCGAACCGGAGATCGAGCCCGCGTGGCAGGAGATTCGCGGCGGGCGACTCGGCAGCATTCCACCGAGCGATATCGAGGCGGCGTTTCTTGGCGTGTTCGACGGCATCGTGCCGGAAAGCACGCGCTTTCTCGACGGCGAGACGATCGGCGAACTGTTCGATCGCGTGCTGCCGGTCGTCACGGCGCTGCGCGAGGACACGTCGTGGGACACCGTGTTGCTGGTGCTGCACGGCGGCGTCAATCGCGCGATCCTCTCGCACGCGCTGACCGCGGGCGGCCGCACGTTCTTCGGTCATCTGTCTCAGGCCACCGGCTGCATCAACGCGCTCGACGTCGGCACCACGCCGCGCGACTGGGTGCTGCGCATGCTCAACTATTCCCCGCCGTCGCCGGTGCATCGCGACGTCCGCAACACCACGATGGAAATGCTCTACGCACAATTCGTTCGATACCAGCGTAGCTAACACCGAACTGGAGGAGACACATGGCGCAAGCCACGCAGACCGGCGAACCCGCACGCGGACAGGACTATTCGGCTTTCGAGGGCACCCGTCCGGTCAACGAGCGGCAACGCTTCGACAACGACGCGCTCGCCGCGTGGCTGAGCGGGCATGTCGATGGATTCAAGGGGCCGCTCACGCTCGAGCAGTTCGCCGGCGGACAATCCAATCCCACTTTCAAGCTGATCACGCCGTCGCGCTCGTACGTGATGCGCGCGAAGCCCGGGCCCGCCGCGAAGCTGCTGCCGTCCGCGCACGCGATCGAACGCGAATACCGCGTGATGCACGCGCTCGCCGACACCGACGTGCCGGTCGCGCAGATGCTGGCGCTGTGCGAAGACGAAAGCGTGATCGGCCGCGCGTTCTACGTGATGGAGTTCGTGGAAGGCCGCGTGCTGTGGGATCAATCGCTGCCCGGGATGACGTCCACCGAGCGCGCGGCGATCTATGACGAAATGAATCGCGTCATCGCGGCGTTGCACAGCGTCGACGTCGTCGCCGCCGGCCTCGCCGATTACGGCAAGCCCGGCAATTACTTCGCGCGCCAGATCGGTCGCTGGAGCAAGCAGTATCTGGCATCCGAGACCGAGCCGAACGACGCGATGCATCGGCTGATCGAATGGCTACCGCAGCATATGCCCGCGGAGACGAGCGGGCGTACCTCGGTCGTGCATGGCGATTACCGGCTCGACAACCTGATCTTCGATCGGAACGAACCGCGCGTGCTCGCGGTGCTCGACTGGGAGTTGTCGACGCTCGGCGATCCGCTCGCCGATTTTGCGTATCACTGCATGGCGTGGCATGTCGACCCGGCACAGTTCCGCGGCATCGCGGGACTCGACTGGGCCGCGCTCGGCATTCCTGATGAAGCGCGGTACGTCGAGCGGTATTGCCAACGCACCGGATTCGAGATTCATGGCGACTGGAATTTCTACCTGGCGTACAACATGTTCCGCATCGCCGCGATTCTGCAAGGGATCATGAAGCGCGTCGTCGACGGTACCGCGTCAAGCGCTCAGGCACTCGACGCCGGCCGGCGCGCGAAGCCGATGGCCGAACTGGCCTGGCGCTACGCGCAGAAGGTCCTCTAGACGCACCGGCGCACCCTGCGCTCCCTCATTCGCAGTCCGATACCTCCGAGGTCTCAGATGAATTTCGATTACACCCCGAAAGTCCAGGCGTTGCGCGAGAAACTGCTCGCCTTTTTCGACGAGCACATTTATCCGAACGAGCAGGCGTTCTATGCGGAGATCGCGCGTAACCGCCAGAACGGCAACGCCTGGGTGCCGACCGAACTGATCGAGCAGCTCAAGCACAAGGCGCGCGATGCCGGCCTGTGGAACCTGTTCCTGCCGCAATCGGAGCGCGGCGCCGGCCTGACGAATCTCGAATACGCGCCGCTGTGCGAGATCATGGGCCGCGTGCCCTGGGCGCCGGAAGTGTTCAACTGCAACGCGCCCGATACCGGCAACATGGAAACGATCGAACGCTACGGCAGTGAAGACAACAAGCGCGAGTGGCTCGAACCGCTTCTGCAAGGCCACATCCGTTCCGCGTTTCTGATGACGGAACCCGAAGTGGCATCGTCCGATGCGACCAATATCCAGACCAGCATCGTGCGTGACGGCGATTACTACGTGATCAACGGGCACAAGTGGTGGTCATCCGGCGCGGGCGATCCGCGCTGCAAGATCTATATCGTCATGGGCAAGACCGAT
>DATAQT010000289.1:0-1661 GCA_036264535.1 Paraburkholderia sp. | reverse complement strand
CAGGAACGCGTCCTTCGGCAAACCGAATTTCTCGCGATTGCCGGTGGCCGCCGCAAATCCTTGCGTATCGACGCCGTTGTAGATCACGTCGACACGGTTATCCGGCGTCAACCCGATCGCGCGGATTTCATCGGCGACCTTTTGCGACACCGCCGTAATCACCTTCGAGCGCCGGTAAGCCCAAGCTTCGAGCAACGCATTGCAGCGCGTATAGACCGACTGATACGCGGACCACACGCCCTTCGTGAGACCGAACGGGTAGTACTTGCTGCCGAACCAGCCGCTATGCACGAAGTGCGACGTGTTGACGTCGGCGGGCATCCACGTGATGAAGCCGTTCACGTGCAGCACGTCGTATTCGCGGCGATGCGCGCGCAGCCACAGCGCGCTTTTCAACGCGAACACCTGCTGGCGCAGCAGATTGGTAGGCCACCAGCGGCCGATTTTCACCGGCGCCCAGCGGACGTCGGGATGCGCCAGCAGCTCCGGCGCGACGTGCGACGCGACCAGCGTGACGCCGATGTTCTCGTCGAGGGCGGCACGCGCGATCTCGTGGTTGACGCGGCCCTGGCCGTCGTTATGGCGCACAACGTGCGTGACAATGGCGACTCTCAATCAGTGCCTCCGTGGCGAAATAGCGTGCGTCTGCGGTTCATCTTTTCGTAATGGACCGCGGAAAGGATCGAAAAAACACTCATGAAAAGCAGCAGTCCACCGGTGCCGACCAGCGAGTTGGTGAACACCAGCATCGCGAAGGTCGCGAGACTCAGGCTCAGGCAGGCGGAGACGAATTTGTCGTCGCGCAATTTGAACGACGCGAGCACCGCGCGCGTCACCAGCCAGACGATGCCGGACATGTACAGCAGCGTGCCGGGCCAGCCGAGCACGAACGGGATGTTCATCACGCCGCTGTCGAAGTTGCCGTACTGGCCGAGCTGGCCGCCGTCGTTCGACAGCTTGGTCGAGGTGCCGGTCGCGCCCATGCCCTCGCCGGACACGTCGGTGAAGGCCGTCTTCGCGAAGGTCGCATAGAACTCGTTGCGCGCGGCGTAGCTCTGGTCGTCGTTGAGGTTGACGATGGTGGTCAGGCGCGCCTGCATCCGCTCGGCCACCGGGCCGACCGCCAGCAGCGGCACGCACAGCCCGGCCAGCAGCACCGCGCTGGCGACGATGCGCACCCGCACCTTGTTGTTCGACTTGACCAGCTGGATCAGCAGCGCGATGACCCAGCCGCCCCACGTGGACCGCACGAGACTCAGTGCGAACGAGAAGAAGCCCAGCGCCGCGGCGATCCAGCGTACGCGGTGAGTGGCCGCCATCACGAAGACCATCGCGCCCATCATCGCGAACGCGAACGGCCCCGACGAATTCATCGTGCTGAACACGCGCACGCCCATCGGCACCGGGTCGCCTTGCGAGTTCATCTGCGAGCCGAGCATCCACAGCGCGTCCCACGGCGGCATGATGAAGAACTGGATCAGCCCGTAGCCGCCCATCACCAGCATGCCCCAGATGAACGAGTTGACGATGGTGTCGCGGTACTGCGGATACTGGCGCGTGTGCGCCATGATGTGAAAGCCGATCAGGATCGGATACAGCCAGTTGGCGAGGTCGTAAGTGGCCGCGAGCGGTCCGCTCGACATCACGCCGATCATGAACGC
>DATAQT010000268.1:0-2531 GCA_036264535.1 Paraburkholderia sp. | reverse complement strand
CCCGTCGCTCGCGGTCTCCTGCGTCGCCGCGGCGGCCACCGCCGCCGCGCTCGCCTTGGCCGTCACGTCGCCGATGCGCGTCTCCAGCATCTTCAGCGCGCCCGACAACGCCCCAAGCACTTCGTCCGGCAACGCCGCCATCGTGTCGTGCAAAAACGCGTTGCGGCGCGGCAGGCTCGCTTCGGTCGCGGCGTGGCCCGCTTCGGTCAGACGCACGTTGGTCACGCGGTTATCGCGCGTATCCATGCTGCGCGCGATCCAGCCGAGGCTTTCAAGCGTCTTCAGCTGTCGCGTGAGCGCGCCCGGATCGACGCGCAGCCGCTCGACGAGCCGCTTCTGCGACGACTCGCCTGCCTGCTCATGCAGCGCGAGCAAAATGCGCCAGCGTGGCAACGGATGACCCACCTGGGCCTCGAATGCCGACATGAACGCCCGATACGTGCGGCCGAATTGCTGCATGACGGCGACGCGGTCCTGTTCTTCCATAATCTACCTGTCCAACACCAAGTCCAAAAATCAGTCGGCGTGAATCACCGGCTCGAGCTTGCGCTGCAGCTTGACCGGCGGCACGCGGCGGGTTTGCCACACCGACACGACGGCGATCACCGCGGCCATCGCGAGACCCAGATGAATCGCCGCGACCAGCGCCTCGCGCGCGCTTTCGAGCAACATCGCGCCGTTGTGGCCCGCTTGCGTCAACTGGTTGACGAGCGTGGTCTGCGCATCGCGGTTGATCAGAATCTGCGGATCGCCGAGATCGGTGAACCAGTGCGACGCGCCGGCACCTTCGAGCGCATTGCGCACGCCGCTCCTGTACATGTGCGTCACGAGCGTGCCGGTCAGCGCCGTGCCGATCATGCCGCCGATCATCCGCAGCGACTGCAGCAGCGCAGTCGCGATGCCGAGGTGCTCGCGGCCCGCGGTCTGTTGCGCGAAGATCGTCAGGTTCGGCATCACGAAGCCGAGCCCGAGGCCACCGACGACCATGAACGACATCAACACCCATTGCTGCATCGAACGGGTCGCCACGACAATGCCAAGGCACGACAGCGCGACCATCGCAAAGCCGATGTACAGCATCAGGTTCGGATTCTTCACACGCGAAACGACGCGCCCGTTCGCGATACTGCCGATCGTGATGAACACGACGAGTGGCGTGATGACGATGCCCGCCTCCTTCGGCGACATACCGAAGCCGCCCTGGAACAGCAGCGGCGCGTAGAAGAGCATCGAAAACATCGTGAAGCCGCCGAGCACGGCCAGCGTGAACAGCGCGGCGAGACTGCGGTTGCGGAACATGTCGACCGGCAGGATCGCGGTCGGGCAGCGCTTTTCCCATTTCCACAGCGACACGGCCGACGCGACGCTGAGCCCGAGCAGCGCGAGCGCGCTCAGCGTGATGCCGTGCTTCGGCAGCAGTTCGACGAACAACTGCAGCGAGCCGAGCGCGATCGCGATCAGCAGCGCGCCGGGCCAGTCGAGCCGCATTTTGCCGGTATGCTCGACGTGGCGCAGATGCGGCAGGAAACGCCACACGAAAAAGAGCGACAGCAACCCGACCGGCAGATTCACGTAAAACACGGAACGCCAGCCGTAGTACTGCGTGAGAAAACCGCCGAGCGACGGCCCGACCGCGTTGGCGATGCCAAACGCCGAACTCATCAGGACCTGCCAGCGCAGCCGCACGACGGAATCGGGGAACAGATCGGGAATACACGCGAACGCGGTGCCGACCAGCATGCCGCCGCCGATGCCCTGCAGCCCGCGCGCGAGCACGAGAAACAGCATGCTGTTGGCCGCACCGCACAACACCGATGCGCCCGTGAATACGACGATCGACGCGAGCACGAACGGCTTGCGCCCATAGTAGTCGCCGAGCCGCCCGAAGACCGGCACGGTGATCACCGAGGTCAACAGATACGAGGTGGCGACCCACGCGTACAGCTCGAAGCCGCGGAGTTCGGACACGATGGTGGGCAGCGCGGTGCCGACCACGGTCTGGTCGAGCGCGACCAGCATCGTGACGAACGAGATGCCGAGCATGGCCAGCAGGGATTCGCGGAACGGTAAAACTTGCCCACTCGAATGTTGGGCGGCGGTATGGACAGCCATTATTGATGGAGCAAAAGTTGACGTGTCAAAAGATGCGGAATCATACCACGGCGCGACGCTCTAAGCGGGACGGAACGCGTCTTGCAACGCCTAGGTAGACTGACTTGAACCAGCCACGACACGACATGCCAGGGAGGCCCATGCAGCCGAGCTCGCTCGCAGCACCATCCTTATCGGAGCAGGACCTGAACGCGCTGAGGCGCGCGAAACACCAACTCGAAAGCCCCGCGCTCACGATGAAGCTTGCCAGCGTCGTCGGCGCGCCGATCGAGAAACTACTGTCGCGCCTCCCGGCGTTCGCCAACGAAAAGGTGTCCGATGCGACGCAGGCCGCGTTGCGCAAATGTCTGTCGATCGCGCTGCGCACGCTCGGCCGGCGCGACGACGCCAAGCTGCTCGCACCCGACAAGCCGAACAAC
>DATAQT010000249.1:0-2199 GCA_036264535.1 Paraburkholderia sp. | reverse complement strand
CGGCTCGGCGTCAACGTCTGGCCGCTCAACACCGTGCAGTTTTCGAATCACACGCAATACGGGCACTGGAGCGGCAGCGCGATCGACGCATCGCAGATGGAAGAACTCGTCGAGGGCATCGGCGCGATCGGCATGCTGCCGCGCTGCGACGCGGTGCTCTCCGGCTATCTCGGCACGACGCAACAGGCCCAGGCCGTGATCGAAATCGTCAAGGCGGTGAAGGCGGTCAATCCGCGCGCCTGGTACTTCTGCGATCCGGTGATGAGCCCCGCGGGCGGCTACAAGGTCGAGACAGGCATCCAGGAATTCCTCGTGCGCGAGATGCCGCAGGTCGCCGATGCCATCGCGCCGAATCACATCGAATTGCAGCGCCTCGTCGGCCGCGAGATCGAGACGTTCGAGGAAGCGGTAACCGCGTGCCGTGAAATACTCGCGCGCGGACCGAAGCTCGTGCTCGTCAAGCATCTGCTCGATCGCAACAGCCTCGCCGATCGCTTCAACATGCTGGTCGTCACCGAGCGCGAAGCGTGGATGGGGCAGCGCCCGCTCTATCCGTTCGCGCGCCAGCCGGTCGGCGTCGGCGATCTGACGAGCGCGGTATTCGTCGCGCGCATCCTGCTCGGCGACTCGATCCGCTCGGCCTTCGAGCACACGCTCGCCGCGGTGAACGCGGTCGTGAAGGCGACCTGGCAGGCCGGCCGTTACGAGCTCGAACTCGTCGCGATGCAGAACGAAATCGCGCAGCCGCGCGAGTGGTTCGATGCGTGGGTCGCGGAGACGGCTTAGGCAAGTTGCCTGGGCACGTCGCTCGCCGTAGAGCACCCGCGCCAGCGCCGCGCTAGCGGCCGTCCTATAATGCGTGCCGCGTGGAGCGGGCTTGCGCCTGTGCTCCACGGTATTTTTCAGCATCCGGCATTCAGTAGACGAGGCATCGATGGACGGTCATATCCGCAGCGAGCGGGAAGAATTTTTTGAGCAGTTGTGCATGAGCGTCGACGCGGACGAAGCGCACGAACAGGAAGCGATCGAGTACTTCGAGAACCAGTTCGACCAGCCCGACTTCGATCCCGCGCAATGGCTCGATATCGCGCTCTACTACTCGCCCGCCGTCGCGCGCGGCATCGTCGAGATGGTCACGGCCGACGACAAGGCGCGTAGCAACATCGCCGAAGTCATCGCCGACAATCTCGACATCTCCTACGGCGAGGACGAGTGCCAGCAGTTCGCCGAGACGATCGAATTCGCGCTGAACAACGGCGTGCCGGTCGATCTCGACGTGGTGCTCGACGGCTGCCAGCGCGCGATCGACGATCTCGACACGTGGGCCGACGAAGACACGAAGGCGCCGCTGTTGCGCTTACGCGAAGAGCTACTGCGCCAGCAAGGCGAGCGCTAGCAGGCCAGCGCGAGGCGAAAGACACACCCTTGCGCGCAGTACCGCAACACCCGCCGGCGCGCTCGCGCCGGCTTCTTAAGCATATGCCGTAATCCGCAGCCCAGGCGGACCTTCGCACGGCAAGCCAGCTTGCGTGCCGCGCGCACGCTTTATGTGCACCTCACGCACCTCCGGCGGCCTATGCCGAAATGCTCATCCAAAACGCCACGAATTGCCAAGACGACGGCAATTTGGCTTTCTATATTTTCGCCAGATTGACCGCTCGAACACGCTGCGAAATTCAACGCAAGCGCGCGTATTCCAGCATTGTGAGCGGCGATCGATCCTTCGTAGTCTTGCGATGCCCGAGGTGACACCTCGGCTTCACGTGTCGTACCGCTTTGCTGTCTTGCGCTTTCATAACAACCGTCGATGCAAGGAGAGACCATGAGTCTTCGCAACACGCTGACACCCTTGGGCCTGCTCGTGGGCGCCATGTTTGCCGTCGCGCCCGTCACCAGTTTCGCCGACGACCTGCCGGTCAAGATCGGTTTTGCCGCGCCGCTGACGGGCGCCAACGCCGGCTACGGCAAGGATCTGGAAAACGGCGTGCGGCTTGCGATCGACGAAGCCAACGCGCGGAAGATCAAGATCGGCGACAAGGTCGCGCACTTCGAGATCGTCTCGCAGGACGATCAGGCCGACCCGCGCGTCGGCGTGCAGGCCGCGCAGAAGCTGGTCGATTCGGGCGTCGCGGTGGTCGTCGGCCACTTCAACTCGGGCACCACGATTCCGGCCTCGCAGGTCTACGAGCAGGCCGGCAT
>DATAQT010000189.1:0-19546 GCA_036264535.1 Paraburkholderia sp. | reverse complement strand
CGCATCTGAGCTGCAACGACGGCGACGTGATTCGCCAATGGGCCTGCGAAGGCCGCGGCGTAATTCTGCGCTCCGAATGGGACGTCGCCGAGGACCTCGCGAAGGGCAAACTCGTGCGGCTGCTGCCGGGCTGGAAAGCGCCGGACGCGAACGTGATCGCGCTCACGCACCAGCGCGCGGGACAGCCTGCGCGCACGCAGCATTTCATGCAGTACCTGCAAGGCCGCTTCAGGCCGTTGCCGCCGTGGCGACGATGATTCAGTTCATCTGAATCCAAGAGTCGATCGAACTGAACGCTGACGTACCCCCGAAAACCTATAATCGACTCATCCTCAACAGCCGGCTCACCTGCAATCATGACTGCTGCCGCGCGCTCCAGCGCCGCTCCCGCCTATCCCGACGCGGTCCTGTTCGACCTGCTCACCGCCCTGCTCGACTCGTGGACCTCATGGAACCGCGCGGCGGGCTCCGACGAAGCGGGCCGCGCATGGCGTGCCGCGTATCTGCGTCTGACCTACGGTTGTGGCCGCTACGTTCCCTACGAACAGCTGGTGCGCGAGGCCGCCGCGCAAGTCGGTCTGCCCGAATCGGCGGCGAACGCGCTCGAAGCGGACTGGCTGAACCTGACGCCGTGGCCTGGCGCGCTCGACGCGTTGCGCGAGCTTGCGCCGCATTGCAAGCTCGCGGTCGTCACGAACTGCTCGACGCGGCTCGGCTCGCAGGCGGCCGCGCTGCTGCCGGTGCGCTGGGACGCGATCGTGACGGCCGAGGAAGCCGGCGTCTACAAGCCGGATCCGCAGCCGTACCGCCTCGCGCTCGACAAACTCGGCGTCGCGCCACAGCGCGCCGCGTTCGTCGCCGGTTCGAGCTACGACATGTTCGGCACCGCGGCCACCGGTTTGCGGACCTACTGGCACAACCGCGTCGGCCTGCCGCTCGTCGCGGGCGCGCAGGCGCCCGAAATCGAAGCGGCCTCGCTCGACCGGTTGGTGCCGTGGCTCGCAGGCTTCGGCGGCGATCGTCGGCACTGACTCTCCAACATCACCTCGCTCCTCAGGTGCAAGCATGAAACTCGAACAGATCGAAACCCCGGCCGCGTTGATCGACGTCGCGCGAATGCAGAAGAACATCGCGCGGATGCAGGCGCAGATGAATACGCTCGGCGTCGCGTTCCGGCCACATGTGAAGACCACCAAGTGCATCGACGTCGTGCGCGCCCAGATCGCCGCCGGCGCGCGCGGCATCACGGTGTCGACGCTGAAGGAAGCGGAAGCGTTCTTCGCGGCCGGCGTCGACGACATCCTGTACGCGGTCAGCATGGTTCCGTCGAAGCTGCCGCGCGCGCTGGCGCTGCGCCGCCAGGGCTGCGATCTGAAGCTCGTGGTCGACAACCCGACCGCCGCCGCGGCGATCGCCGGGTTCGGCGACCAGCACGGCGAAACGTTCGAGGTCTGGATCGAAGTCGATACGGACGGACATCGCTCGGGCATCCAGCCCGAACAGCAGACGCTGCTCGACGTCGGGCGGATTCTGCACGAGAACGGCGTGAAGGTCGGCGGCGTGATGACCCACGCGGGTTCGAGCTACGAGTTGAATACGCCCGAAGCGCTCGCCGCGCTCGCGGAACAGGAGCGCGCGGGCTGCGTGCGCGCGGCCGAGCGGTTGCGCGAAGCGGGCATCGCGTGCCCGGCCGTCAGCGTGGGCTCGACGCCGACCGCGCTCGCCGCGCGGCATCTCGAAGGCGTCACCGAGGTACGAGCCGGCGTCTACGTGCTGTTCGATCTGGTCATGCACAACGTGGGGGTCTGCACGCTCGACGACATCGCGCTTAGCGTACTCACGACCGTGATCGGTCATCAGGAAGACAAGGGCTGGGCGATTCTCGACGCGGGCTGGATGGCGCTGAGCCGCGATCGCGGCACGTCACGGCAGTCGCACGATTTCGGCTATGGGCAGCCGTGTTTGCTCAATGGCACGTTGCTGCCGGCCTACGTCGTGAGCGGCGCCAACCAGGAGCATGGGATTCTCGCGGCGCTTCCAGCCGATGCAGCGGCCGACGCACAGGCCGACGACATCGCCCAGCGCTTCCCCATCGGTATGAAACTGCGCATCCTGCCGAACCATGCCTGCGCGACCGGCGCTCAGTTTCCCGAGTATCACGCGGTCGCGCCGGACGGCAACAGCGTCGAATGGCAACGGTTCTACGGCTGGTAAGTCAGCGCCTCACTCATCCTCTTCCGACAACCCCGCCAGCAGATCGTCGACCGCGCGATACACGCGCTCGACGATCTCCGGTCCCACCTTGCGCTCGAGTTCGCGGTAGTGCGCCTCGAGATCCTTCGAAATCACGCGCACCAGTTCCACGCTCGTATCCGTCAGCGACACGAGCACGCGCCGTTGATCCTCCGCGAAACGCTCCTTCGTCACCAGTTCCATACTCTCCATGCGCGCGAGCACGCCGGCCATGCTCGGGCTCGAAATCGTGCAGATGTCGGAGATGTGACGCGGCTCCATCGGGCCGTGCTCGTTGAGCGCGCGAATCACTCGCCATTGCTGCTCGGTAAGTCCGTGCGCAGTGATCAACGGACGGAAGCGCTCCATCATTTTTTCGCGGGCGCGTAATAACAGCATCGGCAGATTGCGATGCAAAACTCGGGTGGACGCAGCGGACATGTTGGCAAGGAATGAATAAAACAGTTGTCGGATTACGGGAAAACCCGCGATCAACCAACAGCCTATTGACCGTCAATGATATCAAGCATGATACTACTAACATCTTAGTGTTTTCGCTGGACTTTCGCCACGAGGCCGTACACTCATGTTTGCCCTTGCCGATCATCTGCTGCATCCCGAAGGCGACACACTGCCTCGCGACGTGGACGCGCACAGCTCGGCCGCGCTGCTTGCAAGCGGCATCGCGTGTCGGGCGCCGGTCAGCGGCGCCGTGTACGGCACCCTGCTGAACGATCGCGCCGCCCTCGATGCGTTGGGCGACGCGGTGCATGCGGCGCCGTACAAGGCGCCACCGAAGGCGCCGATTCTGTATCTGAAGCCACGTAATACGTTGACAGGACATCGGGCTCGCGTGGTCGTGCCCGATGACACGCTCGGCGTCGAGGTCGGCGCGTCGCTCGGCATCGTGATCGGCCGTACTGCGACACGTGTCAGCATCGCGCGCGCCGCGGACTATATCGCCGGCTATACGCTCGTCGGCGATCTGAGCGTGCCGCATACCAGCGTGTATCGCCCGAACGTGCGGCTGCGCGCACGCGACGGCTTCTGCGTAATCGGACCGGCGCTCGTTGCCGCGCGCCATGTCGCAACACCGGACCGGCTCGACATTGCGGTCTCGCTGAACGGCGCCAAACCGTTCACGGCGAGCACCGCGTCGTCGGTGCGCAACGTCGCGCAACTGCTCGCCGACGTCACCGACTTCATGACACTGAATGCGGGCGACGTGCTCACGCTCGGCGTGCGGCACGGCTCGCCGGTCGCCCATGTCGGCGATACCGCCACGCTGTCGATCGGCACGCTGCCGCCGTTGACCATATCGTTCGTCGGCGCGAATCGACACAACGGAGAACAGTCATGATGCGCGGCCGCGTCGCCTATGCGGGAGCGATTCACGAAGCGTATCCGCATGAACGGGGTGTGCGTCTCGCCGACGGCCGCGTGCGTCGCGAGGACGAAGTGGTCTGGCTCGCACCGATCGAAGTCGGCACGATCTTCGCGCTCGGCCTGAACTACGCGGAGCACGCAAAGGAATTGCAGTTCAGCAAGCAGGAAGAACCGCTCGTGTTTCTGAAGGGGCCGGGCACGGTGCTCGGCCATCGCGGCGTCACGCGCCGCCCCGCCGACGTCACGTTCATGCACTACGAGTGCGAGCTCGCCGTCGTGATCGGCCGAACCGCGCAGCACGTCAAGCGTGAAAACGCCATGCAGCACGTGGCCGGCTACATGATCGCGAACGACTACGCGATTCGCGATTACCTCGAAAACTACTATCGCCCGAATCTGCGCGTGAAGAATCGCGACGGCGCAACCGTGCTCGGCCCCTGGTTCGTCGACGTAGCGGACATCGCCGACGTCACACAGCTCGAACTGCGCACCTTTGTCAACGGCACGCGTCAGCAATGCGGCAATACGCGCGATCTCGTCACCGACATCCCCGCATTGATCGAATACCTGAGCGGCTTCATGACGCTCGCGCCCGGCGACGTAATCCTGACCGGCACGCCCGAAGGCATCGTCAACGTCAACGCGGGCGACGAAGTCGTCTGCGAAATCGATGGCCTCGGCCGTCTCGTCAACACGATCGCATCGGACGCGGATTTCGGCCGCACCTGATGAACAGCACAAACCCAGCGAACGGGGAAAGGACAAGGCAATGCCGATCGACCATCTGATCAACGGCGAGGCGTGCACCTCGAGTGACTACTTCGAAACCGTCAATCCGGCCACCCAGGAAGTGCTCGGTGAAGTCGCGCGCGGCGGCGCGAAGGAAGTCGATGCGGCCGTGCGCGCGGCCAAAGACGCCTTCCCCGCCTGGGCCGCGAAGCCGGCCGCGGAACGCGCGAAGCTGATCCGCAAGCTCGGCGAGCTGATCACGAGACACGTGCCGGAAATTTCGGAGATCGAAACGAAGGACACCGGCCAGACGATCTCGCAAACGCGCAAGCAACTGGTGCCGCGCGCGGCCGACAACTTCAGCTATTTCGCCGAAATGTGCACGCGCGTCGACGGCCACACCTACCCGACCGACTCGCATCTGAACTACACGCTGTTTCATCCGGTCGGCGTGTGCGCGCTGATCTCGCCGTGGAACGTGCCGTTCATGACGGCCACCTGGAAGGTCGCGCCCTGTCTCGCGTTCGGCAACACGGCCGTGCTGAAGATGAGCGAACTGTCGCCGCTCACCGCATCGATGCTCGGCAAGCTCGCGCTCGAAGCGGGTATTCCGGCCGGCGTGCTGAACGTCGTGCACGGCTACGGCAAGGAAGCGGGCGAACCGCTCGTCGCGCATCGCGACGTGCACGCGGTATCGTTCACCGGCTCGACCGCGACCGGCAACCGCATCGTGCAGACGGCGGGCCTGAAGAAGTTCTCGATGGAACTCGGCGGCAAGTCGCCGTTCGTGATCTTCGACGACGCCGACTTCGAACGCGCGCTCGATGCCGCGCTGTTCATGATCTTCTCGAACAATGGCGAGCGCTGCACCGCGGGCTCGCGCATCCTCGTGCAGCGCTCCATCTACGCGCGCTTTGCCGAGCGCTTCATCGAGCGTGCGAAGCGTCTGACGGTCGGCGATCCGCTCGCCGACAGCACGATCGTCGGCCCGATGATCAGCCAGGGGCATCTCGCGAAAGTACGCAGCTACATCGAACTCGGGCCGAAAGAAGGCGCCACGCTCGCGTGCGGCGGGCACGACACGCCCGAACTGCCCGGCGCATTGCGCCACGGCAACTTCGTCACGCCGACCGTCTTCGTCGACGTCGACAACCGCATGCGCATCGCGCAGGAAGAGATCTTCGGCCCGGTCGCATGCCTGATTCCGTTCGACGACGAAGCCGAGGCGATCCGTCTCGCCAACGATATTTCGTATGGTCTGTCGAGCTATATCTGGACCGAGAACACCGGCCGCGCGTTGCGCGTGGCGGCCGCCGTCGAGGCCGGCATGTGCTTCGTGAACAGCCAGAACGTGCGCGACCTGCGCCAGCCGTTCGGTGGCACGAAGGCGTCGGGCGTGGGGCGTGAAGGCGGGACGTGGAGCTATGAAGTATTTCTCGAACCGAAGAACGTCTGCGTGTCGCTCGGCTCGCATCACATTCCGCGCTGGGGCGTCTAGACCGCAGATCCAACGGCAGCCATACCAGGGAGACCGCGATGGGCAAACTCGCGTTGGCAGCAAAAGTCACACACGTGCCGTCGTTGTATCTGTCCGAACTCGACGGACCACATAAGGGTTGCCGTCAGGCCGCGATCGACGGGCACCATGAAATCGGCCGGCGCTGTCGCGAACTCGGCGTCGATACGATCGTCGTGTTCGACGTGCACTGGCTCGTGAATAGCGAATACCACATCAATTGCGCGCCGAACTTCGAAGGCGTATACACGAGCAACGAGCTGCCGCATTTCATCAGGAACATGCCGTACGCGTACCCGGGCAATGTCGGGCTCGGTCAGCTGATCGCGGAGGTCGCCAACGAAATGGGCGTGAAAAGCCGCGCGCACAGCGAGACCACGCTCGAGCTCGAATACGGCACGCTGGTGCCGATGCGCTATATGAACGGCGACCAGCACTTCAAGGCGGTGTCGGTAGCGGGCTGGTGCATGTGGCACGACCTCGCGACGAGCGCCCGTTTCGGCCTTGCGGTGCGCAAGGCCATCGAAGAGCGCTACGACGGCACGGTCGCGATTCTCGCGAGCGGCTCGCTGTCCCATCACTTCGCGAACAACGGCACCGCCGAGCAGTTCATGCACAAGGTCTGGAGCCCGTTCCTCGAACAGATGGATCGCAGCGTGGTCCGCATGTGGGAAGCCGGCGACTGGAAGACCTTCTGCGAGATGCTGCCGCTCTACAACGAAAAATGCTGGGGCGAAGGCGGCATGCACGATACCGCGATGCTGCTCGGCGCGCTCGGCTGGGATCGTTACGACGGCCAGGTCGAAGTCGTCACGCCTTATTTCGGCAGTTCGGGCACCGGCCAGATCAATGCGATCTTTCCGGTCACGCCGCTACCCGCCTGACACTCGCGAAGGAATCGCCATGCCCCATCTGACACTCGAATACAGCGCCAATCTCGCGGACCCGCAACGCCTCGGCGAACTGTGCCAAGAGCTCGCGCAATGCCTCGCCGCGCAGCGCGATAACGGCGAGCGCGTCTATCCGCCCGGCGGCATCCGTGTGCGCGCGCTGCGTTGCGAACAGTACTGCATCGCCGATGGACGCCCCGACGCCGCGTTCCTGCACGCGAATCTGAAGATCGGCGCGGGCCGCCCGGAGACCGTGAAGAAAGCGACCGGCGACGCGCTGTTCGCGCTGATCAGGCAGCGCTTCGCCGCCGAGTTCGAACGGCAGGGACTCGCGTTGTCGCTCGAAATCAACGAGTTCAGCGAAGCGGGCACCTGGAAGCACAACAATCTGCACGCGCGGCTCAAAGGCTGAGACTTCATGCTAGACGAACAAACCATCCGCGACCTCGCGGCGCAACTCGATCACGCGGAAAAGACCCGCACGCAACTGCGCCATTTTTCCGCGCAATATCCAGAGATGACCGTTCAGGACGGCTATGCGATTCAACGCGAGTGGGTCAAGCTGAAGCTCGCTGAAGGCCACGTCATTAAAGGCCGAAAAATCGGCCTCACCTCGCGCGCAATGCAGCGCGCGTCGCAGATCGACGAACCCGACTACGCGCCGCTGCTCGACAGCATGTTCATCGACAGCGGCCAGGACATTCGCGCGGATCGTTTCATCGCACCACGCGTCGAGGTGGAACTCGCGTTCGTGCTGAGCAAACCGCTGAAGGGCCCCGGCGTCACGCTGTTCGATGTGCTCGATGCGACCGCCTACGTGACCCCTGCCGTCGAGATCATCGACGCACGCATCGAGCAGTTCGACCGCGACACGCGCGCGCCACGCAAGGTCTACGACACGATCTCCGACTTCGCCGCGAACGCGGGCGTCGTGCTCGGCGGCCGCCCGGTGCGGCCGCTCGACGTCGACCTGCGCTGGGTCGGCGCGCTGCTGTACAAGAACGGCGCGGTCGAGGAAAGCGGGCTCGCGGCGGCCGTGCTCAATCATCCGGCGACCGGCGTCGCGTGGCTCGCGAACAAGATTGCTCCGTACGACGAAACATTGAACGCGAACGACGTGATCCTGAGCGGCTCGTTCACGAGTCCGATTCCGGCACGCGCGGGCGACACGTTCCACGTCGACTACGGCGCGCTCGGCGGCATCGGTTTGAATTTCATCTGAGAGCATCGACATGTCCTTGCCGACCAACCCCTTCAAACGCGCGCTCGCCGAGGGCAAGCCGCAGTTCGGCCTGTGGGCCGCGCTCGCCGACGCCTACGTCACCGAGCTGCTCGCCACCGCCGGTTTCGACTGGCTGCTGATCGACAACGAGCACGCGCCGAACGACGTACGCAGCACGCTGTCGCAATTGCAGGCGGTCGCCGCGTATCCGTCGCATCCGGTCGTGCGGCCGGTGCGCAGCGACGCCGCGCTGATCAAGCAGCTGCTCGACATCGGCGCGCAAACGCTGCTGCTGCCCATGATCGACACGGCCGCGCAAGCGCTCGATGCGGTCGCGGCCACGCGCTATCCGCCGCAGGGTATTCGCGGCGTGGGCAGCGCGCTCGCGCGTGCGTCGCGCTGGAATCGCGTGCCGGACTATCTGAACACCGCGGCCGACGAACTGTGCGTGATCGTGCAGGCGGAGACCGTGCAGAGCCTCGACCATCTCGCGGACATCGCGCGCGTGGAGGGCGTCGACGGCGTATTTTTCGGGCCGTCGGATCTGAGCGCGTCGATGGGATTGCTCGGCAAGCCGGGCGACGCGCGCGTGCGCGACGCGATCCGGCACGGCATCGATACCGTGCGCGGCGCGGGCAAGGCGGCCGGTGTACTCGCCCCCGATCCGGCACTCGCCGCTGACTATCTGGCGGCTGGCGCGAGCTTCGTCGCGGTCGGCACGGACACGGGTTTGCTGAGCCGCGCGGCGGCGGACCTCGCCGCGTCATACAAAAACACCGCGGCGACGGCGGCGCAGGTCAAAGGCGGATACCAGGAAAACCGCGCTCGCGGCCGGCTACCGCCTCCTACTCCCCCGCCGGCCACGGCAACCCTCTCGCCGACCAATCCAGCTCGACTCCGATCACACAGCGCCCGTTGGCCAACTGCACGGCCACCGTCACCGCGATGCACGGTCGCCCGCTCGCAAGCGAAAGATACGGATTGCTCGTGATCGCCTCGCCGGGGAGCAGCACCGCGTTGCGGAAGTACGGCCGATGATCCCAGCGCGCATCGCGCGGATTGGCGACCGGCTGCAGCGACGCGGCGTCCTCGCACCACGCCGGCCCGCGCATCTCGTGACCGATCTGGCGGCCCGTGTCGTCGAGAATGAAGCAGCTGATGCAGCGCTCGAAGGTGGCGAGCAGCGCGAACGCGTCGTCCATATCGGCGCCTGCGCGCAAGCGGCCGGCCGCGCGCCGCAGTTCGAGCCGGTACGGCTCCACCTCGGATTCGAACAGCGCATGCTGATGCGCGCGGCCTTGCGCGATCACGTCGAACGCATCGTCGATCTGGCGGTGCACCGACTCGGGCGGCGCGATCTCGGTCGCCGGCCGGCCGAGCAGATAGCCCTGCGCGAAATCGACGTTCGACTCGACCGCGAGGATCAACTCCTCGGCCGTCTCGACGCCTTCGACGACCACCAGCATCCCCGCCTGGTGCAGCAGCGACACGAGCTTCGGCAGGATCGGCTGCTGCGTGCCATGCGTCGTCGCGCGAATCAGCTCGCCATCGAGCTTGACCAGGTCCGGGCGGATGCGCAGCAGCCGGTCGAGATTCGATTGGCCCGCGCCGAAGTCGTCGACGGCGATCAGGAAGCCGTGCTGCCGATATCGCGCCGCCGCGCGCGACATATCGTCGACGCTGCCGCCGTGCGATTCGAGAATCTCCAGGATCACGCGCTCGGGTTCGAGCCCCGCGGCGCGCACGATCTTCGTCAACTGGTCGGCGTAGCCGTCGGCGACGAACGTGGCCGGCAGGATGTTCAGGAACAGCCACGCATCGCCGGGCAGCGCGCGGCGCGCATTGCCGAGATGCACCGCGTGGCTCGCGCGGTCGAGCGCGCCTTCGTCGCTCGACGGCTTCGGCGCGAACATCACGACCGGCGGCACCAGCGTGCCGTCGTCCTGCTCGCCGCGCAGCAGCGCCTCGAAGCCGACCTGCTTCTGATGCGACAGGCTGTAGAGCGGCTGGAAGTGCGAGATCAGATAGAAGTCTTCCCAGCGATAACGCGCGCCGCGCGCGCCCGATTCGTTGCCCTCGAAGCGCGGCGCGAACGCCTCGTCGAACGGCGGCTGCAACGCGTCGAACGGGGGCGCCCGCTCGGCGCAGACACGGTTGCGGCCCGAGTGCTTCGCGCGCAGCAACGCCTCGTCCGCGCGATCGAGCAGCGCCATGAAGCTTTCGCCGCACCGGTGCTCGGCGACGCCGAAGCTCGCGGTCAGATGGCCGTCCGGCCGTTCGATCGCGGCGATGGCGACGCGCATTCGCTCGGCGAATTGCAGCGCGCGGGCGAGGTCGTCGTCGAGCAGCACCGCGAATTCCTCGCCGCCGATGCGGCTCACGCTATGGTAAAGCGCGACCTCGTCCTTCAGCACCTGCGCGACCTGGAACAGCGCATGGTCGCCGACCGAATGGCCATAGCGATCGTTGAGCGATTTGAAGCTGTCGATGTCGAGAAAGATCGCGCTGATCCGCGCACCCGGCGCGAGGGTGTCGAGGCGCGCCTCCGCGTGTTTGACGAAGGCGCGGCGGTTTTGCAGGCCGGTCAGCGGATCGGTCGCGGCGAGCTGCGCAAGCTGGCTCTCCAGCAGATAGTGATTGCGGCGGAAGCGGTAGAAGCCGAAATGAAACACCGCCGCCGTCGGCGCGCCGATCGCGATGACCCACGTCCAGATGGCCGCGTCGACCTCGCGCACATGAGTTTTGGCGAGCAGCAGCGCGACGGCCGCCGCGTAGAACAGCGCGTTGCCGGTGAAGAAGTGCACGGGCGTGAGCCACAGTGGCGCGGCGCAGATCGGGATCACGACGAGAGCGGGCAATAGCCACGCCCACGGATGCGCGGCGCCGCTCGCGTTCAGCACGAGCCCGCCGATCAGTACCAGCTGGTACGCGACGCCGATCGCGCCGAAACGCGCCGTCGACTTCGCGCCCGGAATCGCCGCGACGAGCAGCGCGAGCACGAACGCGCACAGCAGCCGGTAGCCGAGTGGCGCGGCCGGAACGCCGACCAGTTCGCGCGCCGCCACCATGCACAGGAACGTGATCACCGTGAAGGCCATCGTCACGATGGAAAGCGGCCGCTGATGCTCGAGCGAGCGCTGGTGAAAGCGCTCGCGCAAGCTCGGCTCGGGCTGGTGCTGCGTTGGGATGGCAGACATAGAGGTTGATCAGGCTGGGGTTCCGGTCACCCCGCCAATGGTTATCGGCAAACGTCCGGTAAAAATTTATGGCTAACGTACGACGACGTATAAATTCATCGGCTGCGCGCTGGAAAGGCGCGCTGCCGTCCCACTATGCGGTCATTGCGGCGATCCGGCATCTCCTGGTCGTGCCCGCTATGACCGGTTCCGCTACGCCGTCATCACCCGATCGCGCCCCGCCGCTTTCGCCGCGTATAACGCGTGGTCGGCGCGCGCCATCATCTGCGCGAGCGATTCACCGGGCCGGTGCTGATCGACGCCGACGCTGAACGTGTAGCGCAGCCCGCTCGGCAGGTTGCCCGGCGCGGCGGCCGGGAGACGCGCGCGCAGTCGCTCGAGCAGGACGACTGCCTCGACGGCCGAGGTCGCCGGGCACAGCACGCCGAACTCCTCGCCGCCGAGTCGTCCGAACACGTCGCCGATCCGCAGCTCGCGCGCGACGAACGCCGCGAAGTGCGCGAGCACCTGGTCGCCGGCCGCATGACCGTACGTGTCGTTGACGGCCTTGAACGAATCGATGTCGACGATCGCGATCGCGACCGGTAAGCCCGTGCGCAACGAGGCGTTCAGCAGCGCGCCGCCGATTTCGAGGAACGCGCGGCGCGACAGCGCGCCGGTCAGATCGTCGACGTTCGCGAGCCGCTCGAGGCGCTCGGCGAGACGGTCGTGCGCGAGCATGACGACGCCGATCGACAGGAACGGCGGCGCGAGAATGCCGAGCGCGAGAAACACGATGTTGGGCATCGACACCTGCATCAGGCTCGTCTGCTCGAGCAGGTGGAAGCCATACATGAAGCCGCGCGTCGCGTGGCCGAGGCACAGCAGCAACGCGGTAGTCGCGAGAAAGTAGAAGCTGTAGCGCGGCCGGTTGGCGGGGCGTCCGATCAGCATCAACAGACCGAGCACCGCATAGAGGCTCGCGTGATACGCGGACACCAGCGCAACGCGCGCATTGAAGTTCGGTGCCACGAAGGACCAGTAGACCATGCCGACCAGCACGAACACGAGCCCCGCATAAGCCGGCCACGGCCGCGCGCGGCGGCCGAAGAAGCGCAGGCAGCCTTCTAGCATGAGCAGCAGCGCGAGCGCGAACAGCACGTTGGCCAGGATGAGCGTCAGCCACGGTGACGCATGTCCCTGCAATGCCGCGCCAAGGAGTGCGACGACGGTGAGCCCGTTGGCCGCGATCCAATAGCTGACGCCCGGGATCTCCGCGCGCCTTAGCGAGTAGAGCACGGCCATCGCCATTGCGTCCGCTAGAACCGTGACCAGCAGAATAGTGAGTGGATTGAGCATTGCATCTTGTTTGAATCGAGCGACCCCGCGCGCGAGCGGCGCTTTGCATCGGTTGTTTCGTCGCGTTGTATCGGTGGCTGGGGCCTCGCGGCTCCCCTGGTTGTCACGGTGTCGGTTGCTTTATCGCGGCAAATGCCTGTTGCTGGTCCTGTCGTAATTCAATGCGCGCAATTAATACCGTCTGCACGACCGTTAATCCACTTGCTCCCAGGCGCCGCTGTCACGCGCCATGCAAGATTTTGAAAGGTCGCCATGACAATTTTGGTCGCGCACGCATGATTAAAAGCGTAAAGCTCAAAGCATGCCCGAATTGTCGGTTAATACACCTATAGCCGCGCAAGCTTTTTTTCGCATCAAGCAAAGGAAAACCTTCGATTCAATTGAAGCAGCAAAAATTACGCAATTGCCTGTCTCTAATGCGCATCACTATACGTATAAGCCGCGCAATGGAAAGTGGCTAAATGTTAGCGTCTTAAGTAGACTTCTGACGGTGTGTGCCGGGCAGTACACAACCCGGTAGAAATGACGTAAATGACGCACGGCGCGCGATTGCCGAACTACTCTGATATTCAATGGCTGTCACGTTCGCGGATGTGCAACGGGCAGCGACCTCTACCTGGAAATATGGTCCCAATCCTCGACTACCTGCTGGAACGCCAGATCTCGCCGCAATGGCGCGGCATGCTAAGCGCACTGGCGAGCGAGTTCGAAGCGCAAATCGGCCGCGACGAGTTGCGTCAGCTGATGCATCGCGTCGGCGGCCGTTTCGCGCTCGCGCATCCGCTGCCCGCCTGCGCATCGACGGCCGAACTCCAGCAGGTGTTGAATTCTTACTGGCATCAGATGGATTGGGGTTACGTCGCGCTCGCCGACGAGGCCGAGTCGCTGCGCATCATTCACTATTGCGCGCCGCTGCCCGCGTTCGGCGAATCGGCGCTCGCCTGGACGCCGGCGTTTCTCGAAGGCGTCTATCAGACCTGGTTGAGCGCGTTGGGCGCGCAAGGTTTGTCGGTCGTGCAGACGAGCGCGTTCGGCGAGGACAGCTCACTCGAATTCCGCCTGGGCCGTCATCCGGCCTGAGCGCGCGTGACTTTGCACGCATGGATACGAACGTGCGTGCGAATCGTCGGCACGACTCGGGACGCGCCACGCCCGAACGGTGACCGACATATGCGCTTCAAGGCAGTGAGGTAGTGATGCAATAGGCACGCGGCACGACGCAGCCGCCACGCGGAATCAGGGAAGGCAGTTCAAATAGATAGCGCCCCGAGGAGTCGGTTCGGGGCAATGCACGGTACGTAAAAGACGACGGCATCATGAGTTCATCGAGCGACATCGAAAAACTGTTCGAGCAATTTGGCGGCGACGCGAACGCGTACCAGGAGATCGGCCGCGAAAACGATGCGCGCGCCGCGCGCACGCGTTGGCCCCTGCTCGTGACGCTCGATCTGACGCAGCCGGCCATTCCGGCAATCGGCCAGCTACGCGAGGCGAAACCGCAGCCGTCGGTGAGCGTGGCGCCGCGGACCGCCCTCCACGAGGACACGGCACCGAAGGACGTGGCGTCGGTGACGCGCGCGAAGGCGCCGCTGTTCACGCGCCCGCACCGGCGTGACATTCCGCCGGTGCCGGTGGCTGCCGCCCAGCCCACACCGCCGAGCGGCGCGTCGCGCTTCGCTGCGGCCGAGGAACCCGACGAGGCGGCTGCGCGTGCGGCGGCTGGCGTAGTAGCGTCGGCGGGCATGGCTACTGCAACGAGCGCTCCGGTTGCGCCGGCCGCTGCCGCGTCGGCACTGATCCCGCCGACCGCTGCACCCGCCGCATCGATCGCACCGGCCATCCCACCTGCCGTGGAGCCCGTGAGCCCGCCGTCCACATTCAAATTCGGCGCGCCGGTCGCGCAAACGATTGCGCCGGTCGCGCCCACCTCGCCTGTCGCGCCAAGCTGGGCACGCGCCGCCGCGCCCGCTTATGGCAGCGCGAGCACCGCACCCGCGCCGTCGATGCAACCCCTACAGGCACCGCAACCCGCGCAACCCGTCTATACGGCCCAGCCCGCGGCACCGGCCCCACCGCCATCGATCCTCGGCAAAATGTTTGCCACGCAGAGCCAGCCCGCGCCATCGCAAGCGGCCGCGCCCGCCCCCCTGGCCGCATCGCTGAACTCGGTGTTCGACCGTCTGCGCGGCACGTCCGCTCGAGGCACTCAGGCTCCCGCCGGCACCGCGCGCGACGGCTCCGCCTCCTGGCTCACCAACGGTCCGCGTCGCTCATGAAAGTCATCGCCGTGGTGTCCGCCAAAGGCGGCGTCGGCAAGACCACCCTCGCCGCCAATCTCGCCTCCGTGCTCGCCAACAGCGGCCGGCGCGTGATCGCGCTCGATCTCGATCCGCAGAACGCGCTGCGTCTGCATTTCGGCGTGCCGCTCGACAGCATCGACGGCCTGTCGCGCGCGACCCTGTCCGGCAACCCCTGGCAAACGGTGATGTACGACGGCATCGACGGCGTGACCGTGCTGCCGTACGGCGCCTTGCTCGAGGACGACCGCCGACGCTTCGAGGCGCATATCGACCAGCATCCGCAGTGGCTCGCGCAGTCGCTGCAGAACCTGCGGCTCGACCCGTCCGACATCGTGATCGTCGACACGCCGCCCGGCTCGTCGACCTACGTGCGCACCGCGCTGAGCGCGGCCAACTTCGCGCTGAACGTCGTGCTCGCCGACGCCGCGTCGTACGCGGCGATCCCGCTGATGGAGAGGCTCATCGAAACCTACGCGGCACCGCGCGCGGAGTTCGGCGGCGTGGGCTACGTGGTCAACCAGATCGACCAGTCGCGCCAGTTGACCAAGGACGTGCTGAAGGTGCTGCGTCAGATGCTCGGCAACAAGGTGTTCCCCGGCGTGATCCATCTCGACGAAGGCGTCAGTGAAGCGCTCGCCTGCGACACCACGCTGATCCATTACGATCCACTGAGCCAGGCCGCCGCCGACTTCCGCGCGTGCAGCGCGTGGCTCATGACGGCGCTCGATGCGATCGCCGCCCAGCCGAGGAACGTCGCATGAGCAGCCCAGCCTCCTCGCGCGAGCCCGAGGGCGGCGAGCCGTCGCGGTTCCGACGCTTCATCGACGCGAACTTCTGGAACAGCCGCATCGTCACCGGGCTCGTGACGCTGGTCGCGCTGTACATGCTGTACTTCGTGTTCACGGTGCCGCTCGAGTTCTATCAGCAGCTAACCTTCGCGACCCTGTGCTTCGCGCTCGCGCTGCTGTTTCGCCGTCTGCCCGGCCGTTACGCGACGATGGTGATGATCATGCTGTCGATCGTCGCGTCGGGCCGCTACATGTACTGGCGGCTGACCGAAACGACGTACTGGGAACATCCGCTCGACGCCGCCTGGGGTCTGCTGCTCGTGTCCGCCGAACTCTACTCGACGCTCGTGCTGATGCTCGGCTACTTCCAGACCGCGTGGCCGCTCAAGCGCAAGCCGCTGCCGATGCCCGCCAATCGCGACGAGTGGCCGAGCGTCGACGTGTTCATCCCGACCTACAACGAGCCGCTCAGTGTCGTGAAACCGACCGTCTACGCGGCGCTCGCGCTCGACTACCCGGCCGACAGGATGTCGATCCACGTGCTCGACGACGGCCGGCGCCCTGAGTTCAAGGCGTTCTGCGAGGAAGTCGGCGTCAACTGGACGATCCGCACCAACAACCGCCACGCGAAGGCCGGCAACATCAACGAGGCCTTGAAGATCACGAGCGGCGAGTACCTCGCGATCTTCGACTGCGATCACATCCCGACCCGCTCGTTCCTGCAGATCGGCCTCGGCTGGTTCCTGCGCGACAAACTGCTGTCGATGCTGCAGACGCCGCACCACTTCTTCTCCGCCGACCCGTTCGAGCGCAACCTCGGCACCTTCCGCAAGGTGCCGAACGAAGGCGAGCTGTTCTACGGCCTCGTGCAGGACGGCAACGATCTGTGGAACGCGACGTTCTTCTGCGGCTCGTGCGCGCTGCTGCGCCGGAGCATGGTCGAAGAGATCGGCGGCATCGCGGTGGAGACCGTCACCGAGGACGCGCACACCGCGCTGAAGCTGCACCGCCTCGGCTACACCACCGCGTATCTGGCGATTCCGCAGGCCGCCGGCCTCGCGACCGAAAGCCTGTCGGGCCACATCGGCCAGCGCATCCGCTGGGCGCGCGGCATGACGCAGATTTTCCGCATCGACAATCCGCTGACCGGCAAGGGGCTGAAGATCGGCCAGCGGCTTTGTTACCTGAACGCGATGATGCACTTCTTCTACGGCGTGCCGCGTCTCGTGTTCCTGACCGCGCCGCTGTCGTATCTGTTCTTCGGCGCGCATGTGATCGAAGCGGCGGCCAGCATGATCGCGATCTACGCGCTGCCGCACATGATGCATGCGAGCATCACGAATTCGCGGATGCAGCGCCTGTTCCGCCATTCGTTCTGGGCGGAGGTGTACGAGTCGGTGCTCGCGTCGTACATCACCGCGCCGACGCTGCTCGCGCTGATCAACCCGAAGCTCGGCAAGTTCAACGTGACGGCCAAGGGCGGCAAGATCGAGAAGAGCTACTTCGACTGGTCGATCTCGCGGCCGTATCTGTTCCTGCTGCTCCTGAACCTGCTCGGCTTCCTCGCGGGTCTCGTGCACATCTATATGAACTGGCACGTGCGCAGCATCGTCGAGACCACCCTGCTCAATCTCGCGTGGACCGGCTACAACATGCTGATCCTCGGCGCGAGCGTGGCCGCCGCGAGCGAACGCCGCCAGATCCGCGCGGTGCCCCGCGTGGCGATGAAGATGCCGGTGATGCTGAAGTTCTCGACCGGCCGCACGCTCGCGTGCGAAACGATCGACTACTCGGAAGGTGGCGTCGGTGTCGCGCTGCCCAGGAACATCGAAGTGCCCATGCAGGAGCGCGTGAGCGTGTCGCTGTTTCGCGGCGACGAGGAGTACGCGTTCCCCGCCACCGTCAGCTTTACCGAGCCGGGCCGCGTGGGCCTGCGCTTTTCGTCGATGTCGCGCGAACAGGAGTACGAGTTCGTGAAGACCACCTTCGCCCGCGCGGATGCGTGGACCGGCTGGGCCGAGGGGCGCGAGCAGGACACGCCGCTGCGCGGTCTGTCGCATGTGCTGCAGGTCGGCGCGCGCGGCATCGCGGGTCTGTTCGAGCATCTGTACGACGACTTGCGCAGTTCGCTCAAAAGCCGTCCCGCGGACGTCAAGAAGCTAAAAACCAAAGACTGATCTATGGGCAACAGGATAGCGAAGGACAATATCGAACGCCCGGCTCACGGGTGCAACCGCATCGGATCAACCTCGCGCTTTTTTGCCCGCCATGGCTCCCCGCGCACGCGGCGAGTCATGCGTGGCATCGCCTGCTGGCTGGCGCTGCAGACCGCGCTGGCGTCGTTCGTGCCGCTGGCTGAAGCGGCCACCGCGGCCAGGCCGGCGTCGGACGCGGCGGCAGCCGCAGGCGGGGCGCAGACCGCGCAGGTCGCGACCGGTGTCGGCAACGTGCCCGCGCCGAGCGCCGCGGTGCCGTTCGATCCGAACGCGATCGCCCAGGGCGCGCTCGCCACGCCGACGCCGGCGCTCGCGGCCTCGTCGGTGAAGGCGCTCGGCATGCGCACCCCGACCACCGCCGAGCCGGGCACGCTGGTGCCGGGCGGCCGTCGGCAGACGCTGACGTTCGCCGACTTCGGCGCGCTCGACCCGCTGCAATTGCGCGGCGTCGACGGCCAGAACGGCATCGCGTTCTCGGTGCGCGCCGACGAGGTCGTGACCGGCGCGACGCTGCATCTGATCTACAGCTACTCGCCCGCGCTGCTGGCGAACCTGTCGCAGCTGAAGGTGCTCGTCAACGGCGAAGTCGCCGCGACGCTGCCGCTGCCGCACGAACAGGCCGGCATGCTGGTCGCGCGCGACGTCTCGATCGATCCGCGCTTCATCACCGACTTCAACCACCTGAACCTGCAACTGATCGGTCATTACACGACCGCCTGCGAAGACCCCGCGAACTCGTCGTTGTGGGCGACGATCAGCAACGCGAGCTCGCTCGACCTGACCTACTCGTCGCTCGCGACGAAGGCGGAGCTGGCCGCGCTGCCGCAGCCGTTCTTCGACCGCCGCGACGTGCGCCGCCTCGAACTGCCGTTCGTGTTCGCGCAGAAGCCGGGCAACGGCACGCTGGAAGCGGCCGGCATCGTCGCGTCGTGGTTCGGCTCGCTCGCCGGCTATCGCGGCGCGACGTTTCCCGTGCAGCTCGACAACGCGCCGCTGTCGGGCAACGCGGTCATGTTCGCGACGAGCGACCAGCATCCGGCCGGCGTGACGATTCCCGAGATCACCGGCCCGACCATCGCGGTGGTCGAGCGCGACGCGAGCGCGCGCGGCAAGCTGCTGCTCGTGCTCGGCCGCAACGAAGCCGAGCTGAAGACTGCCGCGAAGTCGCTTGGTATCGGCCATAGCACGCTGTCCGGCGCGAGCGCGACGATCACGGCGCTCAACGAGATCACGCCGCGCGTGCCGTACGACGCGCCGAACTGGCTGCCGACCGACCGCGCCGTGCGCTTCGGCGAGCTCGCCGATCCGAAAGACCTGACCGTGTTCGGCTACGACGCGGACGCGGTGCGCATCAACATGCGCGTGCCGCCCGATCTGTTCATGTGGCACACGCGCGGCGCGCCGATCGATCTGCGCTACCGCTACACGGTGCGGCCGGCGCGCGACCGCTCGTCGCTGAACGTCAGCGTGAACAACGGCTTCGTGCAGGCGCTGCCGATTCCGGCCGAGTCCGCGTCGGTGTTCGAACTGAGCCATTACTTCGCGCGCATCATGCCCGACCGGACCGCCGAAGCGCGCCGCACCGTGCGTATTCCGCCGCTGCTGCTCACGCCGCGCACGCAGTTGCGTCTGCATTTCTATTACGACATTCCGAATACCGGCGAATGTCATGGCCGTCTGCTCGACAACGTGGTCGGCGCGATCGATCCAAACTCGACCATCGATCTGTCGT